>VAWY01000311.1 GCA_005888335.1 Actinomycetota bacterium
CCACAACACGATCGTGCGCGCCCAGCTCGACGAGCACGGCGGCTACGAGGTCAAGTCGCAGGGCGACGGCTTCATGGTCGCGTTCCCCACGGCCCGCCAGGCCGTCATGTGCGCGATCGACATCCAGCGCGCCCTGCTGCGACGCTCCGCCCGCAGCGACTTTCCGATCCGGGTGCGCATCGGCGTCCACACCGGCGAGGCGATCCACCGGCAAGGCGACTTCTTCGGCCGCAGCGTGGTCCTCGCCGCCCGCATCGCCGCCCACGCACAAGGTGGCGACATCCTCATCTCAGCGCTCGTACGCGACCTCGTCGCCGAGCGCGGCGACATCGAGCTGCGCGACGCCGGCCAGGCCGAGTTCAAAGGCCTCGACGGACGCCACCGGCTGTTCGAAGTGGCCTGGACACCGGCCAGCACATCCACGCTCACCGACGATGCGCCAGCCGCACCGCCCACGCGCGACACATAGGCGCAAAGGGCGCCGCGCCGCCGTAGCGGACCGTCCGTGCGCCCGCTGCGCAACGCGCGGCAGGCGACGTTCCGCGTGAGAGAGGATCGGCGTCCGCATCGCTGTTCGTTCTGTGGAGACCCTAGAGCGAGCGGTCGTCGAGCGGCGTGTCGGTGATCAGGCGCGAGACGCCGGGCGCGCGCTGCATGCGAGGCGAAGTTCGAGCCCGCCGCCGCGCAACCCCCGCGGTCCGGTCGCCGGGAGACCGCGCCTCCTCCGTGCCCGGTGAGCGAACTCGCTGACCCTCTCGCCCGATCGTCGCGTGATGGGCCCGGCGCAGACCGTGGACGCGCCGGACCACGTCCCCATCCCGACGTCCGCTCGGCCCAGCGTCCCCGGTACGAGTCGCAGGCCAAAGAGAACTACAGCTCACGTAGCCGGGGATCTGTCCCCTTCCGGCGATCCATCCCCTCACAGCGGGACTCGGAGCCCCCAGCCGCGTTCCCACCCGTTCCCACCCGATGCCGGCTCGTACACCTCGCCGCGGACGAAATTTGGCTCAGCAGAGCGGTTCTTGAGAGCGCGCCCTGCAGGATTCGAACCTGCGACCTTCGGCTCCGGAGGCCGACGCTCTATCCACTGAGCTAAGGGCGCGAGGCGATCCAGCCTACCCGCTCAGCCCGGCCTCGTCTTGACCACCGCGACGGCCGCGCGCGCGGTGTTGCGGTAGCGGTCGAGCGCCAGGACGGTGAGCACGTGGCGCCCCGGCGACAGGCGCTTGGCGCCCTGCCAGTCGATGGAGCCGGTGGCGGTGCGCGGCGCCGCGGGGTCGGTGAAGTTGCGGATCTTGCGTCCGTCGGCGAGCAGCGTGATCCGCGGCACGCCGGAGCTGTCGCGTGCGCTGACGCTGATGCGCAGCGCCTTGGGGAAGCGCAGGCCGCGGCGCGGGAGCCGGATGCTGATGCGCGGCGGCGTGAAGTCCCCGCACGCGCCGCGCAGGCGGTCGCCGGAGCGCACGTAGCCGGTCAGCGCGTCCCACGCGGGCTTGGCGGTCCCGTCGTCACGCAGCAGGCCGTACCGGGCAGCCGTCGTGCCGGACGCCTCGTCGCGCAGGCGGAAGACGAGCGCGTGGGTGACGTAGCGCGCGAGGCGCAGGCAGTGGAACGCCTGCGCGGTGAACGCCGCCTGGTCGCCCTCGCTGACGCCGCCCGCCTTCTGGCCGGCCCAGCGCCCGGTGTCGCACGTGAGCGTGCTCGTCGACCAGCCCAGCTCGGTCATCCAGATCGGCGTCCGGGCGTCGCCGTGGACGACCATCGTCCGGCGCACCTCGCGGTAGGCGAGGAACGAGAACTGGTTGATGCGGCCGTCGAGGTCGCGCAGGTAGCCCGACGGGGCGGCGAGGTTGCAGCCGGTGTCGGTGTGGACGGCGACCGCGTCGAACGCGCCGCGACCGCCGTGGCGGTAGACGTCGGCCAGGAACCGGTAGTCGTTGCCGGTCAGGCCGCCGAGGATCACCGCCGCGTGCGGGTCGGCGCGGCGCACCGCCGGAGCGGTCGCCCGCAGCAGCGCGGTGTACGCGGCGGCGTCGCGCGCCGTCCCGTCGACCGGCGGCGCCGGCGCCCACCAGGCCTGCGCGTCCTCCTCGTTCCAGATCTCCCAGCCGGCGATCCGCCCGCGGAACTCGGCGGCGCGCGCGGCGACGAAGCTCGCGTACGCGTCCACGCCGCCGCCGTCCAGCGGCGGCGCGGCGGGGTCGCCGACGACCACGAACAGCGGCCTGATGCCGAGCGCGTCGAGGCGGCCGACGGCGTCGCGGAAGCCGGCGTCGTTGTAGGCGCGCGTGAACATAAACAGCCGCACGACCTTCACGCCCGACTCGTGCAGGCGCGCGTAGTCCGCGCCGCTCAGCGGGAGGTCGGCCACGACGCCGGGGACCGGTCGGCGGGCCGCCGCCGGCGCCGATGCGAGCGCGACGACGAGCGAAACCGCCAGGCACACGGCGAATACGCTCCGGGCCGCGATGGACCTCTCGCTGTTCTTCGCCGGCACCGCCGGCTCGGCGCCGACCGCGCGGCGCGGCCTGCCCGCCCTGCTCGTCCGGCGCGGCGGCGACCGTGTGCTCTTCGACTGCGGCGAGGGCACGCAGCGCCAGCTGGTGCGCTCGATCGGGCTGAGCGACATCACGGACGTCTTCATTACCCATCTGCACGTCGATCACTGGCTCGGCCTGCCCGGCATGCTCAAGACGTTCGACCTGCGCGACCGCGAGCTGCCCCTCACCGTCCACGGCCCGGCGCCGCTGCGCGAGCTCATGCAGGTGATGCGGATCGTCTACGGGCGGCTGGGCTACGAGCTCCGCATCGTCGAGGTCGCGCCCGGCGACGCCGTCGAGCGCGACGGCTACCGCGTCCACGCGATCAACGCCGCCCACCGAGGGCCGGCGCTGTCCTACGCGCTCGTCGAGGACGCCCGCCCGGGCCGCTTCGACCCCGAGCTCGCCGAGCGCCTCGGCGTCACGCCGGGTCCGGACTTCGGGCGCCTGCAGCGCG
>VAWY01000033.1 GCA_005888335.1 Actinomycetota bacterium
CACGCGCGCGATCCAGGCCGGCGTGATGTCGGTGGTGATGCCAGGCGGCCGCGGCGCGCCGCCCGGGTTCCACCATGTCTCATCGGAGGACTCGCCCCCGAAGCGCAACAGCGGCGCGGCACCGCCCGCGCGACGCAGCGTCGTCATGAGGCGGGCGAACACCGGGTTGCCCCGGCCCGTCGAGCCGAGGTAGTCGAGGACCGACCCGTACTCGAGCGACAGGCCGGCGAATGACGGCGGGATCCGCGCCCCCGGCCTCGAGCCGAGGGTGCGCACCGCGACGCCGCCCGTGGCGGCGCTCGCCGAGCTCAAGGCCGACACGGAGGGCGCCGGCGCCACGATGGTGGCGCTCGTCTCGCCGTCGTCGGTCACCGCCCGGTACGAGGCGAACGGGACGATGCGCCTGCGCAGCGACCAGGTTCCGTCCGGCCGCGTCGTCACGCGGGCCAGCGGTCTCCACGTCGCGCGCGTCCCGGCGCGA
>VAWY01000034.1 GCA_005888335.1 Actinomycetota bacterium
GCGCCGCCTGGACGGACCTGGCCCCAGATCGTCTGCCGGGCGAGGTCGACCCACAACGGGTCGGGGGCGTGCGCGAGCGAGGGCTTCGCGTTGCCGTCGGCGTCGATGAGACCGGACTGCCAGCCGGTGTAGGACCTGCCGCCGCCGACGGCCTCGTCGACCCAGGCGTACTGCGTGAGGAGCTGGACGCGGGGATCGCGCCACGCCATGTAGGCGGCCTGCGCGAGATAGCGATCCTGCTGGCCCGGGGTCACGCCGCGCTGGCGGTCGGGAGGGTCGGTCTGGTAGCCGTACTCGTCCAGCCACAGCCCCAGCGGCCTCGTGGTGCCGACGAGCCGGCCCGCGGCCTGCAGGCGGTCGAGGAGGCGCTCGAGCGTGGGCAGGCTGGCGAGGTTGGCGTCGTCGGCGTTGTCGTAGGGCTCGTCCGGCGGCAGCCTCGTGCTGTGCGCGTGATACGCGAACCCGTCGGCGATCGCGGGCTGGAAGTGCGCGCAGCCGCCGCTGCGAAGCGGCCGCAGGCGCTCGTCGACGCAGCCGAGCGCGCGCAGGAACTGCAACGGGCGCATGTTCGCGTTGCGGCTCATCAGGCGGCTCCCGCGCGGCGCCAGGGCGCCGATCAGGACCTTCGCGTCGGGGTCGGCCGCGTGGATGGCGGGATAGGCGGCACGGACCAGCGCGCGGTAGCCGTCGCCCGACGCGGGCGTGCAGCTCCGCTTGACGCACGCGGCCTGCGGTTGCAGCCAGAGCGGGAGATTGGGCTCGTTCCACAGGATGTACTCGCGCACGTCGGGCCCGTAGCGCCGCGCAACCGCGGTCGCGAAGGCGGCGACCTGCGAGCCGACCGGCCGGTAGCGCTGATTGCCGAGGGCGGGCACGCTCGAGGCCCAGAGCGGCGCCGGACCGTCGAGCATGAGGATCGGCCGGATGCCCGCCCGCACGAGGCGGCCGACCTTCTCGTCGATGACGCCCCAGTCGTAGCCCGGATCGTCGGGGTTCGACGGGTCGAACGTCGCGGGCATCACCGGCTCGCGCGTGTTCGGCGCCACACGCGACCAGGAGACCTGCAGCCGCGCGGCGTCGACGCCCATCCGCTGCCACGCGGCGACGGTGTCGTCGGCGGCGCTGCCGACGAGCGCCCCGTCGTCGGCCATGCCGGTCTCCAGCGATCGGGCCCGCGCCGGCCCGGCCGCCGCGAGCACGGCGCCGATCAAGGCCAGCAGGACCGCCAGAGCCCGGAGCACGGGTAGACAGCAAACACGGCGAGAAGGCGGAAGTCGCGCCCGGCGGGCGCATCGCGCTCGTTCCAGCGTGAGCTCACACCGGCGTGGGCGCCGGCGACGGCCGGCGAGCGAGCTCCGGCGGCGGGTTCCACGGGAGGTCGATCTCGAACCAGACCTGGGTCACGCCCTCCGCGATGACGCCCCAGCGGTCGGAGAACGCCTCCACGAGCTGCAGCCCCCGGCCGCCCTCGAGGTCCGCGTCGGGCGCACGCGGCGGCGGAACGAACCCGGGGCCGCCGTCCGCGACGTCGATGCGCAGGCGGCGGTCGTCGATGGCGACGTCGAGCTCGATGCCCCCGTGGTCTTGCGCGCGGCCGTGGATGACGGCGTTGGCGACGAGTTCGCTGACCAGGAGCCGCACGATGTCGAGGAGTCGCCCCGGCAGCGCGTCGCCGACCTCGCCGACGGCATGGCGGGCCGCTCGGCAAGCGGACAACCGCGCTTCGAAGCGTTGACGAAGCGTCCTTTCGCGGGACTGCACGTGCACAGGTCCGACTCCTCACTGGAGACCTCGCAACAAGGGCCCCCGTAGCTGGTCGAACCGGCTCTCTCTCGACGGGGGCGCGCGGAGTGCTGGACCGCGGCGGCCGTGGAAAAGAATCGGCCGCCTTCGGGTTACCCGGCGCCTCGATGCGGCGAACCGGTGAGATCCTCACCCATCGGCGTCGATAGGATCGACGTGTCGCGCAGCGCGCGCGGCCCGCCCGCCAGGCTCGCCTGTCTCTCCTGACGAGTGACCGCCCAAGAGCCGGAGGGAGGACGACATGGCCACGCCCTCGGACGACGTCCAGCCCGTCGCCCATGAAACCGCGGACCGGATCATCACCGGCCTCGTCACCGGACTGCCCGTGCTGGCCCTCGGGCTGGCGGCGTGGCGCGTCTGGGACGGCCTGCTGCGCCCCCGCGACCTCCTGGTGCTCGCGATCGTCTACGCGTTGACGGGCCTCGGGGTCACCGTCGGCTTCCACCGCCTCCTCACGCACCGCAGCTTCAAGACCGGACCGCTTGTCCGCGCCGTCCTGGCGATCCTCGGGTCGGCGGCGATCGAGGGGCCAGTCATCTCGTGGGTCGCCGACCACCGCAAGCATCACGCGTTCTCCGACCGGCCGGGAGATCCTCACAGCCCTCACGTCGATCATGGGGTCGGCTGGGCCGGGGCGCTCCGCGGGCTGCTGCATGCGCACGTCGGGTGGCTGTTTCGCCACGACCAGCGGGGTGCGCGGGCCCGCTACACCCCCGACCTCCTCCGCGACCCGGTGATCAGGTTCGTCGATCGGACGTTCTTCGTCTGGGCGCTCGCCGGCCTGGCGTTGTCGTTCGGCCTGGGCGTCGCGATCGGCGGGACCGTCGCCGCCGGGCTGACCGGCCTGCTGTGGGGCGGGGGCGTGAGGCTGTTCGTCCTCCATCACGTCACGTACAGCATCAACTCGATCTGCCACGTGTTCGGTCGCCGCCGGTTCGGCACGCGGGACGAGTCGCGCAACGTGTTCTGGCTCGCGCTGCCGTCGCTCGGCGAGTCGTGGCACAACAACCACCACGCGTTTCCCACGTCGGCCACGCACGGCCTCGGGCGCTGGGAGCTCGATGTCTCCGCGCTGGTCATCCGAGGGCTGGAAGCGTGTGGCCTGGCCTGGGATGTCGTGCGGGTCAGCCCCGAGCGCCAGCGCGCGGTCGCGTTCCCGGACCGCGCACCCGGATGACGGTGCAATCGACTGGCCGGCGCCCGGCGGCTCCGCCCGCGGTTCCGTGGCAGTTCGCGATCCGTGCCGTCGCGGTCGTGACGGGACTCACGCTGCTGTTGATCGTCGACGTCCGCGGCGTGACCTTCTACGTCGCCTGGGCGCTCATCGTGCTCGCGCTGGTGACCGAGGGCGCGGCCACGCTGGCGTACTCGCGGCGCGCCCGCGATGGCACCCGTACCTGAGAGGGCCGGCCCCGCGGGGAACGCTGTTCGCCTCGGTCCCGTCGCCTCGGCAGCGCCTGAGGCGCCTTCGGCGGAAATCGGGCTTCGGCCGGCGTTCTGACCGCAGGGCCAGCTTGCGACCGACATTACTCCCCTGACGGGCCGGGCGGGTGGACAGGCCGCGATAGTGTGGTCACTGCCGGATCGCACGCGGTTTGCCCTTCTTCCTCGCGCGACCTTCACAGAAGGGAATCGGAGGAAGCCATGAGCATCAGAAGACCGTCGCGCGGTGGCGACGTCCACCAGAGCGCGCTCACGGACCTGCCCGAGTCCGCCGCCCCGGTGCTGCGCGACCTGATCGAGGAGCGCTTCGCGCGCTGGGACGCCGGCCACGCCGGCGTCGACGGGCAGCGGCAGATCCCGACTGACGAAACCCGGGAGGAACCATGAGCCTCGGAAGACCAGCCCGCGGCGGTGACGCGCACGCGAGCGCCGTCGAGCGTCTCGAAGCCGCGCTCGACGAGCAGTCACGCCTGCGCCAGGCGGCGGAGGACGCGCGGGGAACGCCCAGCGAGGACGCGGCCGCCGGCGACCTCCACCATGCCGGCGATCGCGTCGCCGCGCGCGAATCGTGGCTGACCTGGCTGGAGCGGGGGTTCTAAGGCTCAGGCTCAGCGGAGGACCTGGTGCGTCAGCAGCGCGACGACGACGATCGCGGCGGCGCCGGCGAGCAGCGCGATGGCCGCGAGGACGAGGGTCAGGGTCGGGTGCATCGGCTTCACCCCTGGGCGTGGTCGAGGAGCAGGACGTCGAACGGCCGCTGCCCGGGCGGCGCGATCGAGAAGCTCACGCCCCACCGGCCGACCATGACCAGCGAGGGCACGGACTTCTTGGCGTAGATCGCAGGCTGCTGCTGGTCGAGGTGGTAGGCCTGCGGCGTCATCTCCATGTCGAGCATCGTGAACTTGGCGATGACGTCGGCGTTCTTGACCGGCTGCCCGTTGCGCTCGACCTTGACCGAGAACGCGTTGGGCACGGCCGCACGGTTCGGCGCGATCTGCACGCCGATCCGGTAGGCGCCGTGCGTCAACGTCCGCGTCACCGGGCCGGGTCCGACCGTCGCCTCCGCCTGGCCGATGGCGCCGAGCGCCTTGGGCGGCGGCGCGAGGCTGGAGAGCAGGCCGGCGACGAAGATCGCGCCGACCACCAGGGCGACCTCGCCGCCCACCAGTCGCCGCAGCGTCGAGACCGTGCTCTCCCCGAGCCCGGGCCGGCTGCGCGAGGCCTCGAGGCGCGGCGTCGTGCGCAGCAGGTTGACGGCGGCCAAGGATGCCGATCTTGACGACGAGCGCCTGGCCGTAGCCGGTGTCGAAGAGCGAGCTCAGCGTCGGCAGGCGGATGAACGACACGACGGTCCCCGAGGCGACGAGGACGAGGACCGAGCCCAGCGCCACGCGCGAGAAGCGCGGCACGACGACGACCATGCAGGCGACGCGCCGCGCCCCCGCGGTCGCGCCGAGGGTCACCAGGCCGATGAGGCCGCCGATCCACAGCCCGCCGCCCGCCAGGTGCAGCCAGTCCAGGCCGAGCGAGACGCCGCGCGGCGAGTAGTCGGCGGCGTGGCCGGCGAGGCCGGGCACCACGAGCGCGGCGGCGAGGGCGCCCCCGGCGCCGATCAGCGCGAGCAGCGCGGCGATCGAGCGCAGCTCGGGCCGGTCCAGGCGCACGGCGATGGCGGCGGCGACGGCGGCGAGCGCCAGGACGACCTCGAGGTCGAGCAGGCTGCGCCCGAACGACGACGAGCGCATCAGCGGCACCAGCGCCGAGACGTCGAACGCCGAGCGCAGCGTGAACTGCGCGGTCGCGAGATCGACATAGACCGGGACGGCGACGAGCGCGACGCCGAACGCGACGGCGAGCGCGACGCTGACCGCGCGCAGCGACGACTCGGGCACGCGATGGAGGATGGGCCGCGCCACGACCACCCGGAAGGCGAGCAGGCCGACGGCGGCCATCAGCGACAGGAACATGACCCACCGCGCGATCAGCAGCGACGGCGTGGCCGCCGTCTCGCGCAGCGACGGGACGACGAACTGCGGCGCCGGTCCGGCGTTCGGCCCGACGGCGAACGTGAACGCGCCGCGCACCGGATGCCCGTCGGCCGAGATGACGCGCCAGAAGACGAGGTACCAGCCGCGGTCGAGGTGGCGGACCGGGACGTCGATCTCGTGGAGGTTGGCCTTCGAGCGCGTCGGGTTGCCCGCCACCTGGCTGTGGCCCGCCGCGTCGGTGACCGACACGATCGCGAACTTGGGCTCGATGACGTCGCTGTAGGTGAGCGAGACGCGGGCGGGCGAGCCGTTGACCGTGACGCTGGCCTGCGGCGAGGTGCGCAGCAGCGCCGCGTGGCCGAAGGCCGCCGCGGGCGCGAACAGCGCGACGCCGGCGGCCAGCGCCGCGATCCATGCGGCTCGCCCGCGGCCGCTCATGTCAGCGAGCGCGCTCGGCTGGCGAGGCCGACGATAGAGAGGACCAGGGCGAGGCCTGCCGCGATCAGCGCGATGACGTCGAGCGTGCTGCTGCCCCCGCCGCCGCCGAACGAGCTCAGCGACTCGACCGTGGGCGCCGGCGCGTCGGAGCTCTCCGGCCCCGACCAGGAGACCACCGAGCCGTCGGAGTACGTCTGCTGGACGCTGAACTTGTACGTCGCGGCCTTTGTCGTGTCCGCGTTGAAGCGGAAGACCGCGTCCTCCTCGGTCGGGACCTTCCCGCCCGACCACGTCACCTTGTGCACGACCGCCTCCTCGCCCGAACCCGTCGCCTGGACCTGGCGCTTCCAGCCGGGTGACGGCTCGTAGGAGTCGATCGAGAAGCCCGCCGGGACGTTCAGCTCGATCTTCGTCGTGGTCGCGCCCTCCTTCTCGGTGGGCACCGACAGCGTGAACTGCTCGAGCGCCCCGTTCTTGGCCACCGCGGGGCTGACGATGGCGTGTGCCGATGCGCTCGGCGCGGCGATGGCCAACGCGGCCACGGCGCCGGCGATCGGCGCAACACTTCTGTGCAAGGGAAGACCTCCCGTTCGAACGACCTTTCCGCGGCGCGCGAGCGCCGCCCGATGTGGCTCAGCCGGCGAGGGCGAGCCGCGGGGGCGGGCGCGGAAGGAGCGGTTCGAACGCGAGGACAGCGCGCCGCGGGGGCGAGGCCGCAGCGGGCGACAGGAGCGCGACGCGCGCGCGGGCGGGGCGCGGCCGGGCGCCGAGCGCGCGCGCGACGACGCGCCGCGCCCAGCGAAGCAGGTGCTCGACGGCGCCGATCGCCGCGGCGGCTACGATGGCGAGCGCGGCGGTGACGGGCACGGCGTTGACGTGGACGGGCCCGAACAGGCAGTCGAACCCGTGGAAGCCGAGGCCCGCGCGCCAGTGGATGTAGGACTCGACCGGCGCGCAGCGCGAAGCGACCGAGGTCGAGGCGCGGCGCAGCGCCGCGCGTGCGCGAGTCGGCCAGCGTCCAGCGCTCGCGCACGCCCATCGCCGCCAGCCAGAGCAGGGCGGCGCCGAGCACGACGGCCGTAGTCAAGGCGATCGCGCCGACCACGACCGGGCGCGGCCCGCCGAGCCGGCCGCTCAGCCGCGTCGCCAGCGGCGTGCTGCGCGCGAGCTCGTAGACGAGCGCGCGCGTCGCGAGGACGATGCCCGCGACCACGCCGGTGTAGGCAGGCACGCTGCGCCACGCAGAGAACTTCACCGCGCCTATCTCACACGCAAAGTGAAAGGTGCGGTAAGGACGTGCCCCGCGACCTTCGTCTGCAGGAAGAGCCGCCACGTGCCGGGGAAGGGCACCAGCACCCCGATCGTGAGCTTGCCTGGAGTGCTCGAGTGACCGGTGATCTTGCTGCCGCCGAGGAGGCTGGTGCAGTTGGCGGCGCCCTTGCCGCACACGTGGGTGTGGAAGTAGTCGAGCGATCCGGAGCGGAAGAAGATCGCGTGCGCCAGGGCGCCGTACCAGGGCGTGAAGTGCGCGGGGCGCCCCGAGGGGTCGGTGACGGTGATCGTCACGAACGCCGCTTGGATGGCCTTGATCTTCGGGTGGCCGTGGATCTGGAAGCGGTAGCCGTCGACGGTCTGGGTCGAGTGGAACGCCGGCAGCTTGCGCGGGACGTAGTGGCCGGCGACGTCGACGTTCTTGAAGAGCTGGAAGTTCGGCGTGTTGGGCAGGTTCGGGTACGCGTCGACGAGGACCTTCCACGGGCCGGGCGCCGGGAAGGACACCGGCTGGTCGATCTTTCCGCCCGAGCCGACCGGCGGGTGCAGATGGATGATCTGCGACAGGTCGTTGCGGACCATGATCAGGTGCACGCCGGTGTGGGGGCCCGAACCGGTCTTGTAGGCGGTGAGCGGCCGGCCGGAAGGCAGCTGGATGTCGAACGAGACGCGCGTCGGCTTGCCGGGCTGCACGGCGCGGCGGGGCTCGAAGCCCTGCAGCTGGAAGGTGCGCGCGGCGCCGATCGTCGGCGCCTTGACGCCCGACCCCGACGACGAGCCGCACCCGGCGGTCGCGAGGGCGATGGCGGCGCAGGCCAGGGGGCGGGCGACTCTCATCGCCGGCAGACGATAGGCAAAGCGTGGAGAGCCGTCCCCGCTTGTCATGTTCCCGGCGGGAAGGCGTAGTGGCGGTGAGGCGGCACGTAGGGGCCGATCTCGAGCACGATCACCGCGTGGCGGGCCAGCGGGATGGCCGCCGGATCCCCCCTCCACCGCCGCCCCCCGACGAACGCCCGCACCGGACCGGTGAAGTCCGCCGCGCGCCGGCGCGTCAGCGGCTTGCCCCACGCTGCAAAGAGGTCGCCCAGCCGCGCACGCGCCCCCGGCCGAACCAGCACGAGGCCCGTCGGCTCGAGCGTGAGCCTGCGACCGCGTGACCCTGCGGACCGCGCGCCTCATCACCTGCCTGCTGGCGACTGCGCTCGTCGCCCTCGCGGCGCCCGCCGCCACGTGGGCCGACGCCGACCCGGCCAGCGACTACCTGCCCGGCTTCGACTCCTACCTGCCGTACGGGAACACGGTCGCGAAGCCCACCCAGGGCCAGCTCGACCGCCTCCTGAAGATCGCCCGCGACCGCGGCCGTCCGTTCAAGGTCGCCGTGATCGCCACTCCGACCGACCTCGGCGCGGTGACCTCGCTGTTCAACAAATTGGATGATGGCGATCGCGCGTTAGCCTGCGACCGCGTGACCCTGCGGACCGCGCGCCTCATCACCTGCCTGCTGGCGACTGCGCTCGTCGCCCTCGCTGCGCCCGCCGCCACGTGGGCCGACGCCGACCCGGCCAGCGACTACCTGCCCGGCTTCGACTCCTACCTGCCGTACGGGAACACGGTCGCGAAGCCCACACAGGGCCAGCTCGACCGCCTCCTGAAGATCGCCCGCGACCGCGGCCGTCCGTTCAAGGTCGCCGTGATCGCCACGCCGACCGACCTCGGCGCGGTGACCTCGCTGTTCAACAAGCCCAAGCCGTACGCGAAGTTCCTCTACCGCGAGATCAAGGCGCTAGTCCAGGGCGAGGCGACACTCGTCGTCGTGATGCCGGGCGGCGTCGGCCTCGAGGGTCAGGACGCCGCCGCCGGCCGCCAGGTGGCGGCCGCGACGCGCCCTGGGCCCAAGGCGACACCGACTCAGCTGGCGAGCGACGCCGTCACGACGGTCGAGAAGATCGCGGCCGCGAGCGGCCATCCGCTGCCGCAGGTCAAGCCCGTCGCGCCGGCGACCGCCGCGCCGAGCCACGGGCATCGTCTCTTCGTCTGGCTGGTGGTCGCCGGGGCGCTGTTCGGTGTGGCCGTCGCGCTGCTGTTGCGCGCCCGCGCAATCCAGCGCGCGGCCGCTCGATGATCCTGGCGCCGATCCTCGCCCACGGCCTTCCGAGCCCGCCGGGCATCCCGGTCCCCGGCTACCTGTTCGCGTGGGCGGCCGCGATCGTCCTGGTCGCGTCGTTCTCCGCACTCGGCGCGCTGTGGCGCGAGCCGCGCCTCGAGGACGCCGAGACGCAGCGGCTTCTGCGCCTCGCGGTGTGGGTGCAACCGGCCTGCGGGCTGCTCGGCGTGGCGACCTTCGCCCTGCTCGTCTACGCCGGTCTCGAGGGCACGCCGGTGCCCGGGCGCAACCTGGCGCCCACCTTCGTCTACGTCGTCTTCTGGGTCGGGCTCGTCCCCGTGACGGTGCTCCTCGGCGACGTCTTCTCGCTGTTCAACCCGTGGCGGGCCGTGGGACGTGCCGTGGGGTGGCTGACGCGTCGCGTGTCCGACGAGTGGATCGCCCCGCCGCTCGCCTACCCGGCGCGGCTCGGCTACTGGCCGGCCGTCGCCGGACTGGCCGCGTTCGCCTGGCTGGAGCTCGTCTACCCGGGCCGCTCGGCGCCCGACACCGTCGCCGCGGCGGCATGGGTCTACGCCGCTGCGCAGCTCGTCGGCATGGCGCTGTTCGGGGTCGACGCGTGGACGCGGCGCGGCGACGCCTTCTCGGTCTACTTCGGCCTGTTCTCCCGGCTGTCGCTGGTCCGTCTCCGCGGTCGCGACGTCTTCGTCGGCCGCCCGCTGTCGGCCGCCACCGAGCTGCCGATCGGGGCCGGGATCGTCGCGGTGCTGTGCGTGATGATCGGGACGACGAGCTTCGACGGCCTCTCGAGCACCGTCCAGTGGTCCGAGCTGGCGCCCGATCTCCAGCGGGCGTTCACCAGCCTGGGCGTGTCGGCGCATGGCGCCACCGAGCTCGCGGGCACCGCCGGTCTGGCGGCGATGATCCTCCTCGTCGCCGGCATCTACCGCATGGGCGTCAGCGGCATGCGCAGCGTCGACCGCGGGTTCCGGCGCGACGAGCTCGCCCGCCGCTTCATCCACACGTTGATCCCCATCGCCGCCGCGTACGTGATGGCGCACTACTTCACGTTCCTCGTCTTCCAGGGTCAGGCGATGGACGCGCTCGTCTCGGATCCGCTCGGGCACGGCTCCGACCTGTTCGGCACCGCGCACGCCGCCATCGACTACTCGCTGTTCTCCAAGGCGGCGGTCTGGTACGTCCAGGTCGGTGCGCTGGTCTGCGGCCACGTCGGCGGCCTGGTCCTCGCTCACGACCGCGCGCTGGCGGTCTACCAGGCGGGCCGGCGCGCCACCCGCTCGCAGTACTGGATGCTCACCGTGATGGTCGGCTTCACCAGCCTGGGGCTCTTCCTGCTGGCCTCGATCAAACGCTGACGATCGGCGCGCCGCGGCGCCCGGCGAGGCGCCGCTCCTCGTCTGCCTCCGGACCGCCAGTTTTCTGGTACCGCGTCGTTTCCAGCCGTGCGATCTGGTCATGGCAGGCAGGAGGCGACAGATGGGGTTCCGACGTTTCGTGCTGGCCGGCCTGGCGGGCACCCTCACGCTTGTCGCGGTGCCGGGCGCCGCGACCGCGGCAACCAAGCACCACCGTGCCCGCACCCACCGGACGCCGCCGCCCGCGCTGACGATCAGCGTCCTTTCCAGCCGCGCGGATCTCGTCTCCGGCCGCGACGCGCTCGTGGCGATCGGCGGCGTCACCCGCACCGAGGGCCTGCGCGTGACGGTCGGCGGCACCGACCAGAGCTCCGCGTTCGGGCTCGGGCCGGACGGCAAGATCGAGGGCGTCGTGACCGGCCTGGCGCTCGGCGACAACCGCGTGATCGCGCGGGCGCAACGGCGCACCGCGGCGCAGATCACGCTCGTCACCCATCCGATCGGCGGCCCGGTGTTCAGCGGGCCGCAGATCCAGCCGTGGAAGTGCCAGGACGGCGCGCTGGACAAGCAGTGCAACGCCGAGCCGCAGATCACGTGGTCCTACATGCCCTCGAGTCGCGGCGGGTTCCAGAGCTACGACCCCTCCAACCCGCCGCCGGACTCGCAGATCGCCAGGACGACCACGGACACCGGCGAGACGGTGCCGTTCATCGTGCGCAAGGAGACCGGCTACCTCGACCGGGACCAGTACGCCATCGCCGCCCTCTGGCAGCCCGGCAAGCCGTGGACGGCCGTCCACCCGCAGCCGCAGTTCAACCGCCGCCTGGTCCTCACGCACGGCGCGAGCTGCGACACGACGTACGGGACCGGCACCGCCCCCGACGTCATGAACTCGACCTTCCTCGGGCACGGGTTCGTCGTCGCGTCGCACGCGCTCGACAACGCGGGTCACAACTGCAACATCGCGACCGAGGCCGAGTCGCTGTACATGACCAAGGAGCGCGTCATCAAGGACTACGGCGACCTGAGGTGGACGATCGGAAGCGGCTGCTCGGGCGGCTCGCTGGTGCAGCAGCAGGTCGCGAACGCCTACCCGGGCCTCTACCAGGCGATCACGCCGCAGTGCTCGTTCACCGACGCCTGGTCCTCGGGGATGGAGTACGAGGACTACTACGGGCTCTTGAAGTACTTCGAGGACCCGTCGAAGTGGGCGCCGGGCGTGTTCTGGGGGCCGCTCGAGGTCTCCTCGGTCCTCGACCATCCGAACATCGCCAACCCGATCACCTTCACCACCGTCATCCCGAACAGCGGCCTGCCGCATCGCGACTGCCCCGACGTCCCGCCCGATCAGGTCTACGACCAGAACACGAATCCCGGCGGCGTCAAGTGCACGCTGCAGGACTACATGGTCAACGTCTTCGGCAAGCGCCCGGACGGGTTCGCGAACCGGGCGTTCGGCAACGCCGGCATCCAGTACGGGCTCGACGGCCTGCGCACGGGCGCGCTCTCGCCGGCCCAGTTCGTCGACGTCAACGCCAAGCTGGGCGGGCTGGACTACAGCGGCAACCCGATCCCGCAGCGCATCTACCCGGACCTCGAGGGACTGGACCGCGCCTACACCAGCGGCGCCGTCGACACCGCCAGCAACCTCGACCGGGTCGCGATCATCGATCTGCGCGGCCCGGATCCGGGCGCGTTTCACGACGTGTACCGCACGTACGCGATGCGCGCGCGGCTGCTGCGCAATTTCGGCACCGCCGCCAACCAGGTCCTGTGGCGCGGCCAGGTGCCGCTCGTCGGCGACAGCAGCTTCGCCGACCAGGCGGTGCTCGCCGCCGACAAGTGGGCCTCGCGCTTCGTGACCGACAAGCGCGATGTCCCGCAGGCGCAGAAGATCCGCGAGGACAAGCCCGGCGACCTCGCCGACCGGTGCACCGACGGCGCCGGCCGTGACATCCCGTTCGAGGTCTGCGACCAGACGGTCGCCGCCTACGGCACCCCGCGCTTCGCGGCCGACGAGCCCAAGACCGACGACGTCCTCCAGTGCCAGCTCAAGCCGATGCGCAAGGACGACTACCCGGTGACCTTCACCGACGACCAGTGGGCCGAGCTGCAGACGACGTTCCCGGACGGAGTGTGCGACTACAGCAAGCCCGGCGTCGACCAGCACGCGACGACCCCGTGGCTCACCTACCAGGACGCCGATGGCAACGTCGTCTACGGCGGCAGGCCGCTCGGGCCGGCACCGACCAGCACGGCGCTGCTCGCAGCGGCCCGGCACCATCGCAACCCGTCACGGCTGCGGCGGCAGAGACGGGCGCGATCCCGCCGCGTCTCATCCAGACGACCTGCGTGACGTCGAGCCCGAGAGGGCGTCGAGCACGGCCTGGGCGATCACGCCGTAGCCGGCCGCGTTGGCGTGGTCGTCGTGGCCGACCGGCGGGCCGCTGCACGCCCACGTCCAGCGGCACACGCGCTCGACGGCGAGCGGCACGGTGCCGCGGCCCGGCAGCCGTCGCGGCGTGGCGAGGTCGTCGGTGGCGAACGCCTGGCCGGCGGGCGCGACGAGGATGCCCGCGCGCGCGTAGATCGACGCGATGAGCGCGTTGAGGTGGTCGATGACCGCGACGCTCTCGCGGGCGGCCGCCCGGCCGCGGCCCCCGTCGAGCCACAGGGCGAGGAACTGGTCGTAGTCGGTGATGCCGACGACCGGCACGCGCGACCCCGCGGCGGCGCGCAGCCGCTGGGCGATGGCGGGGAGATGGGCCACGAGCGAGGCGGTGCCGCGCTGCACGCAGGCGCGGTCGATCCGGCGCCCGTCGGTGTGGATGCAGCGCTCGACGTCGTTGTCGCCGACGTCGATGGTGACGAGCGCGGCGCCCGGCCGGCCGGCCAGCACGTGCTCGGCCTCCTCGAGCTGCGAGCCGGGCCCCAGCCGCGGCTGGCAGCCCGGGAACGTGAGCAGCGTCCGCGAGGTGGCCCCGCCGCAGCTCAGGTTGACCGCCTGCAGCCCGCGATAGACGCGGGTCAGCCGCCGGGCGAGCACCGAGACATAGCCCTCGGGCGTCGGGCGGTCGACGCCCCGGCTGTCGGGCTGGTCGCCGGCGGCCAGCGAGTCGCCGAGCGCCAGGTAGTACGGGGCGCTGTCGGCGGGCGCGCGCGCGGGCTCGGCGGAGACGGCGAGGACCGCGGCGCACGCGGCCGCGACGCAGACGAGGGTGAGCGCGCGGGTCGAGGGCATGCGCGGCGTCCCACCCTAGGGTGGTGGCTTCGGCGGACGGCTCGACTCTTAGCATCGTCTTACATGTCGGTCCCCTGGCGCCCGCCGCAGGTCGTCCATCGTCCCCGCCGGCCGCTGCGGCGCGCGCTCGTCCTCGCCTTCGCCGTCGCGTGGCTGGCCACCGGCGGGACGGGGACCTACCTGTACGCGCACCGCTACTGGCTCTACCGCGGCTTCCCGCCGCCGGTCACGCCGGCCGGAGTCCCGCGCGGCACGATCGGGCAGGTCGCCTTCTGGTCGCGCGCGCTGCACGAGCGCCGCCACTACAAGGTCTACCTGCCGCCCGGCTACGCCACCGCCGCCGCGCACGGGCGCCGCTTCCCCGTCCTCTACCTGCTGCACGCGCCGCCCGGACGGCCCGACGGCTACTTCCTCGCCGGAGCGATCGGGGAGCGCGCCGACGAGCTCATCCACCGCCGGCGCATCCGGCCGATGCTGCTGGTCATCCCGTACGGGAAGTCGCGCCTGTTCCACGACGACACCGAGTGGGCCAACACGCAGGCCGGCCGCTACATGGACTTCGTCCTCGACGTCGTGCGCGACGTCGACCACCGCTTCCGGACCTGGCGCCGGCGCCAGGACCGCGGGCTGGCCGGGCTCTCGGAGGGCGGCTACGGAGCGCTCAACATCACGCTGCACCACCTGCACGTCTTCAGCGTCGCGCAGAGCTGGTCGGGCTACTTCGACCAGACGCCGACCGAGCCGTTCATCGGCGCCTCCGACGCGCAGCTGCTCGCCAACAGCCCTTCGGCCGAGGTGCCGCTCAAGGCGCGCGCGATCCGGCGGCTGGGGCTGCGCGCGTGGCTGTACCAGGGGCGCACCGACTTCACCGCGCCGTGGCGCATCCGCCACTTCGCGGCCGAGCTGCACTCGGCCGGGGCCGACGTGCACTACGGGTTCTTCCCGGGCGGCCACGACTGGGGGCTGTGGCGCGCGCAGGTCCCGCGGATGCTCGTCGCGGCGAGCCGGTGGTTCGGCCGCTCGCCGCGGCTGGCGCGCCGCTCCGAGCTCGCGCGCGTGGGCCACGCGCTGCCGCACTCGGTCTGGCACCGGCTCCTGTTCAACCCGCGGCGCCGGTGCGCCATCCGCCATCCGCCGCCGGGCTTCAAGTTCCCGAGCTACTGCGCTCACCGCGCCAAACCTTCGAGCTGACGATGCCGACCCGTCCGCCGTGGCGCATCGCTGGGTCCCTCGCCACCGCCGCGTTCGCGGTGCTGACGCTCGCCTCGTCGCTGACGCCGAACGATGCCTGGCGCGAACGCGCGCTGGAGGGCATCGTGCCCGACGGCGCGCAGGCGGTCGCCCACGCCCTCGGCGTCGTCGGCGGCGTCGTGCTGCTCGTCCTGGCGCGCGGCCTGTGGCGCGGGCGCCGGCGGGCCGGCCCGGTCGCCGTCGCCGCGATGTGCGTGCTCGCCGCCGTCCACGCGGCCAAGGGCCTGGACTACGAGGAGGCCGGGCTGGGGCTCGTGATCGCGCTGGCGCTCGGCGCGGCGCTGCGCGCGGCGGACCGCGGCGGACGCGCCCCCCGCGGGCTGGTCCCCGGGCTGGCGCTGCTCGGGGCGCTGACCGCCGCGTTCGGGATCAGCCTGGGCGCGCTGCTGGTCTCCGGTCACGACGTCGGCCTGCGCTTCGCCGCGTGGCGGGCGCTCACGGCGCTCGGCGGCGAGGCCGATCCCCGCCAGTTCGGCGCCGACTGGCTGGGCGCGGTCCGCGTGCTCGTCGTCGTCGCGCTCGTCGCGGGGATCGCCGTCGTGCGGGCGCAGCTGGCGCCGGCGCGGGCCGAGGACGGCCACGACGCGACGTCGCACGCCCGCGCGGCGGCGATCGTCGACGCGTACGGGCACGACTCGCTCGCGCCGTTCGTGCTGCGCGCCGACAAGGCCTTCTTCTTCGCGCGCGGCGGCGTGCTCGCGTTCCGGACGCTGCGCGAGACCGCGGTCGTCTCCGGCGATCCCGTCGGGCCGGAGGGCGCCGCCCCGGCGATCGTCGCCGACTTCCTGGCGTTCGCCGAGCGCCGCGGCTGGGACGTCGTGCTGACCGGCGCGAGCCTCGCGCACCTCCCGGGCTACCGGCGCCTGGGGCTGCGCACGCTGCAGATCGGCGTCGAGGCGATCGCCGTGCCGGCGCTCTTCTCGCTCGAGGGACGCGCCGTGCGCAAGGTCCGCCAGTCGGTGCACCGCATCGAGCGCCGCGGCTGGGGCGTCGAGGTGGTGACGGCGCGCGAGCTCACGCCGGGGCTGGTGGCCGAGCTCGACGCCGTCGAGCGCGCCTGGCGCGCGCAGCGCCCGCGGCTCTACGGGTTCGCGATGGCGATGGACCGGCTGTGGGGCGCGCCCGAGGACGTCGACGACGTCTACGTGCTCGGCCGTGCGCCCGACGGCACGGTCCAGGCGTTCCTGCGCTTCGTTCCCCACCGCCGCGGGCTGTCGCTGGACGCGATGCGCCGACTCGGCGACGGCCCGAACGGGCTCAACGAGGCGCTCATCGTCGCGGCGCTCGCGCACGCGCGCGAGCGCGGGTGCTCGGAGGTGTCGCTGAACTTCGCGGGCTTCGCCCACGTCATGACCGCCGACGCGATCCTCGACAACGGCCAGCGCCTGCTGCGCTGGGGGCTGCGGCGGACCGGCTCGCGCTTCCAGCTGCAGCGCCTGCTGGACTTCAACGAGAAGTTCGCCGCGGCGTGGCGCCCGCGCTTCCTGGTCTACACCGCCCGCACGAGCCTGCCGCGGGCCGCGCTGCGCGTGCTGCAGGCCGAGGCCTACGTCAGGGCGCCGCGGCCTCGCCCGTGTCGAGCCGCCTGGCGACCGGAGCGCCAGCCAGTGGGACCGCTTGTGCTCGAGGAGCGGCCGGGATGAGCGCCGCACCGGCGGCGACGAGCAGGGCGGGCACCCACGTCGCCGGGCGGCCGGGCTGGTCGGCGAGATGGCGGCCCATCGACACGCCGGCGGTGATCGAGTCCAGGAGCGCGCCGGTGACGTGCAAGACGACGACCGTGAACGCGCCGGCGATCACGACGCGCGGGCCGCGCTCGACTGCGCCGAGCGCGCGCAGCACGGCGCCGGCGACGAGGCCGGCCGGAAGCCAGGCGGCGAGGAGCCGCACCAGCGGCTGAGCGTCAGCGTGGGCGAGTCGTTGCAGCGGCAGGGCCTCGGGGACCCGCGGGCCGGCGGCCAGGGCGCCGACGTCGCGCAGCAGGTAGAGCCAGCCCACGCCGGCCACCACGACGGCGAGCAGCGCCACGGCGCCGGCGACGATCCGCTGTGCCCGGAGGGTTCGCACAGGCGAACGGTAGGCCGGGCGGCTAAGCGGCGGCTCAGTGGGGTGGGTGCGTGAGCCGCGTGGCCGTCGGTCTGGCCCTGGCGCTGGGGGCGTCGGTGGCGCTCAACGCGGGGTTCCTTCTCCAGCACGCCGGGTCGCGCTCCTCGGTTGCGATCAGCCCGCTGCGCCCGGTCGCGACGCTCACATCGCTGCTGCGCTCGCCGCTGTGGTCGGCCGGGACCGCGGTCGGCCTCGGCGGGTGGGCGCTGCACGTCGCCGCCCTCGCGCGCGCCCCCCTCTCGCTCGTCCAGGCCTTCGTCGCCGGTGGTCTGGCCCTCGCCGCTCCGATGGCGGTCGTCGGCCTGCGCGTGCGGCTCACCCGCGCCGAGGTGACCGCCGTCGGGCTGATGGCCTGCGCGCTCGTCGCCCTCACTGCGGGCCTGCACGCCCACGGCGCCCACGCGCGCTTCGATCCCGCCACGCTGGGCGCCTACTCCGCGCTGCTGGCCTGCGCGGCGGCGGCGCTCGCCGCGCTGGTGGGGGGCGAACGCCGCCCGGCGGCCCTCGGCGCCGCCGGCGGCCTGCTCTACGGCGCCGCCGACCTGGCCATCAAGGCGCTGACCGGCGGGGCGTCGCTGGTCGGCTCGCCGTGGCTGGCGGTCGCCGCGGTCGCCACGGCGGGCGCCTTCTTCGCGTTCCAGCGCGGCCTGCAGGCGGGGCGGGCGCTGGTCGTCATCGCGGTGATGACCGCGGCGACCAACGTCAGCTCGGTCGCCGGCGGGTTCCTGGTCTTCGGCGACCAGCTCGGACGCACGCCCGCGCTGGCGGCGCTGCACCTGGCCGCGTTCTGTCTGGTCTTCGGGGCCGCGTGGCTGCTCGCGCCGGTCCAGGTGGCGCTGCAGCAGGAGAGCGCGCCGAGCACGGTCCCGTCGGCCGGCTAGTACCGGGAGCGCACCGCCTTCCTTGACAGTCCCTACTCTGCATGGCAAGCTCAATGGTTGAGCTTGTAAACAGTTGTGGAGCCAACATCATGCGAACGATCAGCCCAACCGCACGCGCGCCACGCACGGCGTTCGTGCTCTCGGGCGGCGCCAGCCTCGGCGCCATGCAGGTCGGCATGTTGCGAGCCCTCTACGAGCGCGGCATCACGCCCGACCTGCTCGTCGGCACCTCGGCCGGCGCCCTCAACGCTGCGTTCGTGGCCTCCCGACCCCAGACCGTCGCCACCGCCGAGGAGCTCGCCGGCGTCTGGCGCGCCGTGCACCGCGACGACGTCTTCCCGATCGACGCGCGGACGCTGATCGGCGGCCTGACCAACCACCGCGACCACCTGGTCAGCGACCGCGGCCTGCGCCGGCTCGCGCGCCGCCACATGCAGGTCGTGCGCCTCGAGGACGCGGCGATCCCGCTGCATCTCGTCGCGTTCGACGTGCTCAGCGGGGAGGAGGTCCGCTTGTCCGAGGGCGCGGCGCTCGAGGCCCTGCTCGCCGCCACGGCCATCCCCGGCGTCCTGCCACCCGTCCCGCGGGGTGACCGCCTCCTGGTCGACGGCGGCGTCGTCGACAACACCCCGATCTCACACGCCGTCGAGCTCGGCGCCGAGCGCATCTACGTGCTGGCCACCGCCGACCCGCTCGAGCGCGGCATCCCCGCGCCGCCACGCGGGGCGCTCGACGCCGCCTTGCACGCCTTCACCGTGCTCGTCGGGGCGCGCCTGGAGGTCGACCTGGCCCGCTACTCGACCGAGGCCGAGCTGATCGTGCTGCCGGCCGTCAACCGCCACCACGTCCAGCCCACCGACTTCGACCACGCCAGCCGTCTCATCGGCGAGGCGCTCGCCGATGCCCGAATGGCGCTGGACGCCGCCGAGCGCGTGGAGGCCGTCGCAGCGTGAGCCGGTGATCCGCACCGCGATCCTCGACGAACACCCCGCGATGCGTACGCGAAGCTTCGCCCGGCGGCGGGTGGCCACCGCGGCACTGCTCGGGGTCCTCGCGATCTCGCTCGTCCTCGCCGTGCCCGCGCTGCGGCCCGTCGTGCGCGAGATCCGTGAGATGAACGCCGTGTGGATCACGGCGGCGATCGCGCTCGAGCTGGCCTCCTGCCTGAGCTTCGTCGTGATCTTCCGGCTGTTCTTCGAGCGCGTCGCGGCGCCGGACGCGCGCGCGCTGGCGTGGACCTCGATGGCGTCGGGGGTCTTGCTGCCCGGCGGCGGCGTCGGCGGGTTGGCCATCGGCGGCTGGCTCATGCGGCTGGCCGGGACGCCGACGGCGGTGATCGTGCGGCGCTCGAGCGGGCTGTTCTTCTTGACCAGCGCCGTCAACGGCGCCGCGATCATGGGCGCCGGCCTGCTGCTCGTCGCCGGCGCCGCGGGGCCGCACGACTTCCGCCGCGCCGCGCTGCCCCTGCTCGTCGCCGGGGCGATCACCGCGGCCATCGCCGCCGCGCCCTGGATCGCGCAGCGGCGCGGCGCGGCCGCGCCGTGGCTCGACGGCGTCGTCGCCGGGATCCGCGACGCCCGGCGCGCCGCGCGCCACCCGAGCTGGCGGCTCGGCGGGGCGCTCGGCTACCTCGCCTTCGACATCGCAGTGCTGTGGGCGACGTTCTCGGCGGTCGGCCACCCGCCGCCGGTCCCGGCGCTCACCCTCGCCTACGCGATCGGCTACGTCGCCAACGCGCTTCCCGTGCCCGGCGGGGCCGGCGTGCTCGACGCCGGTCTCGTGGGCGCCCTGGTCCTCTACGGCGCGCCGCCCCTGCAGGCGGCCGCCGCGGTGCTCGTCTATCACGCGATTGCGCTCTGGGTCCCGGCGCTCGGCGGCCTGTTCGCCTACGCGCGGCTGCGTCCCCGGCTGGCCCGCGCGGCGGTCGCCGATGCGCCCGCCCGCGCGATCGCAGAGCCAGCGCTCTCCTAGACGTGACGCGTCGCCGTGTGCGATCGAGCACGCAGCGGCTCGTGCTCGAACGCCGGCGCGTGGCCGGGCGTATCCCGGGTCTCGAGATCGACCCAGGAGATCCGCCATGCCCAGCACGACCAGCACACCGCGCCGCACGACGAAGACCGCTGCACAGAAGCGCCGGGGAAGCCCTCGCGCGCGACAGAAGCAGGACGAGACGAAGAAGGAATTCCCGTCGCGCGTCGAGTCGGTCAAGGCCGCCCACGAGGTCGCCGAGAAGGTCGCGGAGATCAGGAAGGCCGTCGGCAAGCGCGCGCACGCGCCGAGGAGGCCGAGCGCCAAGGCCGGCGCGGCTGCGGCGGCGGTCGCCGCCGGGATCAGCCTCGCCTGCGACATCGACAAGGTCCGCAAGGGCTCGATGACCAAGGGCGAGGCCCTCGAGAACGCGGCCTGGGCCGGTGGCGAGGCCGCCGCCTGCACGGTCGCCGCCGCCCTCGTGACGACCGCCGCCGCGCCGGCCATCGCGGCGGGCACCGCCGCCCTCGCCGGTTCGAGCGTCGCCGGGACGAACGCGATGGCGGTGGGGCTCGCCGCGCTCGGGCCGCTCGGCGTCGGCCTCGGCGTCGGGCTCGCGATCAGCCTGCTCGCGAGCGCGCTACGCGGGGCGCCGCGCGGTTCCTGAGCCGTCGGAGCTGCGCCACTGCGGGACGCCGATCACGATCATCCGCAGCTGGCGCTCGGCCGTCGCGATGATCTCGGCCTCGGCGGCCGGGTCCTCCGGCGGTGCGTCGAGGATGGCCTCGGTGGTCGAGACCATCGCGTTGACGATGAGCCCGGCCAGCAGGTGGAGGTCCTCGGTCGTCCAGCGGTCCAGGCCCGGGAAGCGCGCGAGGTCGGTGGCGAGCTCGCTGGCGAACAGGCGGATCTCGTTGCGGATCGCGTGGCGCAGCACGGCGACGCCGCCGAAGCGCTCCCGCGCGATGAAGCGGAAGTGGTCGTCGTGCTCGTGCACGTGGCGCACGAGGATCTCGACCGACGTGCGGATCACGCGCTCGTAGGTGCGCGGGTCCGAGCGCGCCGCGCGGATCATCGCTCGCAGCGTCCGGAACGACTCGTCGATCAGCGCGAGGCCGAGCTCCTCCATGTCGTCGAAGTGGCGATAGAAGGCGGTCGGGACGATCCCTGCCGCGCGCGTGACCTGGCGCAGGCTGAGGCTCGAGAAGCTCTGCTCCTCGAGCAGCTCGAGCGCCGCGTCGAGCAGGGCCTGGCGCGTGCGCCGCTTGCGCTCCTGCCGCGTGACGCCGGTCTCTGGAGTACGGCTGTGCACGACCACAGTGTGACGACCTTCACCGACGCATTACGTGACTTCCGGCGATCCGAGTGTACTCTGTGAACACTTGTACACCGACTCGATTCAGGAGACGATCAAGCTGCCCCCCGCCACCACCCCTCGCGGCCTCGGGCGTCGCCTGCTGCGCTCGAGCCTTCTGGAGGCGCTCACGTACCCGCACGGCGTCGACCGCTACGTCGAGCTCGTGCGCCCGCTGCTCGTCAAGGACGTGCGCGCCGAGATCACCGAAGTACGCCATCAGAGCCCCAAGAGCGTCACGCTCACCCTGTGCCCGAACGAGAACTGGCGCGGCCTGCGCGCCGGGCAGTTCGTCGGCGTGAGCGTCGAGATCGACGGCGTGCGCGAGACGCGGCCCTACTCGCCGGCCGGCTCGGAGCACGCCGCCGGCGGCGCGCTCGAGCTGACCGTCTCGACCCACCCGGACGGCAAGGTCTCGCGCTACCTGCGCGACCACGCCCGGCCGGGGATGATCGTCGGCCTCAGCCAGGCGGACGGCGACTTCGTGCTGCCCGACCGGCGCCCCGAGCGCGTGCTGCTGATCAGCGGCGGCAGCGGCGTCACGCCGGTGATGGCGATGCTGCGCACGCTGTGCGACGAGGGCTTCGCCGGCGAGATCGGCTTTCTCAACTACGCGCGCTCGCGCGAGCTCGCCCTCTACGGCGCCGAGCTCGAGCAGCTCGAGCAGCGCCACCCGGCGCTCCGCGTCGCCCGCGGCTTCACCCGCGGCGGCGGCGCGCCGCTGACCGGGCGCTTCTGCCGCGAGCACCTGCGCGCCGTGCTCTCCGAGCACGCGGGCGCGGCGACGTTCGTCTGCGGCCCGCCGGCCCTGATCGACTCGGTCCGCTCCGTGTGGGCCGAGGACGGCCTCGCCGAGCCGGCGGCCGAGACCTTCACGCCGCCCGCGCTGACGTTCGACACCGACGGCGCCGAGGGCGTCGTCAGCTTCGCCGCCAGCGGACGCCAGGCGGCCAACAGCGGCCTGCCGCTGCTCGAGCAGGCCGAGGACGCCGGCCTCGCGCCCGACCACGGCTGCCGCATGGGCATCTGCAACACGTGCAGCTGCCGCAAGACCGCCGGCACCGTGCGCAACGTCTTCACCGGCGAGACCTCGAGCGCCTCCGACGAGCTGATCCGCATCTGCGTCTCGGTGCCCGTCGGCGACGTCGCGCTCGACCTCTGACCCTCACCTCGAAACCCAGGGAGCCAGCCATGTCCACCCCCGCACCCGAGCTCACACCGGACCAGCTCGAGGCCTTCGGCCGCGAGCTCGACGCCATCCGCGCCCGCGTCGTCGCCGACCTCGGCGAGCGCGACGCCGACTACATCAACAAGGTCATCCGTGCCCAGCGCGGCCTGGAGGCCGCCGGCCGCGGCCTGCTCTTCCTCGGCTTTTTGCCGCCCGCGTGGGCGGGCGGCGTCGCCGCGCTCGCGCTGTCGAAGATCCTCGACAACATGGAGATCGGCCACAACGTCATGCACGGGCAGTACGACTGGATGAAGGACCCGCGGCTCAACGGCCAGGCCTTCGAGTGGGACACCGCGTGCCCCGGCGATCAGTGGCGCCATTCGCACAACTACATGCACCACACCCACACGAACGTCGTGGGCAAGGACCGCGACATCGGCTACGGCATCCTGCGCATGTCCGAGGACCAGCCGTGGCACCCGTACTACCTCGGCAATCCGCTCTACGCCGCGCTGCTGGCGACCTTCTTCCAGTACGGCGTCGCGCTGCACGACCTCGAGACCGAGCGGATCGTCGCCGGCGAGACGAGCTGGCGCGAGAAGCGCGAGATGCTCGGCGACATCTGGCGCAAGGTGCGCGGCCAGACGCTGAAGGACTACGTGCTGTTCCCGGTGCTGTCCGGGCCGTCGCTCCCGCTCGTGCTGGCCGGCAACGCGACCGCCAACCTCGCCCGCAACCTGTGGTCGTTCACGATCATCTTCTGCGGCCACTTCCCGGACGGGACGCACGAGTTCACCGAGGAGGAGGAGGCCAACGAGACGCGCGGCCAGTGGTACTACCGCCAGCTGCTGGGCTCGGCGAACCTGACCGGCGGCAAGCTGTTCCACATCCTCTCGGGCAACCTCAGCCACCAGATCGAGCACCACCTGTTCCCCGACCTGCCGGCCCACCGCTACGCCGAGATCTCGGTCGAGGTGCGCGAGATCTGCGAGCGCTACGGCATCCCGTACAACGCGGGCCCGCTGCACCGGCAGTTCGGCAGCGTCGTGCGTAAGATCGTCAAGCTCGCGGTGCCGCCGCTGCCCGGGCGCGGCCGCTCCGCGTCCGAGCGCGACGACGACGCCCAGCCCCAGGAGCTCGCCGCCGCAGCATGACCGACATGACCGAGACCCCCGACCGACTCGACAAGCTCGAGATCCGCAAGGACACGATCCAGGTCGTGGTCGAGTCGGGGGCCACGCATGTCGGCAGCATCGTGGGCATCGTCGTCGGCGCGGTGCGCGACGTCACGCGCGAGCTGGGGGAGTGGGCGACGGACATCTTCGAGATCCGCGACGCCGCGCGGCGCGCGCGGGAGGACACCGAGGTCCGGGGCGAGCTCGAGCGCTGATTCAGGCGCCGAAGGCCGCGACGAGCTCGTCGCGAACCGGCCGTGCCTCCGGCGGGGCGCCGATCGTCAGCGCCAGCGCGTCGTCCTGATCTCGAAGCGCGAGGTCGAGGAAGGCGCAGCACTCGGCCTCGGCGGCGACGATCGCCTCCAGCCGGCGTCGCGTCTCCGCGTCGGCGCGGAAGCGCACGACCGCGCGCGCGTCGTCCTCGTCGACGCCGAGCAGCGCGGCGCGGCCGATCGCGGCCATCTCGGCGCGGCGGTCGGCCATCTGCGTGGCGGTCAGCGTGCAGGCGATCGGCATGTCGGTCCTCTCGTAGCCCAAGGGAGCGGTTATCGTCGGCCTTCAAGCCGCCTTGAAGTCAAGGACGCGATGCGATGGATGCCACGCTGACGATCGGCGAGGTCGCCCGCCGAGCCGGGCTCACGACCTCGGCCATCCGCTACTACGAGAGCATCGGCGTGCTCCCCGAGCCGGCGCGCGAGCACGGGCAGCGCCGCTACACCGACGAGACGGTGCGCCGGCTGGAGATCGTCGAGGTCGCCAAGCGCGCCGGGTTCAGCCTCGACGAGGCGCGCGTCCTGCCGGCCGGCGCGGACGACGGCGGTCCCGCCTCCGTGCGGCTGCGCGAGCTCGCGCAGCGCAAGCTTCCCGAGGTCGACGCGCTCATCAGGCGCGCAGCGGCGATGCGCGCCTGGCTGCAGGCCGCCACCGCGTGCGACTGCGAGACGCTCGACGTCTGCGCGCTGTTCGATCAGAAGACCACGCCGTCCGCGTGACTCGCGACCGGCGGCTCGACGGCGCACGCGGCGCGCTGCTGGGCACGTTCGTCGGCGACGCGCTGGGGATGCCGTTCGAGGGAGCGCCGCACGGGGCGGTGCCGGAGCGCCTCGAGATGCTCGAGGCGCGGCTGGGCCGCGGCACCTACACCGACGACACGCAGATGGCGATCGCGCTCGCAGAGTCGCTGCTCGAGTGCGGTGGTCTCGACGAGGAGCACCTGGGACGCGCGTTCCTCGTGGCCTACGACCCGCGGCGCGGCTACGGCGCCGGGACGCGCGCCGTGCTGGGTCTGATCGAGAGCGGGGTGGCGGTCCTCGAGGCGTCGGGCCGGGTGTTCGGTGGCCGCGGCTCGCTCGGCAACGGGGCCGCGATGCGCGTCGCGCCGGTCGCTGTGCTCTTCGCGGGCGATCGCGAGGCGCTCCTGGACGCAGCGCGGCGCAGCGCGCGGGTGACGCACGCCCACGCGGTGGCGATCGACGCGGCGGCGACGCAAGCGGCCGCGATCGGTGCCGGCCTGCGCGGCGACGACGTGCTGGCCGCCGCTCGCACCGCTGCGGTGACGCCGGAGCTCCGGTGGGGGCTCGCCGAGGCCGCGCGCCTGCTGCGCGAGCGGCCGGCGCCGGGCAGCGTCGCGGTGGCGCTCGGCAACGGCTCGGCGGCGCACGAGTCGGTCCCGGCGGCGATCTACGCCGCTGCCGCGCACGACCGCTTCGAGGACGCGGTCACGTTCGCCATCCGCTGCGGAGGCGACACGGACACGATCGGCGCCATGGCGGGCGCGATCGCCGGCGCGCGCGAGGGCGCGGCCGCGATCCCCGCGCGCTGGCTCGACGCGCTCGAGGACGGCCACAAGGGACGCTCGCACGTCGCGTCGCTCGCCGAGCGGCTTGCCGCCTGACGGCGGGGGTTCAGCTCGCCCGGGGCTTGCGGGCGCGCACGATCGCCGAGGCGGCGTGCTCGTGGACGCGGTGGGTCTCGCGGATCTCGACGTCGGTCAGGCCGGCGGCGCGCAGGGCGTGCTCGAACTCGTCGCGGGTCAGCGCGCCGGCGATGCAGCCGGTCCACTGGCGCATGTCGGCGCGCGTCGCGTCGTCCATGTCGGGGTCGGCGATGACGTCGGAGACGGCGAAACGCCCGCCCGGGCGCAGGATGCGCGCGGCCTCGCGCAGGACGGCGCCCTTGTCGCCGGAGAGGTTGATGACGCAGTTGGAGATGACGACGTCGACCGACGCGTCGGGGAGCGGGATGTCCTCGATGTAGCCCTTGTGGAACTCGACGTTCGTCACGCCCGCCTCGTCCGCGTTGCGCCGGGCGAGGGCGAGCATCTCGTCGGTCATGTCGAGGCCGATCGCCTTGCCCGCGGGGCCGACGCGGCGGGCGCTGATGAGCACGTCGGCGCCGGCGCCCGAGCCGAGGTCGAGCACCGTCTCGCCGTCGCGCAGCTCGGCGACCGCGGTCGGCACGCCGCAGCCCAGCGAGGCCTGGACCGCGGTGGCCGTCGCGCCGTCGGCCTGCGCCTCGTCGTAGAGCGCGCCGCCGAAGACCTCGGCGCCGGTCGCGCAGCCGCACGAAGAGGATCGGTGCTCGTCGATCGTGCGCGCCGCGGCGGCGTAGCGCTCGCGCACGGTCTCGCGAATCGTCAGGTCAGCCATGCGCTCAGCTCCTCCAGCGCGTCGGGGACGACGTAGTAGTAGGCCCACAGCCCGCGACGCTCGGAGTCGACGATGCCGGCCTCGCGCAGCTTCTTGAGGTGGTGGCTCAGCGTGGGCTGGGAGATGTCGAACAGCGGAACGAGCTCGCAGACGCAGACCTTGCCCGCGTGCTTGCGCAGCACGTCGACGAGCTGCAGCCGGACGGGGTCGCCGAGCGCCTTGGCGATCGTCGCCATCCGCTGCGCCTGCTCGCGCTCGACGTCTGGATAGACCACGGGCTGGCAGCAGGGCTCGCCGACGGGGCGCTTCTGCTTCGGCGTCAGCTCCAGATCGACAGCCATCAATAGATATGTATCGATTGAAGTGATGATTGTCAATGGATACACTCGGCCGAGGCATGCCCGACGCCGTCGCGGTCATCACGGACATCCACGCCAACCTGCCGGCGCTGCAGGCGGCGCTCGAGCGGATCGACGCGCTGGGGATCGACCGCGTCTACTGCGGCGGCGACCTCGTCGGCTACGGCCCGCACCCGAACGAGGTCTGCGCGCTCGTTCGGGAGCGCGCGATCCCGACGATCTACGGCAACTACGACTACGCCATCGCCCGCGACCTCGAGGACTGCGGCTGCGCGTACATCACGCCGCACGACCGCGAGCTCGGCCAGCAGTCGGTCGAGTGGACGCTCGAGCACACCGACAGCGCAGCCAAGGACTTCATGCGGGAGCTCCCCTTCGACCTGCATTTCAGCGTCGGCGACACGCCCGTCCACCTGGTGCACGGCTCGCCGCGCAAGGTCAACGAGTACCTGTTCGAGGACAAGCCCGCCCGCCTGTACGAGCGCCTGGCGGCAGCCGAGACCGACCGGGTGCTCGTGTTCGGCCACACGCACAAGCCGTGGGTGCGCGAGTACGGCGGCGTGCTGTTCGTCAACTGCGGCTCGGTCGGCAAGCCCAAGGACGGCGACCCCCGCGGCGCGTTCGCGATCCTGCGGCCGTCGGGCGCCGGCGTCGAGGTGGCGATCGAGCGCGTGCCCTACGACGCGGTCGCGGTCGCCGCGGAGGTCCGCGCGGCGGGCCTGCCGGCGGAGTTCGCCGACAAGCTCGTCGCCGCCGCGTGATCGCCCGCGCTCAGCTGCGCTTGGCGTAGTCGCCGAACTCGCCGAAGTCGAGCACGACGCAGGCCTCGTCGCCAACGACCTCGGCGTCGTGGCCGGGCGGGATCGCGACGACGTCGCCCGGGCCCGCCTCGCCCTCGCTGCCGTCGTCCATGAACACGCGCATGCGCCCGGACATGACGTAGCCCAGGTGCGAGACCTGACAGGAGTCGGTGCCGGCGATCGGCTTGACGTTGTTCGACCAGCGCCAGCCGGGCTCGAACGTCCCGCGGCCGATGACCTGCCCGCCGACGTTGACGACGTCGGCGTGGCCCTTGCCCTCGAAGGGCCGGGTCTCGTCGGGTGAGTCGAAGCTCTTGACCTCGAGTCCCGCCATGAGAATCCCTCCTCTACCGGTGTGGCTTGGTGGCGCGGATCGTCGAGCCCATGGCGCCGAACTTCGCGGCGTTGCGGCGCGTGTCCTCGAATGCCGAGCGCGCGTAGGTGTCGACGAGCTCGCCCTGTTGGATGTCCCGGTACCCCCGCGCGACCAACTGCCGCGCGTGCTCCCCGGTGAGGAGCGCGCCGGCAATTCAGCCGGTCCAGAGGTCGATGCGCTTGCGCGCGTCCTCGGAGACCTCCTTGTGGATGACGACGTCGGCGATCTGCAGGCGACCGCCCGGGCGCAGGACGCGGTCGATCTCCGCGAACACCGCCTCCTTGTCGACGACCAGGTCGATGACGCCGTTGGAGATCACGACGTCCACGGACGCATCCGGAAGCGGCAGCGCCTCGATCAGCCCCTTGTGCAGCTCGACGTTCTCGAGGCCCATCGCGGCGGCGCTCTCGCGGGCATGGTCGAGCATCGCGGGGGTCATGTCGATCCCGATCGCGCGACCTTCGGGACCGGCCATCTGCGCCGCGATCAGCAGGTCGGTGCCCGCGCCGCAGCCCAGGTCGACGACGGTCTGCCCGGGCTCGAGGCGCCCGAGCACGAAGTGGTTGGCCACGCCGGCAAAGCTGTCCACGGTGCCGTCGGGCACGCGGGAGAGCTCGGGCTGGGGATAGCCGAGCTCCTCCGCCCACGCGCGGCCGGTCGGGAAGATGAACTCCCGTTCCTGCTCGATCGAGACCTCGGTGTAGGTCTTCTGGATCTCGCTGCGCAGGACGTCGACGTCGACCGGCGCTTCGATCTGGCTCATGTCGTGATGGGCTCCGTGCGGCGATGGCGGCGCTCCCACCAGGCCAGCGCCTCCGATGGGATGCAGAGGTTCGTCGCCGTCACCGTTGTGCAGGCGCCGACGAGCACGCCGCCGAGGACAAGCGCCGCCGTGCCCGCTCCGGCGGCGAACAGCGCGGCGACAGTCGCCAGCCAGACGGTGGCCAGCTTGAACGCGTGCCGGCGCCGCGTCGGGTTCGGCGGCAGCGGCGGGCCCCCGACGATGTGACGCACGGCGCCGTTCCAGAGATGGTCGAACGGGTGGCGCGCGGTGAAGCCGGCGAGCGCGCCGATCGGCACGAGCGCCACGAGCATCACCGCGGACTGCAGTGCCAGCGCGGTGACGACGACCGTTAGGCACAGGCCCGTGGAGAAGCGCAGGCCGAGCCACAGCGCCCTGCGCTCGCGATCGCTGAGCGCGTAACCCTGCGTGGTCAGGTTCGCCCGCATCCAGCAGCGAGCGCTCACCGGTTGACCGCGGCGACGTCGTAGGCGTCGGCGGCGATGCGCGCGCGCAGTTCCTCGTCGGTGCGTTGCATCTCCGGGTGATCGCGGTCGACGTGCTCGCGCGCCAAGCGCAACAGCTCGTCGTCGTCGGCGCCTTCCAGGCGGTGTCCGCAGGGGCAGTCAATGGCTCTCATGCGCGCTCTCCTTGCTCCGTGAGCACGCTACGCGGTCAACGGGTATGCGCCTAGACCAACTTTCGCATGGCTGGGTTTCCGCTCCGGCATACTCGGGTCATGACCGAAGGGATCGTCGACGCGCTCGACCCGCAGCGGCTTCGGCTTCTCGTGGAACTCGGGCGGCGAGGGTCGATCTCGGCGGCGGCGGACGCGTGCAGGATGGGGCAGCCGTCGGCGACCAAGCACCTGCAGACGCTCGAGGCGGCGGTCGGCGAGCGGCTGGTCGAGCGCGCCGGCCGCGCGAGCCGGCTCACCGAGGCGGGGGAGATCGTTGCCGCGCACGGCGCGCGTGTCCTCGACACCCTGGACGCGATGCAGCAGGACCTGCGAGCGCTGCGCGGCGCTGAGCGCGGGACGCTGGCGCTGGCCGCCTCGACGACGCCGGGCAGCTACGTGCTGCCGTCGATCCTGCAGTGCTTCGCCGAGCGCCACCCTGGCGTCGACGTCGATGTGGTCATCGGCTCGAGCACATGGGTCGTCCAACAGGTCGCGCAGCGCATCGTCTCGCTGGGACTGGCGGGCGAGGTCGAGCTGCCCGACGGCGTCGTCGCCGAGCCGTTCCTGGACGATGAGATTGTCGGAATCGCGGCGCCGGAGCGCCTTCGTGTCGTTCGCGGCCGGGTGCGACCCGGCGACCTCGCTGGCGAGACGCTGTTGGTGCGCGAGCAGGGGTCGAGCACCCGAGCGGTCTCCGAGCGCGGTCTGATGAGGGCCGGCTGCCGGCCGGCGAAGCGCTGGGAGCTTGATTCCAACGAGGCGATCAAGCGCTCGGTCGCCGCGGGCCTGGGCATCGGCTTCGTCTCGCGGCTGGTCGTGGCCGACGAGACGGCGCGCGGCGAGCTCGTCGAGTTCGCCCTTGAGGGCGTCGAGCCTCTGCGCCGGTCGGTCTACCTCGTGCGTCCCGGCGACCGCGACCCGACGCCGGCCGAGCAGGCCTTCATCCGGACGTTGTGCTCGTGCTGCAGCGCGAGCGTCGCCGGCTGCACGGCCGACGGCAGCTGACCGAATCATTCCGCTGCGGCAAGTGCGCCATGGCGGATCTCGCCTGGGAGCATGGCCGCAGCTCGCCTACGGTGGCGTCATGTTCTTCCGGCAGCTGCTCAACGACGCGAGCGCGTGCGCGTCGTACCTGTTCGGCTGCAAGACGACGGGCGAGCTCGCGGTCGTCGACGCGCACGCCGACCTCGTCGACGACTACGTGCGGCTCGCCGAGGCGCAGGGCGCACGGATCACGGCGGTGCTCGAGACGCACGTGCAGGCCGACCACGTGTCGGGCCTGCCGGAGCTCGTCGCGCGCACGCGCGCCACCGCCTACCTGCCCGCGGGCGCGGGCGTCGCCTTCGAGCACGTCGCGCTCGCCGGCGGCGACGTCGTCAGGCTCGGCAACACCCAGCTTGCGGCGATCGCGACGCCCGGGCACGCCGCCGCGCACCACGCGTACCTCGTCACCGACCATGCGCGCGCCCCCGAGCCGTGGCTCGTGCTGACCGGCGACGCGCTGCTCGTCGGCGACGCGGGGCGCCCCGACCTGCACGCCGGCGCCGACGCGAGCGCCGAGGAGATGGCGCGCCGGCTGTACCGGTCGATCACGGAGCGCCTGCTCACGCTGCCTGAAGATTTGCTGGTCTTCCCGGCGCACTACGGCGGGTCGGTTTGCGGGCGCGGGCTGTCGTCGACGCCGGTGTCGAGCATCGGCTTCGAGCGCCGCCACAACCGCGCGCTGCGACACCGCACCGAGGACGAGTTCGTCGCCGCGCTGCTCGAGGACCTCCCGCCGGCGCCGGAGCGCCAGGCGGAGATCGTGGCGGCCAACCGCGCCGGCCGCCCGCTCGCCGCGCTGCGGTGAGCAGCGGCGCCGAGGTCCGGCTCGGCCTGCGCGAGAACCTCGCGCAGTTCTCGTTGCTCGTCGCCATCAACGCCTTCGTCGGCGCGATGGTCGGGCTCGAGCGCTCGACCCTGCCGCTCATCGGCCGCGAGAGCTTCGGCCTCACCTCCAGCGCCGCGGTCCTGTCGTTCATCGTCGCCTTCGGGCTCGCCAAGGCGCTGACCAACCTCGCCGCCGGGGCGACGGCCGAGCGCATCGGGCGCCGCCGGCTGCTGATCGCGGGATGGGCGTTCGCGCTGCCCGTCCCGCTGCTCGTCGCGGTCGCGCCGACGTGGGCGTGGATCGTCGCGGCCAACGTCCTGCTCGGCGTCAACCAGGGTCTCGCCTGGTCCATGACCGTGGTGATGAAGATCGACCTTGTAGGACCGCGCCGGCGCGGCCTGGCGCTCGGCCTCAACGAGGCCGCCGGGTACGGCGGCGTCGCCGTCGCCGCCGCGCTGAGCGGCTGGCTGGCCGGCGAGTTCGCCCCGCGCGACGTGCTCGTCGTCGCGTCGACGGCGGTGGCCGTGACCGGCCTGGTCCTGTCGGCGGCCTTCGCCCGCGACACCGCTCGCCACGTCGCGCTCGAGCAGGCCGAGCAGTCGGCCGAGAGCGCCGGCGCGCCGTCGCTGACCGAGGCGTTTCGCGAGGCGAGCTACGCCGACCCCGCGCTCCGCGCGTGCTCGCAGGCCGGCCTCGTCAACAACCTCAACGACGCGCTCGCCTGGGGCCTGGTCCCGCTCTTCCTCGCGGCGCACGGCGCGAGCGCCGCGCAGATCGGCCTCGTCGCCGGGCTGTACCCCGCGGTGTGGGGGGCCGGCCAGATCGGGACGGGCCACTGGTCCGACCGCGTCGGGCGCAAGCCGCTGATCGTGGCCGGCATGCTCGTCCAGGGCGCAGCCCTCGCGCTGCTGGCGGCGTCGGGCGGCGACGTGGGCCTCGCGGCCTGCTCGGCGGTCGGCCTCGGCGCCGGGACCGCGCTCGTCTACCCGACGCTCATCGCGGCGATCTCCGACGCCGTCGCGCCGGTCGCCCGCGCGTCCGCCGTCGGCGTCTACCGCTTCTGGCGCGACATGGGCTACGTCGCCGGCGGGCTGGTCGCCGGCGTGCTGGCCGACGCCATCGACTTCAGCGCCGCGATCGCCGTGGTGGCGGCCGCCACCACGGCCTCCGGCCTGTGGGTGGCCCTCGACCTGCCGACCCGGCCGCGCGTTACCGAGCGACTCGCCTGACAGGCGCCCTGGCCGGGGGCTCAGCGGTCGCGCAGATGCCAGATCGCGCGCTGCTCGGCCAGGCTGAGCGGCCGCCAGCGCTCGGCGTCGTGGTCCCACCGCGAGATCCGCACGTCGACGACGCTGCGGACGCCCTTCAGCACGTCGACCGTGGCACGGCCGTCGGCGTCCTCGGCCAGCGTCTGCCGCGTGAGGACGTCAACGACCTTGAACCGCGGCGGCGGCTTGGGCGCGGGCGCTTCGACGGGCCGCTCACCCCGCTTGGGCGGCACGAAGATCGGCTCGCGCTCGCGCCGCGCATCCGGTCGCTCGAGCACCTTCTCGAGCGGAACCATGTTCGCGCCGGTGCCCTTCGTCTCCGTGTCGAGAACCCAGACCTTTCCCATGTCCTCATCCGAGGATAGTTGCGCAGGCAAGCGGCGAATCGCGTCAGCCCAAGCCCCAGGAGACGACGCGCTCCGGGTGGATGCGGATGAGCGTGGGCTCGCCGAGCGCCTCCGCGCGGCCGCGCACCTCCACGGCGCGCGGGCGCCACGGATCCGTGCTCGCCAGGTCGTCGATGACGATGGCGGCGCGGCCGCTGCGCGCGACGTCGCGGAACTTCTTCGTGCGCTCGAGCGCGCGCCCGCCGACGTCGATGGTGTCGAGCTCGGCGTTGTACGTCCACCCCACGGGGACGACGTGCGGCGTCCCGTCGGCGCCGACGGTCGCGAGGCGGGCGAGGCGGCGACCGTCGCGCAGGTAGGCCAGCTCGGCGTCGCTGAAGGCGGCGCTCATGAGGCGCGCCTCGCCATTGCGCGGTCGTACTGCAGGCGCAGCAGCTCGATCACGTCGCGCACGTCGTCCTCGGTGCGGATCCGGCGCGACGCCCAGCCGGAGTCGGGCAGGACGTGGTGGGCCTCGACGCGGCCGGCGTCGAGCAGCTCGTCGCGCAGGGCGCGCGTCAGGGGAAGGTCGGCCAGGCGATCGCCATGCAGGTGGCCCAGCTCGCGCCGACCCACCATGAACGCGACGCCGCCGAACCGGTGCGGGGCGACCTCCACGCCCGGCCAGGAGGCGACCTCGGCGGTGATCACGGCGTTGGCGGTGGCTGTCTTCTCGGGCATGCCCCCGATGATGCATCTTCAAGTGCACTTGAAGTCAAGGACGTTCTGGGAGACTCGGCCCGTGCAACCGGACGCCGCACCAGTGCGTCGCGAGGACCGCGCCCGGCTGATCGCCGACCTCCGCGCCCGGCAGATCCGCAACGGCCTGCTGGCCAACGCCATCGGCGCGCTGCTCGTCTTCGCCTTCCTGGCGTGGCTCATCCCCGTCTCGCCGGACTTCCGCCGCGAGCAGGCCGGCCTGACCGTGCGCAGCGCGATCGTGCTCGCCTTCTACCTGCCGTTCGCCATGTACGTCGGCGTGCGCTGGGTCAATCGGTACGCGGAGCCGGTGCAGCGCTGGCTGCTGGAGAACCGGCCGCCGGACGAGGACGAACGGCGGCGCGCGCTGGCCCTGCCGCTCGCGCCGGCGAAGGCGACGGCGGCCCTCTGGGGCGTCGGCGCGATCCTGTTCACCGCCGTCAACGCTCCCACCGGCGCCGCGACGCTCGCCAACACCGCGGCGATCACTCTCGGCGGCCTGACGACCGCCGCGCTCACGTACCTCCTCGCCGAGCGCACGCAGCGTCCGGTCACCGCGCTCGCGCTCGCCGACGCGCCGCCGGAACGGCCGTCCGGACCCGGCGTCCGGCCGCGCCTGATCATGGCCTGGGCGCTCGGCACCGGGGTGCCGCTGCTGGGCATCCTCGCCGTCGCCGTCGACGCGCTGCTCGACAGCGGCGTCGACCGCCAGGACCTTGCCTGGGCGGTCATCTTCCTCACGGCGACCGCGGCGGCCGCCGGACTGGCGCTCACGCTCACGGCGGCGCGCTCGCTCGGCGATCCCCTCACCGCCGTGCGCGGCGCGCTCGCCCGCGTCGAGCGCGGGGACCTCGACGCGCAGGTCCCGGTCGACGACGGCAGCGAGATCGGCCTCGTAGAGGCCGGCTTCAACACGATGGTCGCCGGCCTGCGCGACCGCGAGCGCCTGCGCGAGGCCTTCGGCACCTACGTCGACCCCGAGCTCACGGAGCGCGTCCTGCGCGAGGGGACCGACCTCGCGGGCGAGGAGGTCGAGGTCTCCGTCCTGTTCATGGACGTCCGCGACTTCACGACGTACGCCGAGAGCGCCTCGGCCCAGGACGTCGTCGCCACGCTGAACGACCTCTACGGCGACGTCGTGCCGATCATCGCCGCGCACGGCGGGCACGCGAACAAGTTCATCGGCGACGGACTGCTCGCCGTGTTCGGCGCGCCGCGCCGGATGGAGAACCACGCCGCCTGCGCCGTGGCCGCGGCGCTCGAGATCGCCCGCATCGTCAGCCAGCGCCACGGTGACAAGCTGCGCGTCGGGATCGGCGTCAACTCCGGCCGCGTCGTGGCCGGGACGATCGGCGGCGGCGGCCGGCTCGAGTTCACCGTCATCGGCGACGTGGTCAACACCGCCGCCCGCGTCGAGGCGGCCACCCGCCAGACCGGCGACGACGTCCTGATCACCGAGGCCACGCTCGTGCTGCTCGGCGGCGAGCCGGGCGCGTGGGAGGAGCGCCCGGCGATCACGCTGAAGGGCAAGACGCGGCCGGTGCGGCTCTACGCGCCGGCGCGCACGGCGGCCGGCGTCCCGGCGTAGGGCGTCAGGGGCGCCGCGCGCGCCCACCGGATCCGGAGGTGTGGCACGTCTCCACCTTGGTGGCCCGTGCCGCGCCCGGCGCTGCGGTGAAATGGACGCCACACCGCACCTTTGAACCTCTGGAGATCGCTCGCATGCACCGCAAGCTCATCGCCCTGACGACCGCGGCTGTCGCCCTCGGCGGGGTCGCCGCCCCGCTCGCCGGCGCCGCCGACGACACCCTCGAGGTCACCGGCGCCTACCTCTACCGCGACCACCTCGCGGCCAGCAAGCAGGACTTCGTCCGCGTGGTGTTCCGCACCGCGACGCCGCTGCCGCGCCGCTATGACGGCTCGATCCAGGCGGGCGTGTCCATCGACGGCGTCACCCACTCGATCGGCGCCGCCAAGCGCGGCACCAGCTGCTACACGGGCGCGACGGAGATCAAGGGCGGCTCGGTCGCCACGCTCAAGGACGGCAAGGTCGTCCGCCGCGGCGCCAAGCTCGGCGGCACCTTCACCGTCAAGATCACCACGCGCGACGGCCAGTCGGTGACCCGCAAGCTCAAGCTGCGTGCCGAGCGCCCCGGCGACGTGGTTGCCCGCGTCGACGAGCAGCTCGGCCTCGCGCCAGTACGGGCGCTCGAGGAAGGCGCGGTGCGGCACCAGCATGACCACGCAGTCGGCCTCGGCGACCGTCTCGAACGACCACGGCAGTCGTTCATGGAGGCGGTCGCCGACGAGCACGCGGTCGACGTACGGGTCGCAGAAGCGCACCGCGCCGCCGCGGCGATCGAGCTCGCGGATGACCTCCAGCGCCGGCGACTCGCGCGTGTCGTGGACGTCGGGCTTGTAGGTGACGCCCATCACGACGATCCGCGAGCCCTTCACCGCCCGGCCCACGTCGTTGAGCGCGTCGACGACCTTGCCGGCCACGTGGAGCGGCATGTCGCGGTTGACTGCGTGCGCGGCGTCGATCAGGCGCGTCGCGTAGCCCTTCTCGCGCAGGTGCCACGTCAGGAAGTGCGGCACGACCGGGATGCAGTCGCCGCCCACGCCCGGTCCGGGGTAGTGCGCCATGAACGCGAACGGCTTGGTCTTGGCCGCGTCGATGACCTCCCAGGCCGAGATCCCCAGCCGGTCGCACATGAGCGCCAGCTCGTTGGCCAGCGCGATGTTGACCTGGCGGAAGGTGTTCTCGTGGAGCTTGACCGTCTCGGCGACGGTCGGGCTGGAGACCGCGACGACCTCGTCGACGATCGTCGCGTACAGCGCGCGCGTGCGCTCGCGGCAGCCGTCGGTGACGCCGGCGACGATCTTCGGCGTGTTGCGCAGCCCGTAGCGGGCGTTGCCGGGATCGACGCGCTCGGGCGCGTAGCCGAGGAACACGTCCTCGCCGACGTGGAAGCCCGCGCGCTCGAAGATCGGCAGGAGCAGCTCTTCGGTCGTCCCCGGCGTCGTCGTCGACTGCAGGATGACCAGCGTGCCCGGCGTGATGTGCTGTGCGACGGCCTCGGCGGCGCGCTTGACGAAGCCGAGGTCGGGGCGCAGGTTCTGCAGCGGGGTGGGCACGCAGATCGTGAGCGCGTCGAGCTCGCCGACCGCGTCGAAGTCGTCGGTCGCGTCGAGGCGCCCACCCGCGGCGCCGTAGCGCTCCTCGGGCACGTCGACGAGGTACGAGCGCCCCTCGCGGACGGCCGCGACGCGGTCGGGGTTGAGCTCGAGCCCAGTCGTCGCGAAGCCGGCCTCGGCGAAGGCGATCGCGAGCGGCAGGCCGGCGTAGCCGAGGCCGACGATGCCGACCCGCAGATCGCGGCTGGCCACCCGCTGGACGAAGTCCCAGGTCGCTTCGGCGTGCGCCGAGCCCCGCTCGGCAGCGTGATTGATGACGGTCATGTCCCCCCTTGGACAGGTCAGAGCGAGTTCCACATGGCGTCGTCCTCCTGGCCGAGCCGCCAGAGGGCGAACCCGAGGCCCTGACCGTGCGCCACGTTGAAGCCGGCGGTGATCGAGACCGCGTCGCGGTACCACACCTCGTGGCCGGTCCCCGACGCGTCGGTGTAGGTGAAGTGCATCTCCTGGCTGGCCGGGTCGCGCACGGGCTGGGCGCCCGTCGCGGCCAGCAGCTGCAGGAGCTCGTCCGAGCCGCGCGCGGTCGCGGGATGCGACGGGCCGCCGCCCGCCGGCCAGTCGAACCCGTAGCTCGCGGTCGAGATGACGAAGCGCTCGGCGTTGGGCACCGTGCGCACGTAGGCGGCGACCTGGCTCAGCCACGTCAGGTCGACGAGCGGGCCGGGCGCCGACGTCGTCCAGTGCTGGCCCCAGGCCATGACGATGACGGTGTCCGCCGAGCGGGCGAGCGCGGCGTAGTCGAAGAACGTCGAGCGCGGGTGGTTCGGGACGTCCTTGATCTTGGGCGAGACGTCGATCGACAGCCGCGCGCCGATCGCGTGCAGCGCGTTGGCGAGCGCGGCGGTGAAGGAGCTCAGCGCGGCCCGGTCGCTCGGGGTGCCGGCCTCGATGTCGAGATTGATCCCCTCGTAGCCGTTCGTCTGGACGAGCCCGACGAGTCCCGAGATGACCGCCTGCGAGGTGCGCGGGTCGGCGATCACCGCGCGCAGCGCGTTGAGGTTCTGGCAGTTGTAGCGCGGCATGACCGCGACGTTGCGGGCGTGCGCGAACGACGTGACCTGCGGGTCGTCCTTGCCGAGGATCCGCGACGGCGTCGTCTTGTCGCAGTCGAAGTAGGTCGGGTAGAGCGTGCCGATCCGCTGGTAGTGGTCGCGGAAGTCGGCGAACGACGCGCTCGTCGAGGCGAGCAGGAACGCGTGGATGCTGCCGGTCGACGGGTCTGGCGCGGGCGTGTCGAGCTCGAGCGTGGCCGGCGCCGACGGCACCCCCTGGGTGTCGACCGCGGTGACGGTCAGCACGTAGTGCGTCGAGGGCAGCAGGCCGGTCAGGCGCAGGCTGGTCTGGTTGACCTGGCGCAGGACGGTGCCGTTGCGCGCGACGCGGAAGCCGCGAATCGGCGCCGAGCCGGCGGCGCCGCGGTCCCAGCTCAGCGTGAGGGCGAAAGCGGTCACCCCGTCCGCGCGCAGCCCGGTCGGGGCGGCGGGCGGCTTGAGGTCGGTGCGCACGACCAGCGGGGCGCTCTGGCGGCCGACCGCCCCGCCGGCGCCGACGGAGGCGACGGTGACAGACGCGCTGCGACCGGCCGTCACGCGCACGCCGTAGTGCGTCGCGGCGGTCTCGCCCACGGTGGCGCCGTCGCGGTAGATGCGGTAGCGGCGCGCGTGCGCCACGGCGTCCCAGGAGATCGTCGCCACGCCGTCGGCGACCTTGGCGATGCTCAGGTGCTCGGGCGCGAGCAGGCCGGTGGCGACCGGCCCGCCGGGCTTGATCTTGGCGGTGATGCGCGTGTAGCACTTCGGCGAGCGCCCGTGGGCGCGGACCACGCCGACGGCGAGCTTGACCTTGCGGCCCGGGCGCAGGTTGACCGTCATCGAATGGCGCGGGGTCTGGCCGACGACCCGCTTGCCGCGCAGCACGCGGAACGGGCCGCGGCGCGGCTTGCGCCAGCGCAGGACGACCTTGGCCGGACCCGCCTTGACCACCTTCAGGCCGGTGGGCTTGGGACAGGCGGTCGCCGCGTGCGCCTGCGGGGCGGCGAGCGCGGTCAGGGCGAGCGCGAGCACGAGCGCGACGCGCTTCATCAGGCCACGCCTCCGGGCAGCGCGACGGCGGCGCGGTGGGCGAACCACCGGCCGCCGCAGGTCGCGAGGGTCGCGTCGCCGCGCGTGACGACGAACCGCGGCGCGGTGCCGAGCGCCGCCGCGGGCAGGTGCACGGTCGTGCCGCCGTCGGCACGGCGGCCCGAGCCCGAGCCGGCGAGCGCGCGGACCGACGTCTGGCAGGCGACGATCTTCACGCCGTCGAGCCCGGCGCCGATCGTGACGTCGGCGACCCCGTCGCCGTTGGCGTCGGCGAGGACGCGCCGGCCCTCGGTCGTCGCCTGCCGGGTGAGCTCGACGAGGACGCTGCCGTCGCGCGTGCCCAGCGTGATGTTCGCGCCGCGGCCGAGCGCGATCGACGGGCGGACGCGGGCGTCGAGCGGCGGCGCCGGGGCCCGCCCGGGCAGCGCCGGCCCGGGCGCGGCGGCGAGCGGAGCGCGGGAGTTGCGCGCGATCAGGAAGGCGTCGTGCTCGCGGATCACGTCGCCGCGGACGGCGACGAACGGCAGCACCGACAGCGGCAGCATGAGCAGCCCGAAGCCCCTATCGCGAACGAAGTTCGCGCAAGCTCGACACCGGCGAAGCCGGTCGAAAGCCTTCACGCCGGCTGCCCCGCGGTCGACGGCCGCGTCCCCCACGACGAGCTGCGCGCGGTGAGGATCGCGTAGTAGGTCTGCCAGATCAGGAAGACCAGGTAGAAGAAGACGAAGGCCACACCGAAGAGCCACAGCGGCCCGTAGTCCCGGCGGCGCAGCGCGTAGTACAGGCTGTAGACGAGCGCCATCGAGTAGATGCCGACGAGGTAGAGGAACGGCGCGCCCTGGCCCGCGACGACCGGATGGAAGGCGAGGGCGCGCAGGGCGCTGATCGGCGCGAGCAGCGGCAGGACCATGCCGACGTAGACGGCGAGCGACGCCACCGGATGCTTGCGCCACATGAAGCGCCCGACGAGCAGCGACTCGCGCGTCCACGACCGCTTCCAGCGCGTCTGCTGCTTCATGAACTGGCGGAAGTTGTCGGGGACGATCGTGTGCGAGACCGCGTCGGCGTGGTAGACGACGCGCCAGTGGCGCAGCACGCAGTTCGTCAGCGACCGGTCATCGCCGAACGTGGACGGCCGGCCGAGGAAGCGCTGGTGCTCCCACCACTGCAGGCGCGGCAGGATCGCCTCGCGCCGGTACGCCGAGAAGCAGCCCGAGCAGCACGTGACCGCGCCGAAGATCGACTCCGCCGCCTTGCAGACCCGGAAGGCGACGTAGTAGCGGACCGCCTGCATCTTGGTCAGCCAGGTCGCGTGCACGTTGAGCACGTCGGCGTGGCCGCACACCGCGCCGACGCGCTCGTCGGCGAACGCCTGGACGAGCTTGCGCAGCGCGTCGGGCTCGAGGACCGAGTCGGAGTCGACGAAGGCGACGATCTCGGCGTCCGTGGCGCGGATGCCGGCGGCCATGGCCGCGCGCTTGCCCTGGTTGTCGGGGAACGCGATGACGCGCACGCGGCCGTTGGCTTCGGCCTCGACGGCGCGCAGCTCGTCGAGGGTCGCGTCGGTCGACCCGTCGTCGATCGCGACGATCTCGAGCTTGCCGGCCGGGTAGTCGACCGCGAGCAGCGAGCGCAGCGACCGCGCGATCGCCGCCTCCTCGTTGAAGGCCGGCATGATGATCGCCACGCGCGGCTCGAGGCCCGCCTCCTTGGGAGCGCGGTAGGGCAGGCTCAGCACGAACCGCGAGACGAGGTAGCCCGACACGGCGAGCCCGTACGTCGCGAAGAACGGGTCGTCGAGGAGCGCGTTGATGAACGCGGCCTTGTACGCGACGA
>VAWY01000313.1 GCA_005888335.1 Actinomycetota bacterium
CCACCGGGGATGCGCCACTTGCGAAACGGCCGCCGCGTGCGGAACGAGATCAGCGTGATCGTCCCCTCGTTGCGGTTGGAGACGTAGAGGACGCGCGAGTCGCGGCTGGGGTAGAGCCCGTGGGCGCCGCGTCCGGTCGGCTGGAAGCGCTCCTTGGTCATGCGATGGGCGTCGATCAGCCACACGCCGCCCGTGGCCATGTCGGCGACGTAGAAGGTGCGCCCGTCCGGCGAGAGCTTGACGTCCTGGGGCATCGCGCCGGCGGACAGCACGATCGTCTTGACGACCCGCTCGCGCCGCAGGTCGACGACGATCATCCGCCCGTTGAACTCGCACGAGACCAGCGCGCGCGTCCCCGAGGCGGTGAAGTCCATGTGATCGACGCCGTGGCAGCCGGGCACGTACAGCGCCTTGGTCAGCCGCATGGTGTGCGGCGTGCGGAAGTCGAGCTCGCGGTGCGCCTCGGCGACGACGATCGCGTGCCGCCCGTCGGCGGTGAAGTACATGTTGTACGGATCCAGCACCGGGACCGGGCGCCCGTGCCGGCCCGTGCGCGGGTCGATCGGCGTCAGGCTGTTGCCGAGGTCGTTCGTGACCCACAGCGTGCGCAGGTCCCAGGAGGGCGTGACGTGCTGGGGCAGCGCGCCGACCGGGAAGTGGTCGACGATCTTGGCGGTGCGCTGGTCGATGACGTCGACGGTGTCGGACTTCGAGTTGGGGACGTAGACGCGCGGCGGGTCGTGTCGAACCTGCTGCGCGAGCCGCCCGGGACGTCCGGCCGCATAGACGTCGTGGGGGTCCAGCAGCGGCGGGATCTGCCCGGCGCGGGCCGCCGTCGCTCGCGCAGGCCGCGCGGCGTCGTGGTTGGCCGCGGGCGGGTCGGAGGTCCGCGGGGGATCAGCGTGGCGCTGGGCGGCGCCGCAGCCGGCGAGCGCCGCCGTGGCGGCGAGGACGGCGATCATGCGCGGGCTCACCGGGGCACCAGCTCCAGCAGCTCGCGGTGGACGACGCCGCGCGCGTCGCGGCCCCCGGCGACGAGGACGCGCCCGCCCACCGCCGCCGCGCCGAGGTCCGACAGCGCCAGCGGCAGGCGGCCGGCGCGCCGGACGCGGCCGGTCCGCGGGTCGACGGCCCAGATCGCCGCGCGCTGGCCGTCGAGCGCGTCGCCGCGGCCGCCGAGCACGTAGAACGTGCCGCCGAGCGCGGCGCCCGCCGCGTGGGCCAGCCGCATGGGAAGGCGCCCGACGACGCGGGCGCGGTGGCGCACCGGGTCGACGCTCAGGACCTCGTCGCGCGCCGTCGTGCCGTCGGTCCCGCCGGCGACGAGGATCCGGCCGTCCGCGACCGCGGCGGCGGCGTAGCGCAGCGGGTGGGGCAGGCGCGCCACCTCGCGCGGCGCGCGGCCGGGCCGAAAGGCGAGCACGGAGCGCAGCGGCGTGGTCGTCGTGTAGCCGCCGATCACGTACGCGGTGCCGCCGAGGGCGACGGCGGTGGCGTCCGAGAGCGCGACGGGCAGGCGGCCGGCCGCGCTCACCCGCCCGCCGGCGGCCACGCGCGTGATCGCGTCGGTAGGCCCGGCCGCGCTGCCGCCGCCGAAGACGTACAGCCGGCCGGCGAGCGTCGCCGTCGCGACGTCGTGGACCGGCCGGGGCAGGGCCCCGACGCGTCGCGGCGAGCCGGGGGAGAGGCGCACGACGTCGGCGACCGAGACGTCGGCGGCGCTCAGACCGGCGACCGCGAGGGTCTCGCTGCCGGCGCGCCCGACGCCGGGCAGCTGGACGGGGTCCGGCAGCGAGCGCGTCCGAGCGACGCGCAGGGCGACCGCGCGCGGCGCGGCCCGCGCCGCCGGGCGCAGGGGATCGTGCCCGGATCGAACGGGGGAGGACCGAGCGGCCGATCCGCAGCCCGTGGCCGCGAGGGCCACGAGCAGGACGAGCGGGCGGCCACCGCCGAGGAAGGCCGTCATCGCCCTCAGGCTAATCGGCGCGCCGCGCCCAGACCGCCAGAACGAGGCTGGTCAGCAGGAAGAGCGCGATCGGGTCGGGTGGCGCGAAGGGCATCGAGCGGGGCGCGGGATCATCCGGACGCCGGCCTGAATCGCGCCTGAACGTGCTTAGAGGCTGTCTCAGGCGACCGCCCGGACCGCGGCGGCGTAGCGGGCCACGCGCCGCGCCGGCGGCCGCCCGGCGGGAAGCTCGACCACGAACGCCGTGGTGCCCGGGAAGCGATGGTTCTGCCAGGTCGGCGCGCTGCCCGGGTAGCGGGCGAGGCGGCGCAGCGGCAGGCCGCTGTCGGCGGCGAAGCGCCGCTCGACGCGCGCGTCGCCGCCCGACTCGTCGGTGACTGCGAGGGGTTGGTGGAACCAGACGGTCACGCGCGGGTGGATGCGCCGGATCAGCCGCCGCGCGAGGCGCGACTCGGGCTCCGACAGCGCCCGCGGCCCGGCGTACTGCTGGGTTCCCGGCGGCCCGAGCGGCCGCCAGCGCCACGGGAAGTTGCGGTTGAGATCGACCCCGTGGGCGTTGCCGCGGGTGCCGGCGGCGACGCCGTCGGGGTTCAGATCGGGGACGATCCAGAGGTCGGCGCCCGCGGGCGCCGGGCCGCGGGCGAGCGCGCGGGCGACCGCGATGCCCGCCGGCTCGTTGCCGTGGATGCACCCGACGACCAGGGCGACCGTCCGCGCGTGCGGGGCGCGCAGCTCGATCGCCTCGATCGGCCGTCCGTGGACCGATCGCCCCAGGATCGTCGGATGCGGCCCGGCGCGACCACGCCGTTTCCGAAGA
>VAWY01000137.1 GCA_005888335.1 Actinomycetota bacterium
ATCCTGCGCTAGCGGGCCCGTCCACTGGGCGCTCTCAGCGCGGCGCGGCGGCGGCGGCCAGGCCCGCGGCCTCGAGCACGGCGGCGGCCGGGCGCTCGGGATCGTCGAGCGCGCCGTCGAGCGCGTCGCCCGCGAGCGCGTGGACCTTCGCGGCAAGCGTGGAGGCGTCCATCGGCCGCTGCGGCGAGCCGAGCGCCGCCTCCACGTGCGCGACCGTGCGGCCGCCGGCCTCGATGCGCGCCTCGGGCTCGGCCAGCTCGGCGTCCGTGCGAACGCGCACGCGCTGCGCGGCGAGCGCCCGCGCCTCGGCGTCGACGCCGCGGAAGTCCTCGACGCCCGGCGGCCCGTGCAGGAGCGTGAACGCCGCCAGGTACGGGATCGAGAACTTGGCCTCGAGCCCGTTGGTGACGTCGTCACGCGCCGCCGCCTGGCGCGAGACCGGGTGCACGACGACGGTGATCGCTCCGGCCGGGATGCCCTCGCGCTCGCGCGCCCGCGCGGCGGCCTCGATCGTCCCGTGCGTCTGCAGGCAGCACGGCCAGGCCTTGATCCAGTTCTGGGCGATCGCCGGCGCACCGTCGGCGGCCGCCGCCGGATCGACCCACCGCGCGCCGTAGGTGGCGGCGAACCCCGCGGCGACATCCTCGCCGACCGTCGCGCCCGCCGCGGCGAGGCGGGCGCCGGTCAGCCCGCCGCCCGCGGCGATCCCGACCTGCAGCGACTTGCCGTCCGAGCCGAAGGCGGCGTGCAGTCCGGCGGCGCCGAGCAGGGCGAGCCGCGCGGCGGCGGCGCGGCGCTCGGCGTCGAGGCCCAGCAGCCGCGCGCAGGCGACCGACGCGCCGACGACCCCGCAGACCGCGGTCGGGTGCCAGCCGCGCTCGCGCAGCGCCGGGTGGTTGGCCGCGGTCAGGCGCGCCATCGCCTCGAAGCCCTCCGCGTAGGCCGCAAGGGCCTGCCCGACGGTCGCGTCGAGCTCGGCCGCGAGGACGAGCGCCGCCGGCGCGGTGGGCGCGCTGAGGTGCGCGAGCCCCGGCAGGTAGGTGTCGTCGAAGTCCAGCACGTGGCCGGCGGTGCCGGCGGCGATCGCCCGCTCGGCCGGGCCGTCGCCGAGCGCGCGAGCGGCGCGAGCGGCGGGCTCGTCGCGTCCGCCGGCGGCGCAGGCGAGCCAGTCCAGCAGCGCGGCCTGATAGCTCACGCCGGTGACGTTAGCTCCGCCGGCACGGCTCCGGTGAGCGCGACGACGGTGACCGTGCCGGGCGCGATCTCGGTCAGCCCGGCGTCGACGACCCGCGCCACGCAGCCGGCGGCGTCGGCCGCCGCCGCGAAGCCGCCGGCGTCAGGCGCGAGGACCCGCGCGGGGCAGCCCGCGGCAACCCAGCCCTCGACGCCGCCGCCGTCGGCCGCCATGACCGCGGCGTGCGCGACCTGCGCGAGCGTCTTGCCCGAACTCATCCGGGCGGCGGGGTTGAGCACGTACGTGACGGCCTCGCGGGCGTCGTCGCACGCCGCCCGCGCCGGGGCGGGCTCGAGCGCGCCGCTCATCGCCTGCAGGCGCTCGAGCAGCGCGCCGCGCTCGGAGAGCCGCCGCGGGGGCAGCGCGGCGACCGCCTCGCCGCCGGCGTCGCCGGCGAGCGCGTGCGGCTCGCCGAGGACCTCGCGCCACTGCGCCGCCGTGCGCGCGCGCAGACAGACCTTGCGCGGGCGCGGCCGCCACTCCGCCAGGCGCGGGTCGTCCGCGAAGGCGCGCACGCAGGCGACCGCCGCGGCGCCGGCGAGCTCGCCGCCGCGCGCGAGCGTCGTCACCGCGCCGCGGCGCAGCACCAGGTACATGCGCAGGGCATCGGCGCCCGCCGGCGGCATGGCGCGCAGGATCGCGCACCGGCATGATCGGGGGTATGTCCCCCACCCGCGTGCTCATCGTCGCCCACCGCACGGCGGCGACCCCGCTCCTGCTCGAGCGCGTTCGCGCTCGGGCCGCCGAGGGCTCGTGCGCCTTCACGCTGCTCGTGCCCCGCCGCTACTGGGACCCGGATACCGAGGAGTCGGCCGAAACGCTCGAGCTCGCGCTCCCGCTGCTCGAGGAGGCGGCCGGCGGCCACGTCGAGGGCCGCATCGGCGACAGCGACCCCTTCGAGGCCGTCAAGCACGAGCTCGAGGCCGGCGGCTATGACGAGGTGATCGTCTCGACGCTGCCCGAGCGCGTCTCGCACTGGCTTCGGCGCGACCTGCCGAGCCGTGTCCAGGCGCTCGGCGTCCCGGTCACCGTGGTCACCGCGGCCGGCCGCGAGGAGCGGGCGAAGACCTGATCAGGCGGCGCGCCGGCGCGGCGGGGCCACGTCGTCGGCGGGCGCGGCGGAGAGCGCGCGCAGCGCCGCCGAGCCCTCCCCATGGCGCAGCTGGGCGGCGGTCGTGCGCCGCGCGGTCGCGATGATCTCGTAGCGGCGCCGGCGGCTCATCGGGTTGGGGCCCATGATCGCCAGGTCGTCGGCGGTGGGCTGCACGAGAACGACCTCGGCGCCGGCGGCGCGCACCCTCCGGGCCTCGCGACCGAGGCGTCGCCCGGCGGCCGCGCGCAGCGTCGCCCGCGGCCCGCCGCCGGGCGCGCGCGACGAGCCCGGGTTGAGGCACAGGACGAGGTCGAGCCCTTCGGTGGCGACGACGTCGAGATTGGACAGCGAGCAGACGCCGCCGTCGACGTAGGGGCGCCGTCCGATCTCGACGGGCCGGTAGAAGCCCGGGATCGCGCAGGAGGCCGCGACCGCGTCGGCCAGCTCGGCCGGCGGAGCGTCCTCCCGCCCGAAGGCCACGCGGCGGCCCGTCACGTAGTCGCAGGCCATGACGCGCAGCCGGGGGTGTGCGCCCCAGCCGGCGGGCACGACGCCGTGCACGAGCCGCCGCAGCGGTTCGGTCGAGATGACGCCCCTGGGCAGCCAGCCGGCGAGGACCGCGCCCGCCGGAAGGCGATCGAGATGGCGCACCGACCCGAGCGCCAGGCGCCACGAGCCGGGACCGATCGCGGGCAGCGCGCGATGCAGCTGGTAGCTGGCCCCCGGGGAGCGCTCGGTGTCCCAGTCGGGATGGAGCACCTCGCCGGCCGCATGCGCGACCAGGAAGCCCGGGTGCAGGCCGCCGCCGGCGACGAGCGCCGCGATCGCCGCGCCGGCCGACGTCCCGACGACGACGTGCGCGGTCGCGGGGTCCCAGCCGGACTCCTCAGCGAGCGCGTCGAGGGCGCCGATGAGCCACGCCGCTCCGGTGACGCCGCCGGCCCCGAGGACAAGGCCCACTTTCATGGAGGAACTCTACCTGAGCGGCGCCACGAAAAGGGGGAAATTGCGGCGTCCGGGCCGGTGCCGCCGCCGCGTGAAAGGATCGCTCGCAGCAACCGAGGAGGGGCCGTGAGCGAGTTCGACTACATCATCGTGGGCGCCGGCTCGGCCGGCTGCGTCGTGGCCAATCGGCTCAGCGCCGACCCCGGGACGCGCGTCCTCCTGCTCGAGGCGGGCGGGTCGGACCGCAAGCTGAACGTGCGCATCCCCGTCGGCTTCGCCAAGCAGTTCCGCACCGACCTCGACTGGGGCTACACCGCCGAGCCCGAGCCCAACCTCATCGGCCGCTCGATGTACCTGCCGCGCGGGCGCTGCCTGGGCGGGTCGAGCTCGATGAACGCGATGATCTACATGCGCGGACCCCGCGAGAACTACGACACGTGGGCGAGCGAGCTCGGCGCGGCGGGCTGGAGCTACGACGACGTCCTGCCGCTCTTCAAGCGCTCGGAGGGCAACGAGCGCCTCGGCGAGCCCTTCCACGGCCGCAGCGGGCCGCTGAACGTCACCGACCCGGTCTGGGTCAGCCCGCTGGCCGAGCGCTTCATCGACGCGGCGGCCGCGAACGGCGTCCCGCGCACCGACGACTTCAACGGCGCCCAGCACGACGGCGCCGGCGTCGTCCAGGTCACCCAGAAGCGCGGCCGGCGCTGGAGCGCGGCGGACGCGTTCCTGCACCCGGTGCGCAAGGAGCGCGACAACCTCACCGTGCTGACCGGCGCCCACGCCCACCGCATCGTGCTCGATGCCAACGGACGCGCCACCGGCGTGGAGTGCCACCACAAGGGCCGCGTGAGCACGCTGACCGCCCGCCGCGAGGTGATCGTCTGCGCCGGGGCGTTCAACACGCCCCAGCTGCTGATGCTCTCGGGGATCGGGCCCGCCGACCACCTGCGCGAGATCGGCATCGAGCCGCGCGTCGACTCACCGCACGTCGGGGAGCACCTCGCCGACCACCCGATGACGACCGTCACGTTCGTGTGCTCGGAGAAGCTCGGCCTCTTCGACGCGACCAACCCGCGCTACCTGCTCGAGTACGTCGCGCTGCGCGGGAAGGGCAAGCTGACCTCCAACGTCGGCGAGGCGGGCGCGCACATCCGCACGCGCGACGATCTGCCCGCGCCGGACTTCCAGATCCTCTTCGGGCCGGCCTACTACTTCGACAACGGCTTCCGCACGTTCCCGGGCCCGGCCTACACCTTCGCGCCGTGCCTGATCCGCCCGACGAGCGAGGGCAGCGTTCGCCTGCGCTCGGCCGACCCGCACGACGCGCCCGCCATCCGCCTGAACTTCTTCGGCGACGACGGCGAGATGAAGGCGATGATCGCGGCGATCCGCATGGTCCGCGAGTGGGTGGCGACCGCGCCGCTGGCCCAGGTCACCGGGCCCAACATCGACCCCGGGCCGGGCGTGACCAGCGACGAGCACCTCGAGGCGTGGATCCGCGCCGAGGCGCAGCACGAGTACCACCCGACGTGCACGTGCCGGATCGGGCCCGAGGGCGAGGGCGTCGTCGACGAGCAGCTGCGCGTGCGCGGCGTCGAGGGCCTGCGCGTCGCCGACGCGTCGGTCTTCCCGCGCATCCCCGGCGGCAACACGAACGCCCCGGCGATCATGGTCGGCGAGCGCGCGTCCGACCTGCTCCTCGGCCGGGTCGCCGCGCCGGCGGTGGCCGCCGCCGTGTGAGCGATGGCGGGTCTCGGGGCGGCGCCGTCCCGGGGCCCGCATATCGTTCGCCGCCGTGCGCCGACTGACCGAGATGCGCGGCTTCTACGCCGCACGCGCGCTCGACGAGAGCGACCTCGCCCCCACCTGGCTCGCCCAGTTCGAGCGCTGGCTCGACGACGCGATCAACGCCGGCCTGCCCGAGCCCAACGCGATGGTCATGACGACGGCCGACGCCGCGGGACGGCCGAGCGCCCGCACCGTGCTGCTGAAGGTGCTCGACGAGCGCGGCTTCGTCCTCTACACCAACCTGCAGTCGCGCAAGGCGCGCGACGTCGCGGTCAACCCGTTCGCCGCGCTCGTCTTCACGTGGATCCCGCTGCACCGCCAGGTGGTCGTGGCCGGCGCGGTCGAGCGCGTCGACGACAAGGAGGCCGACGCGTACTTCGCGACGCGGCCGCACGGCTCGCGGCTCGGCGCGCTGGCCAGCCCGCAGTCGCAGGTCATCAGCTCGCGCGCCGTCCTCGACCAGGCGCGCGCGCAGCTCGCCCGCCGCTACCCGGAGGGCAGCCGCGTGCCGCGCCCGCGCCAGTGGGGCGGGCTGCGCGTGGTCCCCGACAGCGTCGAGTTCTGGCAGGGCCGCGCCGACCGCCTCCACGATCGCCTGCGCTTCCGCCTTGACGACAACGCCGGCCGGTGGATCGTCGAGCGCCTGGCTCCGTAGCCCGCCTAGCCCCAGCCCTCGACCGGGCGGTGGACGATCTCCAGCTTGATGCCGTCCGGGTCGTAGAAGAAGACCGCGTAGTAGCCGGGCGTGTAGCCGTACTCCTCCGGACCGCTCTCGATCGTCGCGCCCTGCTCGCGCAGCCAGCCGGCGCGCTCGTCGACGACGTCGCGCGACGTCGCGGCCAGCGCGAGGTGGTGCAGCCCGACGCCGTAGCGGTCGTAGGGCACCTCGTGGGCGTCGGACTGGCGCTCGCGCAGGCTGATCGACGAGACGCGCTCGCCACCGCCGAGGTAGACGACGCGCTCGCCGCGCTCGCCGATGATCTCGCTCGTGCGCACCCAGCCGAGCGGCTCCAGCAGCCCGCGGTAGAAGGCGAGGCTGCGCTCCAGCGACGTGACGACGAGGTCGAGGTGGTCGATCCCCGCCATCAGTTTTGGCCGCCCGCGTCGTTGTCGCTTGTATGGGCGCGCACCAGGGGATCATGGCGCAGCTCGAGGTCGGCCCGGCGGCCGAGGGCGACGTGCCGCGGCTGGCCGAGGTCCTCGCGCGGGCGCTCGCGCAGGACCCGTTCAACCGCCACCTCGTGCCCGACGACGAGCGCCGCGCGCGCCGGCTGCCCGACGGGTTCGCCGAGCAGCTGCGCCGCGTCTTCCTGCCCAGGGGCACTGTGCTGACGACGCGCGACCGCGCGGGCGCCGCGCTGTGGCTCGGCCCGGGCGCCCAGCGCCAGACGTTCGGCGAGCAGCTGCGGCTGCTGCCCGGGATGGCCCGGCTCGTCGGCCTGCGCCACATGGGCGCGGTGATGCTCACGCTCGCCGAGCTCGACCGCCGCGTCCCCCGCGAGCCGCACTGGCACCTCTCGCTGCTCGGCGTCTCCCCCGAGCGCCAGCGCTCGGGCATCGGCTCGGCGCTGCTGCGCCCGATCCTCGAGCGCTGCGACCGCGAGGTCACGCCCGCCTATCTCGAGACCGCCAACCCGGCGAACCTCGGGCTCTACGAGCGCCACGGCTTCGCCGTGCGCGAGCGCCTCGATCTGCGCGATGGTCTGCGGGTGTGGACGATGCTGCGCATCCCCCGCCGCTGAGCCGCGGCTGGCCCGCCGACGCCGACGCGCTCGTGCGCGCGCAGGTCGAGCTCGCGGCGGCCCGCAGCGACCCGTGGCGGCCGGCGGGGGAGCTGCGGGTCGCCGGATGCTTCGCCTGCTTCCCGCGCGGGGCGACGGGGCGCGGCGCGGCCGGCGATCCCGCGTGGGCGGCGGCGGCGCTGGGCGAGGTGACCGCCGTCGTCACCGGCGCGGCCGGCGCTGCCTACGAGCCCGGCCTGCTCGCGCTGCGCGAGGGCCCGCTGCTCGAGGCCGCCGTGCGGGCGCTCGGCGCCGCGCCCGACGTGCTGCTGGCCGACGCCACCGGGCGCGACCACCCGCGCCGCGCCGGTCTGGCACTGCACCTCGGCGCGGTCCTCGACCTGCCCACCGTCGGCGTGACGCACCGGCCGCTGCTCGCCGCTGGCGAGTGGCCGGGCCGCGAGCCCGGCGCCAGCTCGCCGCTCGTGGTCGACGGGGAGGTCGTCGGCGCGTGGCTGCGCGTGCGCCGCGGCGCGCGCCCGCTCGCCGTGCACGCGGCGTGGCGCACCGACGCCGACACCGCGGTGGCGATCGTGCTCGCCGCCTGCGGGCGCGTGCGCACGCCGGCCCCGCTGCGCCGCGCGCGGCATGCCGCTAGATCAGCGCGGGCTCGGGCCGGCGGCTGAGCTCGACGCCGGCCGCGCCGGCGAGCTCCTCGAGCGCGGCGGCGAAGTCGCCCGGCAGCGCGTCGAGGTCGTACATCGCGTTGAAGTCGCCGACGAGGCCGAAGTTCATCGTGCCGTTGTAGGAGACGATCGCCACGCCGAACGTCAGGTTCGAGCCCAGCGGCACCATCGGAAAGATGTCGGTCAGCTCGCGCCCGTCGAGCGAGAGCGGGAATTGCGGCCCGGGCACGTTGGTGACCACGAGGTTGACGAACCGCTGGCGCGTCACCAGCCGCGACGCCTGCTGGATGACGTTCGGCGGCGCGAAGCCGGTCAGCTCGGTCAGCGCCTGCGCGCCGACCGCCTGCCCGGACTCCTTGAGGCCGCGCAGCGCGTCGGAGATCTCGGCCAGGCACTCCGCCGGCTCCGCGCAGTGCACGGGCAGCGGCGCGATCATCCCCGCGACCTGGTTGCCCAGCGTGCCGGTGCCGCGCTGGTTCTCGCGGCGCACGCTGACCGGCACGAACGCCTTGAGCTCGAGGCCGCTGACGTCCTCGCCGCGGCGCAGCAGGTGGCGGCGCAGCGCGCCCGTGACGACCGTGAGGACGACGTCGTTGACCGTCCCGCCGAGCGCGTTCTTGATCGCCTTGACCTCCCCGAGCGAGGCCCGCAGCCACGTGAAGCGCCGGTCGGGGCCGACGACGTCGGCGTTGTAGGGGCTCGGCGGCGCGGGCTGCAGCCCGGCCCACGTCATCGCGCCGATGCCGACCGCCGTCTCGGCGAGCCGCGACACCGCCTGCCGCGGCCCGCGCAGGAGCGCGCGGACGCCGCGGACGATCTCGAACGGCCGCGTGGCGCGCTCGACCAGCGCCTCGGCGAGCAGCGACAGGCCCGACGGCGCGACGCGCGGCGTCCACGCCGCGCGCGTGCCGGCCGCCTCGTCGTCGGGCGCGAACAGGACGCTCAGGATGTCCAGGCCCGAGATGCCGTCGACGAGCGCGTGATGGGTCTTGGAGAGGATCGCGAACCGACGTCCTTCGAGGCCCTCGACGAGCCACATCTCCCACAGCGGCCGGTCGCGCCGCAGCTGCTGGGAGAACACGCGCCCGCAGAGGACCTGCAGCTCGTACTCGCTGCCCGGGGAGGGCAGCGCGGTGTTGCGCACGTGGAAGCGCAGGTCGAAGCGCTCGTCGTCGACCCACTTGGGGCGCCCCTGCTCGAAGGGCACGGTGGCCAGCCGCTGGCGGTAGCGCGGGACGAGGTGCAGGCGCGCGGCGACATGCTCGAGCAGGTCCTCATAGGCCGGTGGGTGCCCGTCGAAGACCAGCGCGCAGGCGACGTGCATGTGGGACGCTGCGTCCTCGACGTGGAGGAACGTCGCGTCGAGGGGGCTGAGGCGATCGGCGGCCATGGGAGGGGTCCTACCCGATCGACACCGAACGGGGCCGCCGACTGTCTCAGGAACTGGCCCGATGGCCGCCCAGGCTAGAAGTCCTCGGGCAGGATGTCCCCCGCGCGCAGCGCCGCGCTGAAGCGGTCGACCCGCTCGAGCTCGTCGGCCAGGTGCAGCTCGGCCAGCTGGTGGCGGATCCTGCCCGTCTGGCGGTCCAGCTCGTGGTCGAAGCGCTCGAGCTCCTCCGGGCGCAGGAGGGACACCGTCGAGTCCTCGCAATTGGTGCAGCGCAGCTCGACGACGTAGCGGTCGCAGGTGCGCAGCGCCACGACCGACAGCGGGATCACGAACGGCCGCCGGCAGACGCGGCAGACGTGCGGCTCGACTGCGCCCTGCATCCACAGGGGCAGGGTTCCGTGCAGGCTCATGCCGACTTCAACGGCGCGCGCGCCCGGTTCTTGCGGCAAGAAAATGGTGTGTCAGCGAAGAAAGACGGCTCGCGGGTCGCGGTCGCGCGGCGTGCGACGGAAGCGGCCATCGAGGCGCTCGACGGTGGCTGCGAGGCGCACGGCGACGACCGGGTCGAACTGCGTCCCGGCGCCGCGGCGCAGCTCCTGGCAGGCCAGCCGGGCGGGCATCGGCCCGCGGTATGGCCGCGCGTTGGTCATCGCGTCGAAGGCGTCGGCGCAGAAGACGATGCGGGCGGGGAACGGGATGGCTCGCTCGGCCAGCCCGTCGGGGTAGCCCTCGCCGTCCCAGCGCTCGTGGGTGGCGCGCACGAGCCGCGGCAGGCGGTCGCCGAACCCCGCCTCGAGCGCCATTCGCTCGCCCTCGATCGTGTGGATGCGCATCAGCGCCCACTCCTCGTCGTCGAGCGGGGCCGGCTTGGCCAGGACGCGCATCGGCAGCGCGGCCTTCCCGATGTCGTGCAGCAGGGCCGTCAGCTCGACCTCGAGGCGCATGTCGTCGTCGAGGCCGATGCCGTCGGCGACGGCGACGGCGAGCCGGGCGACGCGGCGCGCGTGCTCGCGCAGCTCGCCACCGGACGCGATGGCCAGGTGCAGCGCGCAGCGCCGCGCGCGCCGGGCCTCGGCCTCGCTCCTCCCCCCTGCCTCCACTGCCTCCTCAACGCGGCGAAAATCGGCAAGTTGGCTGCTAATCGACGGATTGAGCGCCGGCGTCGAATCGGATGTCACGCTTGCGCAGCCGCGGCATAGGGTCCGGCGATGCCGCTGCTCGCCGGCCGGCGCCTGCTCGTGACGGGCGTCCTCACCGACCGCTCGATCGCCTTCGCCGTGGCCCAGAGCGCCCAGCGCGAGGGCGCCGAGGTCGTCCTCACCGGCTTCGGGCGCTCGCTGCGCCTGACGCAGCGGATGGCCCTGCGGCTCCCCCAGCCGGCCGACGTGCTCGAGCTCGACGTTGACGACGCCGACCAGCTCAACGCGCTGCGCGACGCGCTCGACGCCCGCTGGGGCGCGCTGGACGGCGTCCTGCACGCGATCGCCTACGCGCCGCCCGACGCGCTCGGCGGCGCGTTCCTGGCGACGCCGGCGGCGTCGGCCGAGCGCGCGTTCCGCACGACAGCGTTCTCCTACAAGGCGCTGGCCGAGGCGCTGCTGCCGCTGCTCGAGCGCGGCGAGCGGCCCGGGCTCGTGGCGCTCGACTTCGACGCCTCGGTCGCCTGGCCGGCCTACGACTTCGCCGGCGTGGCCAAGGCGGCACTGGAGTCGATCAACCGCTACCTG
>VAWY01000138.1 GCA_005888335.1 Actinomycetota bacterium
TCGACCGACGTGACCCCGAGGCGGACCTTCTCCAGCCCGTCCTCGCGCAGGGTCGTCATGCCCTCGGCCGACGCAAACATGGCGATCTCGCCCGGGGTCGCGCGGCGGAGCGCGAGTGAGCGGATGCCCTCGGAGACCTTCAGCACCTCGTAGAGGCCGACGCGGCCGCGGTAGCCGGTGCCCGAGCAGCGGGTGCAGCCGACGGGCTCGTAGGCGTCCATGTCGGCGGCGGCCATGAAGCCGTGCTCGGCGAGGACCTCGCCGGTCACGCTCACCTGGCGCTTGCAGGCCTGGCACAGGACGCGGCACAGCCGCTGGGCGACGATGACGTCGACCGACGAGGCGACGAGGAAGGGCTCGACGCCCATCTCGATCAGACGGGTGATGGTCGACGCGGCGTCGTTGGTGTGCAGCGTCGAGAGCACGAGGTGGCCGGTCATGGCCGCCTCGATGGAGATCTTGGCCGTCTCCTTGTCGCGGATCTCGCCGACGAGGATGACGTCGGGGTCCGAGCGCAGCGTGGACCGCAGGCCGGTGGCGAAGGTCAGGCCGGCCTTCGTGTTCACCTGGACCTGGGTGATGCCGTCGAGCCGGTACTCGACCGGGTCCTCGATCGTGATGACGTTCTTGTCCGGCGTGTTGAGCAGCTGGACGGCGGCGTAGAGCGTCGTCGACTTGCCCGAGCCGGTCGGGCCGGTGACGAGGACGGCGCCGTGGGTGCGCCCGAGGCCCTTCTGCAGGCGCTCGCGGTCCTCGTCGCGCATGCCGAGCGACGGCAGCTCGAGGACGACGCCCTCCTTGTCGAGGAGCCGCAGCACCACCGACTCGCCGTGGACGCTGGGCAGCGTGGCGACGCGCAGGTCGATTCCGCGGCCCTCGATGTTCAGGCCGACGCGGCCGTCCTGGGGCAGCCGCTTCTCGGAGATGTCGATGTCGGCCATGATCTTGATGCGCGACACGACGCCGGCGACCATCCGCGACGGCACCCGGGTGGACTCGGTGAGCACGCCGTCGACGCGCAGGCGGACGCGCAACTCGCGGCCGTCGGGCTCGAGGTGGATGTCCGAGGCGCGCTGCTCGACGGCCTGGGCGATGATCGAGTTGACGAGCTTGATGACCGGCGTGTCGACCGTGCCCTCGCCGAGCTCGGTGATCTCGCTCTCGGGCTCGTCCTCCTCGACGGCGTCGGTGACGGCGGCGTCGAGGCGGTTGAGGCGGCCGATGAGCGCGGTGATGTCGTCGGCGGAGACGACCGCGACGCGCACGCGCCGGCCGGTGCGGATGGCGACGTCATCGACGGCGACGACGTTGGCGGGATCGACCATGGCGACGAGCAGCGTGCGCTCGTCGACCTGGCCGACCGGCACCATCATGTGGCGCTTCGCCAGCTCCGGCGGGATGGCGTTGGCCGCCACCATGTCGACCTTGAAGCGGGTGAGGTCGAGGTGGTCGAGGCCGAAGCGCTCGGCCACGGCGCGGGCGAGCTGGTCGGCGGTGATCGTGCCCTCGTCGAGCAGCACGCGCTCCGGCGCGCGGCCGGTGGTACGCGCGGTGTGGCGCACGAACTCCATGCGGTCGGCGGGCGCGTAGCCCAGCTCGGCGATCACGTCGAGCAGGTCGCGGCGCACGCCGCCGCGCCGCCGCGGCGGGGTCACGCCCTCGGCGACGTCGTGCGCGACAGGCAGCGGCGCGACGGCGGGGACGGGCGCGAGCGGAGCGGGGTCGGCTGCTGCCATGGCCGGAAAGTCGGCAGATGCGGGCAGCTCTTGAGCCGGCATCAGTCCTGACGGGCGAGGAGTCGAGGGCGGGCGGCCGAACACGGTGGTCTCCTAGAGGCCCGCGGGGTGGCGGACCGAGAAGTTGGCGAGGTACTCGGGGGACGGCGTGACGCTGAACCAGCCGGGCCCGCCGCCGGTCTCGGGATGGCCGAAGCCCGACGTGCCGTAGAACTGGCCGCCGATCTCCATGATCACGTGCGTCGAGTTGGCGAAGATGGTCACCCACTGGCCCGGGCCGTCCTCGCCCCACGACGCGAGCTCGCCCGAGGTGAGCGGCGCGTCGAGCAGTCCGGCGGCGTGCAGCGCGTAGGAGACCGAGCCCGAGCAGTCGTAGCCGGCGACGTCCCAGGCGCCGTGACCGCCGCCCCAGATGTAGGGCAGGCCGGCGATCGCGTCGGCACCGGCGGCGATGTCCCTGACCGCCTGCGGCGCGTCCTTGAGGTCCGGCGCGCCCGCGCCCTGCGGACCGGTGGCGGCGATCGGGGTGCCGCCGCTGAGGAGGGCGTCGACGGCGCGCGTGATCGCCCGCGACGAGTGCGGCTTGCGCGGGAAGCTGACGGTCAGGCGACCGTCGGCGGTGGACGTCGAGGCGGCGTAGGCGACCGTGCCGTCGGCCGAGGCCGGGGCGTCCAGGCGGGCGTGGCGCGGAGCCAGCGGGTTGGGCAGCGAGCGCAGGAGACGCAGCGCGCGCGAGGCCGCGGAGCGGCGCGTGCGGCGGGCGCCCAGCCGGTCGCCGTTGAGCGCGACGACCTCGAAGCCACGGCCGAGGGCGCGGGCGGCGTCGCCGGCCGGGCCGCTGCGCAGGGCGGAGACCGACGGGTGCAGGCGGGCGTCGGCGAGCGCCTCGAGCGAGACGAGGACGCGCCGGTCGATCTGGCCCGAGCGCACGTCGTCGCGCCCGGCGTGGGTGAGGTGCACGCGCGGGTCGGCGAGGACCATGCGCGCCAGCTGGTGGTCGCTGAGCAGCAGCGTCCGGCCGAGGCCGAGCGGCGCCCCGCTCGTCGTGTGCGAGCTCGTCGGCCCCATGGCGCCGCGGGCGGCCAGGCGCCAGGCCTCCAGCACGGGCGCCGGGTCGATCGGGTGCGAGCGCTCGCCGGCCGGGCGGATGCGGACGAGCACGTGCGCGCGGCCGTGGCTGGTGAGCGCCCCGCCGAGGTGGCCGATGACCGTGCCGGCGGCGACGATCGCCCCGGGGCGCAGGCGGGCCATGACGGCGTCGGCGGGACGGACGCCGAGTCGAGCTGCGCGCGGCCGCCGTGGGGCAGCGAGCCGGCGCGCGCCGGGTGCGCGTAGAGGCGCTCCTTGTCGGCCGGCCAGGTCGTGCGCGCGACGTCCGGGGCCGGGCGGTAGGCGACGCGCCGGACCTCCGCCTTGCCGCGGTCGAGCCGCAGCTCGTGCGCGATCTCCTGCGCCGTCGGGCGGCGCGTGCGCACGCGGACGTAGTGGCGGACCAGCCCGCGCAGGTGCCCGTAGGTGAAGCGGTTGCCGTAGGCGTCCTCGAGCACGGCGAAGACGCCCTTGGGCGAGCGCCCGAGGTAGAGGACCTTGACGTTCGTCGGCGCGATGACCTCGCGGCCGGCGGGGCCGGTGACGCGGGCGACGCTCGGCGTGGTGCGCGCGCCGGCGGCGCTCACCCAGCCGTCGGCGGCGCGGGTGTAGGTGACGCTGGGGCCGGGGACCGGGAAGCGCCCGATGGCCAGGCCGGTGAGCGCGGCGACGGCGCCCGTCGGCACGCGCTCGAGTGCGCGCGCCTTGCCGAGCACCATGTCGACGTACCAGTCGGCGTGGTTGTAGGCGAAGACCGCCTTCCTGACGCTCTCCGACGCGCCGGCGGCGTGCAGGTAACGCGCGGCGGCGAAGATCGCGTCGGCGGGGTTCGACGGGTCGCGGACGCCGTCGAGATTGGCGTCGACGCCGTAGGTGGTCCACGTCGCCGGCATGAACTGCATCCAGCCCTGCGCGCCCGCGGAGGAGACGTTGAGGTTGCGGCCGTAGTTGGTCTCGACCTGGTTGATCGCCGCCAGCAGCTGCCACGGCACGTCGTACTCGGTGGCCGCCGCCTGGTAGATCGGCAGCAGGAACGGCGGGATCGCGAAGCTCTCCAGCAGCGGGCTCGGGACCGAGGTGACGTGCGGCGTGGGGTCGAGGCCCGCCGTCGGGGTGACCTGCTTGGCCGGCGCGGCGTGCTGGCGGTGCTTGGCGTGGTGCTTGCGCTTGCGGCGCTTGGCGTGGTGATCGGGCTTGCCGAGGTGCTGCTCCGGCGTGGCGCGGTGCGGCTTGGCCGCCGGAGCCGGGTGCGGCTTGCGCGCCGGCACCTTGACGACGATCGGGGGGCGCGCCGGCGCGGCGGCGGGCGCGGCCGGCGTGGTCGCCGCAGGCGGCGGGGTCGTGACGGTCACCGCTGGCGCGACGTCGGCCGGCGGGCTCGCGTCCGGGACGTCGGAGTCCTGCGCGGCGGCGCTGCCGGGATGGACGATCGGCGCCAGCGCGACGGCCATCAGGCCGCACGCGAGGAGCAGGTGGGGGCGGCCGTTGCGGATGACGACCTCGGCGCGGTGGCCGTCGAGCAGCGGGCGCTCCTCGGGCCGGGGCAGCGGATACCGCGGACCCGCGGCCTCGAGCCAGAAGCGCACGCGCGCGTCGAGGATCAGGTCGAGCGGGACCGCGTAGCCGGCCGACCACGCGCGCCCGTCGTCGAGGCGCCAGTCGTCGCCGGCGCCGGGCAGGGGCGCGAAGCGGTCGCGGCGCGCGCCGCGCTGGACGACGAGCGTGGGCTCGGGCGCATCGACGCCAGGGGCGAGCACCCAACGTCCATCGACGCGGAGAAGTGAGTAGCGGTCGCCGGCGGGAATCGACTCGAAGCGTTCGAGCTCGAGATCGACGCGGCCGGCGGTATCGAGCAGAGCGACCATCGGCGCACCCCGGGTCATCGACCGTCCGTCCAGCGCCTTGAGAGAAGTCCTCGCAGACCCGGCTACTGTGCGACCGCAAGATGGCGCTGCCTTTGTCGCCGCCGGTGCTGCCGCAACTCGCCCGCCCGCGAGCGAGCCTGCCCGACGGCCCAGGCTGGTCCTACGAGCCGAAGTGGGACGGCTTCCGCACGATCGCCTTCATCGACGGCGACGAGTGCTACCTGCAGTCGCGCAACGGCAAGCCGATGACCCGCTACTTCCCCGAGCTGCGCTTTCCCGAGGGCCAGTATGTCCTCGACGGCGAGATCGTCATCGTCGGCGAGGGCGGGCGCCAGGAGTTCGAGCTGCTCGGCCAGCGCATCCACCCCGCGGCGTCGCGCGTCGCGATGCTCGCCGAGAAGACGCCGGCGACCTTCATCGCCTTCGACCTGCTGGCCAACGACGGGACCGCGTTGCTCGACGCGCCGTTCTCAGAGCGCCGGGCGCGCCTGGAGGCCCTCGTCGCCGAGCCCGTCCAGCTGACGCCGTTCACCCGCGAGCGCGACGACGCCGAGCCGTGGCTGCGCGAGTCCGAGGGCGTGGTCGCCAAGGAGCTCGACTGCCCCTACCGCCCGGGAGAGCGCGCGGGCATGGTCAAGGTCAAGCGCGTCAGGACGATCGACTGCGTCGTCATCGGGTGGCGGCCGGGCAAGGGCGAGGGGACCGTCGGCGCGATCATCCTCGGGCTCTACGACGCCGGCGGCGAGCTGCGCGAGGTCGGGCACTCCAGCGGCTTCACCGCGCGCGAGAAGCGCGCGCTCGTCGAGCGGCTGAAGCCCTACGAGACGGGCGAGCGCGGGTCCGGCGAGCCGTCGCGCTGGACCCACGGGCGCGAGCTCGAGTGGGTCAAGCTCCGCCCCGAGCTCGTGGTCGAGGTGACCTTCGACCACGTCAGCGGCGGGCGCATCCGCCACGGCGCCAAGGTCCAGCGCTGGCGCGACGACAAGCCGCCGCGCGAGTGCACGATCGAGCAGCTGGACGCCTGAGGGCCGGCCTTCTCGCGGCGGTGGTGAGCGGGGCGCCGTCGACGGCGCATTCGCTCCTGACCGGCGCCGATCCCCTCGAGGCGGCGCGGGCGGCGGGCTCGGTCGTGCTCGGGGCTCGCGAGCGCCGGACGGGGCCGCTGCTGGCGGCGGCGGTTCCGGCGCATCTGGCGGTGTCTCTCTTCTGGGCCTTTGTGATGCCGCGGCGGGCGGGGGTGGTTGGCGGCGCTGTCTTCGGCCTCGCTGTGGCAGCGCTCGATCTCGGCGTGCTCGCGCGCTGGTTTCCGCGGGTGCGGGCGCTGCCGCTGGGGCCGCAGGTGGCGGACCATCTGGTGTACGGGGCGGTGGCGGGGTGGGCGCTCCGCTCGGGCGGGGGTGGCGGGTCGTAGCGGGGTCTGTGGCACCGAGGGAATGAGGCCGGGTCCGCGCCCGCGGCCGAGCGGCAACCCGCCAGCCGCGGCTCCCCGGGAGACGAGATGTCACTTGGGCACCTATATGGGGCCCAAATGACGTCTCGTCCTCGCGACGAGCGGGCCCGCGCCAAAAGGGAGGCGCGCGGAGCGCGCTCGACAGGTGCCGCCACAAGGACAAACCGCTCCTTCCCCTCGGTGCCATCCGACCAGGCGCCGACCCAAGACAAACGCCCGAGCGGAGCTTCACTCGCGTCGCGCCCTTGGCCGCCACGCTCAGGCAGCATGCCCGACGTGCGCCTCCTCGTCGCGCCCGACGCCTTCAAGGGCACGTTCCGCGCGCCCGAGGTGGCGGCGGCGATCGGCCGCGGGATCGAAGCGGCGGGGCTCGAGCCGCCCGACCTGTGCCCGATCGCCGACGGCGGCGAGGGGACGATGGAGGCGCTGGTGCTCGCCCTCGGCGGCGAGACCGCCGGCGCGACGGTGCGCGACCCGCTGGGGCGCGAGATCCGCGCCGGCTTCGCGCTCCTCGAGGACGGGGCCACCGCGGTCGTCGAGGTCGCCGAGGCCAGCGGGCTGGGGCTCGTGGCCGAGCACGAGCGCGACGCCGAGGCGGCGACCACCCACGGCACCGGCGACCTCATCGCCGCCGCGGTCGACGCCGGGGCGGGCGTCGTGCTCGTCGCCGTCGGGGGCAGCGCGACGACCGACGGCGGCGCCGGCGCCATCGAGGCGCTGCGCGAGGCGGGCGGGCTGCGCAACGCGCGGCTCGTCGTGCTCTCCGACGTGCGCACGCCGTTCGAGCGCGCGGCGGCGGTGTTCGCCCCGCAGAAGGGCGCCGACGCCGCCGCGGTGCGCCGGCTCGAGCGCCGCCTCGACCGCTTCGCCGCCGAGCTGCCGCGCGATCCGCGCGGCGTTCCGATGTCCGGTGCCGCCGGCGGGCTGTCCGGCGGCCTGTGGGCGGCGTTCGGCGCGCAGCTCGAGCCCGGCGCGCCGTTCGTGCTCGACGCCGTCGGCTACGACGAGCGCGCCCGCGCAGCGTTCGCCGTCGTCCTCGGCGAGGGCCGCCTCGACGCGACGACGCTGCACGGCAAGGCGGTCTTCGAGGCGGCCACGCGCGCCCGCCAGATGGGCGTGCCCGCGCATGCGATCGTCGGCCAGGACCGCCTGGACGCGTTCGGCAAGCGCATGCTGGACCTCCAGCACGTGCTCGAGGCGAGCGACGCGCGCGACCTCGAGGCCGCGGGCTCGGACCTGGCCGCGCGGCTACTCTCGGAGACGCGTCCCGGGTAGGACTGGGGCCAACCTCCGTCCTCCCTCTCGCGTTCCAGCATCATGGCCGCCGAGCCCACCCTGATCTCGCCGCCGCGCCCGCGGACCGAGCCGCCGGTCTTCGTCGACCCGGGCGGAGGCCGCGCCCGGCGCCTGCGCGTCGTCGTCGCCGCCGCCGCGCTTGCGGGGCTGCTCGTGCTCGGCGCCCTGGTGCTCGGGTCGCTCGGCGTGGGCGGCCTGCCCGGGCTCTCCGCGGTGCTCGGCCACCACGACGCCCCCGATCGCTCGCCCGCCGGCGCCCGCCTCGCACCTTCCGCCCCGGCCGCGGCCGCTGCCGGGCGGCCGGCCACCGCCCGCGCGCTCGCCGGCGCGCACGACGCCCGCCCGGCCGCCCCGCGGCGCCGCGCCGACCAGCTGCGCGCCGGCCGCCAGGCGCCCGCGAGCGTGCGGCCGCGCCGCTCGCCCGGGACCGCCGTCGCCGCGCCGGTGCGCCCGGTCGCGGTGGACGCCCCGCCCGTCCACGACTCTCCCGCGGCCCGCCCGGCGCCCGCGCGGCGCACCCAGCGCGCCACGCACCGCCCGGCCTGGTCGGGCGGCAGCGCCTCGCGCACCACCCCGCCGCCGGGGCAGGCCAAGACGCCGGGAACGCCGGCCAAGCCGAAGAGCGACCCGTCGTCGGCGACGACGACGAACGGCAAGTCGGCGACCACCCCGGCCGCTGAGCGCAAGGCGACCACCGACCCCGCGTCCCCGCCCAACGGCCACTCCGCGGGATGAGCGCGCCGCCCGGCGCCGCCCGGCGCCGCGCGTGGCGCCGGCGCAACCCCCGGGCGCACTGGGGGCTGCTGGCGTTCTGCCTCGCCGTCGTGCTCCTGCTGGTCGCCGTGCAGGGGTTGAGCACCCGGACGATCGGCGCGAGCGGCACGCCGGTGGCGCAGCCGGGCGCGGCCGAGCCGCTGGCCGGCGGCCCGTCCGTGCTCGCCGGGCAGGACCTGAAGGGCCACCGCCCTCCCCCGCGCCGCGTCGCCCTGACCTTCGACGACGGCCCCGACCCGAGGTGGACGCCGCGCATCGCCGCGGCGCTGCGCCGGGCGCACGTGCCGGCCACCTTCTTCGTGGTGGGCAGCAACGTCGCCCGCCATCCCGGCATCGTCAAGAGCCTGCACCGCCAGGGCTTCGAGCTCGGCGCCCACACGTTCACGCACGCGGACCTCTCCTCCCTCTCGCACGCCCAGCTCGACCTGCAGCTCAACCTCACCGACGCCGCCATCGCCGCGGCCACCGGCGTACGGCCGCGCCTCCTGCGACCGCCGTACTCGGCCACGCCCGACGCCGTCACGCCACGCCAGCTCACCGCGCTGCGCGAGGTCGCGCGGCGCGGCTACGTCGTGGCGCTGAGCGACTTCGACAGCCGCGACTGGGAGCGCCCGGGGGTCGCCAGGATCCTGCGGGCCGCCGCGCCGCGCGGGGACCGCGGCGGCGTCGTGCTCATGCATGACGGCGGCGGCGACCGCGCCGAGACCGTCGCCGCGCTCGAACGCCTCGTCCCGCTCCTGCGCCGGCGCGGCTACCGGTTCGAGACGGTCTCGCGCCTCGCCGGGCTGCCCGAGGCGCAGGTCGAGCTGCGCGTCGCCGGCTGGCCGCGGACCCGGGCGCGGCTGCTCGCCGTCGGCCTTGCCGCCTCGCGCTGGGTCACCGCGGCGCTCTTCGTCCTCGTCGTCACCTCGACGCTGCTGCTGCTCCTGCGCGCGGCGATCGCCGTCGCCCTGGCCAGCCACCACGCGCGCACGACGCGCGCCGCGCCCGGCGCATCGGACCGCTCCTACGCGCCGCCGGTCTCGATCGTCATGCCCGCCTTCAACGAGTCGGTCGGCATCGAGCGCGCGGTCCGCTCGCTGGCCGCCGCGGACTACCCGCAGCTCGAGATCATCGTCGTCGACGACGGCTCGACCGACGGCACGGGCGACCTCGTCGAGCGCCTCGGGCTGCCGGACGTGCGCGTGCTGCGCCAGGCGAACGCCGGCAAGGCCGCCGCGCTCAACCGCGGGATCGCCGCGGCCGGCCACGACGTGCTCGTCATGGTCGACGCCGACACGGTCTTCGAGCCCGGCACGCTGCGCGCGCTCGTCGCGCCGCTGCGCGACCCGGCCGTCGGCGCGGCGGCGGGCAACACGAAGGTCGGCAACCGGCGCAGCCTGCTCGGCCTGTGGCAGCACGTCGAGTACGTGATGGGCTTCAACCTCGACCGCCGGCTCTACGACCTGCTGCGCTGCATGCCCACGGTGCCCGGGGCCATCGGCGCCTTCCGCCGCGGCGCCGTGGCCGACGCCGGCGGCGTCTCGACCGCGACGCTGGCCGAGGACACCGACCTCACGCTCGCCATCGGGCGCGCGGGCTGGCGCGTGGTCTACGCCGAGGACGCCCGCGCATGGACCGAGGCGCCCTCGTCGCTGGGCGCGCTGTGGCGCCAGCGCTACCGCTGGTCGTACGGCACGATGCAGGCGGCCTGGAAGCACAAGCGCGCCTTCCGCCACCTGCGCGATCCCGCGGAGCGGCGCATCGCGCTCGTGGGCCTGCCCTACCTCGTGCTCTTCCAGATCGTGCTGCCGCTCGGCTCGCTGGTCATCGACCCGCTCGCCGTCTACGGGCTGGTCTTCCTCGACCCGGTGCCGATCCTGGCCTTCTGGCTCGGCTTCAACGCCGTCCAGATCGCCGTCGCGTTCTACGCCTGCCGCCTCGACGGCGAGTCGCCGCGCGTGCTGTGGACGCTGCCGCTCCAGCAGTTCGTCTACCGCCAGCTGATGTACCTCGTCGTGACCGCGTCGCTGGTCACCGCGCTCGAGGGCCGCCGCCTGCCGTGGCACCACGTCGAGCGCACCGGCGACGTCGAGGTCGCTGGCTGAGTCAGCCGGCTCACGCGGCGCAGAACGCGGTGCCGACCACCCGCGAGACCGCGCGCGCCGCGCGCTTGGAGAGCGCGTCGTCGTTGATCGCCACGACCGCCTGGCGCTGGCCGTCGGCGCTGTTGAACGCGTAGGTGAGGTAGCCCGGGAAGTCGCCGTCGTGCCCCCAGACGCGGTCCGCCGCACACGACAGGCGGAAGGTCCGCGCGAAGCCCAGCGTGCGCGTCTCCCACAGACCCAGGCCGTAGTCCTCGCCCACGACACCCATGCTGGTCGTCGTCTCCATGGCGTGCAGCAGGTCGGGCGTCAGCACGCGCCCGCCGAGCAGCGCGCGGTAGAACTGGGCGAGGTCGGCGACGGTGGAGACGATCCCGCCGGCCGCCCACGCAAGCGTGGGGCTCACGCCGGTGACGTCGATCAGCGGCTTGCGGGGGAAGTGGTAGTAGCCGTGGGCGTAGCGCCCGGCGATGCGGGGCGACGCGTCCAGGCTGGTGCGGCTCAGGCCGAGCGGCACGAAGAGCCGCCGCTTCAGCTCGGCGGCCAGCGAGTCCCCCGTCGCCGCCTCGACGATCAGCCCGAGCACGATGTAGCCCGTGTTCGAGTACGACCAGCCGCCGCCCGGCGGGAAGTGCGGCGGGTGCTTGGTGGCGACGCCCACGATCGCCTGCGGCGTCCACACGTGACCCAGGTCGCCCTTCACGTACGGCTGGAGCACGGTGCCGTCGCCGTCGTTGAGGTAGTCGAAGAGGCCGCTGGTGTGGTTGAGCAGCTCGCGGACGGTGATGCGGTCACCGCCCGGGACGAGCCCGGGGACCCACTTCTCCACGGTGTCGTCGAGCGACAGCTTGCCCTCGCCGGCGAGCTGCAGGACGAGCGCGGCGACAAACGTCTTGGTCACGCTGCCGACGCGGAAGCGGTCGCCGCTGCGCATCGGGGTGCCGCGCTTGCGATCGGCGACGCCGGCGGCCAGGCGCAGGCTGCGCGTCCCGTTGCGCGCGAAGACGATGACGCCCGGCGCGCCCGCGTTGACGAGCGCCTGCATGTCGTTGGGCAGCGAGGCGCCGCGCGCCGGCGCCGCGCTCACCAGGAGCGCCGTGACGATCGCGATCGCGCCCGCTGAACGCATCTGGCGCGATCGTCGCAGGCTGCGCAGGCCCGCTTCGGGGAAGAAGCTCCCTTACGCCGCGACGGCCGGCCCGCCCGCGCGCAGCAGCGCGGAGGCGTCGTCGGCGCTGAGGGGCTCGGCGAAGAGGAAGCCCTGGCCCAGCTCGCAGCCCAGGCGGCGCAGCTGCGCCAGCTCGGCAGCGCCCTCGATGCCCTCGGCGACGGTCCGCAGACCGAGCGAGTGACCGAGCTCGAGGATCGTCCTCGCCAGCGCCGTGCCCTCACGACTGGCGTTCAGCCCGTCGACGAACGGCTTGGCCATCTTCAGCAGGTCGATCGGGAAGCGGCGCAGGTAGCGCAGCGAGCTGTAGCCGGTGCCGAAGTCGTCGACGGCCAGGCGCAGGCCAAGGGCCTTGAGCGCGCGCAGGCGCTCGATCGTCGCCTCGGTGTCGTGCATCAGGACGGTCTCGGTGATCTCCAGCCACAGGCGGTCGGGCGCCAGGCCGCTGCGCGCGAGCGCCCGCGCGACGACCTCGACGAGGTCGGACTGCTGGAGCTGCTTGCCGGAGAGGTTGACGCTGACCGACGTCCCCCACCGCTGCGCCTGCACGCAGGCCTGCTCGAGCACCCAGCGGCCGATGTCGACGATGAGGTCGGTCTCCTCGGCGAGCGGGACGAAGCTCCGCGGCGGCAGCAGGCCGCGCGTCGGGTGGCGCCAGCGCACGAGCGCCTCGAAGGCGACGAGGTTGCCGTCGGCCAGCGAGACCACCGGCTGGTAGTGGACGACGAGCTCGTTGCGCGCCACCGCGCGCTGCAGATCGGCCTCGAGCTCGATGCGCTCGAGTACCTCGGCGCGCATCGACGGCTCGAAGAGGGCGTGCCGGCCCTTGCCGTCGGCCTTGGCGCGGTACATCGCGACGTCGGCGTTGCGCAGCAGCTCCTCGCCGCGCCCGCCGCCCACGACGATCCCGACCGAGGCGGAGACGAAGACCTCGCGGCCCTGGATCTCGAACGGCGGGTGCAGCGCCTCGATGACGCGCTGGGCGACGGCGACGGCCTCGCGCTCGGAGCGGACGTCCTCGAGGAGCACGGCGAACTCGTCGCCGCCGAGCCGCGCGGCGGTGTCGCCCGCGCGCAGGCAGCCGTTCAGGCGTGACGCGACGGTGACGAGCAGCTCGTCGCCGGCGGCGTGGCCGAGCGAGTCGTTGACGGTCTTGAAGCGGTCGAGGTCGCAGAAGAGCACGCCGACGCGCCCGGCCGCGCCGCCGCGCTCGAGCGCGTGGTTGAGGCGGTCGAGGAACAGCGCGCGGTTCGGCAGCCCGGTCAGCGAGTCGTGCAGCGCCTGGTGGAGCATGGTGCCGACGGTGCGCGCGTCGGTCAGCGCGAGGCTCGCGTGCTCGGCCAGCGTGGACAGCATGCCCTGCTCGGCGCGCGTGTAGGTCCGTGCGGGCTCGAGCGAGCGCACCACGAGCGCGCCGACGATCTCGCCCTGCTCGTGCACCGGCGCGGCCATGGCGGCCTTCGCGCGCCCGTCGCCGTCCTCGACGACGACCAGGCGCCCCTCGCCCGCGGCGCGCCCGATCGCACCGCTCCCGACGATGCACGTCTCGCCGTCCGGCCCGCGCAGCACGCGCGGCTCCTCGGGATCGCGCCGGAAGACGGCCGCGGTCACGTCGCCGAGCAGATCGGCGGCCGTGGTGACGATCGCCTTGAGCGTGTCGTCGAGCGGCTCGCGATTGGAGATCGAGCCCTGGATGAGCGCCAGGCGCTCCAGCAGCCGCTGGCGCTCCTGCAGGCGGGCGAGCAGGAGCGCGTTCTCGCGCGCCTGCTGTTGTGAGCGCAGGCGCAGCCCGCGCTCGGCCTCGACGACGCCGTGCATCCGCAGCGTCAGTGCGAGCGTGCGCGCCATCCCACGCACGAGGTTGAGCTCGAACGGGTCGAGCGGCTCGCCCATGCGAGCGAGCACGACCGCGCCGTCGCGGTCGTCGTCGAGCGGGACGACCACGGCGCGGCACGCGCCGGCGCCGGGCACGGCGACGTCGCCTCCGCCGGCCGCGGCGAGCGCGACGAGGTCGAGCTCGGGGACGTCGAAGCGCGGCCAGCCGATCGACGCGGCGACCGCGCCTTCGCGCACGACGGCGCCGACCTCGGCGTCCAGCGCCTCCACCGCCGACTCGATCGCGCGCTCGAGCGCCGTGCTCTCGTCGGGCGCGCCCGAGATCGCGACGACGAACTCGGCCAGGTGCTGGGTCGACCAGCTCGTGGTGGGAGCGTGCGCGCTCATCCGACGGCGAGGATCGCGATGGCCTGGTTGTGGAAGCCGACGAGCCCGCGCGTGCGGGCGATCTGCCCGATCGTGTTGCCGCGCGCGACGGGCGCGCCCGCGGCGCGGTGCGTGAAGGCCCCGGCGTCGCAGTACGCCCCGCGGGTGACCGACTGGAAGGCGAGCAGCCCGCGCGCCGGCGCGCCGTCCAGCGCGGCCAGCGCGTCGGCACACGCGGCGTCGGCGGCGGCCGCGGTCGAGGCGGCGTCGCCGGCCATCGGCCAGGCCAGCCCGCCCTGCGGCAGCTCGCCGAGCACGCTGAGCGAGCGAGTGTCGAAGTCGACGTCGACGACCGTGCGGACCTGCTCCTCGCCCGCGCGCCGGCCGACGCCGAGGGGCAGCTCGCGCGCCGCGGCCAGCAGCGCGCCGCCTCCGCCGGCGACGCCGGGGAGGCGCTCGAGGTAGACGTCGAGCGCGGGACGCCCGTCGAGCTCGAGCACCTGCGAGCCCTCGGCGCGGGTGATCAGCAGCGGCTCGCCGACCGGGCGCATGCCGTGGCGGACGCCCACGCCGAGCGGGGCGTTGGAGCCGATCGCCGCGGCGACGACGCCGCCCGCGCGGACGTCGCCGCCGTGGAGGAGCGCGGCGACGCCGGGCGCGCCGCCCGCCGCGCCGCCGCCGACGAGCGGTACGCCGGCGCCGACGACGCTGTACGCGCCGCGGACGACGTCCTGCGGGTCACCGCCGTCGGGTTCGACGAAGAGCAGCAGCGCCTGGTGCGGCCGGTCGGCGACGTCGCCCAGGCACGCGGCCGCCTCGGCGCCGGCCTCGCGCAGGCTGCCCGCGCCGACCGCCGTGGTCGAGACGCTCAGGCTCTCGCCGCCCAGCGCGGCGACCACGAGCTCGCCGGGGCGTGGCGGGCCGCCGGGCAGCGCAGCGGGGGTCGCGCAGCCGACGACCGGGACGCCGGGCGCGACGGCGGCCACGGCGCGGCCGGTGGCGGCCAGGTTCTGCGCTCCGGCGACGAAGACGACGAGCAGGCGAGGATCGACTCGGCCGGCCAGCGCCGCGGCGGTGGCGCGCTCGGCGGCGTCGGCGCGGTCGCCGGCCTCCGCGCAGCCGACAGCGACCCAGCGCTCGGCGATGGGTGCGCGGACGGGCTCGGGCGCGGCCCTCATGCCCGTGGCTATCGGACGCAAAGAGCGGA
>VAWY01000315.1 GCA_005888335.1 Actinomycetota bacterium
CGTGCCGGAGGCGGTGCGTACGAGCGACGTCTCCTCATGCTCTGGATGTACGGACCGGATGGCCTCCTGACGCGCTACGAACAGTTCGACGCCGACTGTGATCACGAGGCGCTCGCCCGCTTCGAAGAGCTGACGGCCGGACCGGCGGACGTGCGATTCGCGGCCGCGCCACCTCGCGTTGCGAAGAAGCTCGAGCGCCGCGTGCGCTCGAACGCCGCGACTGCGAACGTCGCCCGCCTCGAGGCCGCAATCGCCGCGCGGGATGCCGATGCACTCTCCACCCTGATCGCCGAGCGTGCCGAGGTCATGGAGCATACGACCGGCGCCACGTACGACCGGCGGGGATTGCTCACCACGTGGCGCTCGCTGCTGAGGGGCCGGGACCTGACCTTCCGGCAGGAGCCACTGGCCACCCTCGGCGACTCGCTCGCGCTGAGCCGCTCGTCCCTGTCAGCGAGCGGCGTAACCGGCGGGAAGCTCGACGTCGGCCCCTACGAGTCCGCGTCGATCGATCTGATCGAGGTCGATGCGCAGGGGCGATGGCTGTGGGCCGAGATCTTCGCCGCCGACCGGCTGGGCGACGCCGTCGTCCGCCTGTACGAGCGCTACGCCGAGCTCCTCCCCGACGGCCCCGAGCACGTCCGCGCCGCGGCGACGGCGCGCTCGGTCGCGGCGTTACCGCTGGTGGGAGCGCACGACCTTGATCGCCTCGATCGCTCCGCTTGGGTGTTCGCGCCGGCCATCGAGTATGTGGATCACCGGACCGTCGGGATGGGGTCCGTGCACGGAGCCGAAGCAGTGGAACGTGCCGTCCGCGCCCTGCTCGAGCTCATGGAAGACTCCGCCACGCGCCTCGACGAGCTCCTCGCCCTGCGATCCGACGCGTTCCTCGCACGCTGGACGCACTTCGGCACGGACCGCGCCAGCGGCGGCGCGTTCGAGCGACGCCTTTGCCACCTGTGGGTCTTCGGGGTCGATGGGCTCATGACGCGCGGGGAGCAGTTCGACGCCGAGCGCGAGGACGAGGCGCTCGCCCGCTTCGACGAGCTGACGGCCGAGCCCGCGGCGGCGCGATTCGCGACCGCGCCATCCCGAGCCGTGGAGCGCCGCGTGCGCGCGAACGCCGCGACCGCGAACGCTGCCCGCGTCGGGGCTGCAATCGCTGCCCGGGACGCCGACACGCTCCCCACCCTGTTCGCCGACGAGTACGAAAACGTGGACCATACGACCGGCGTCACCTACGACCGGCAGGGAGAGATCTCCTCGCTTCGCGCCTTGCTGAGCGCCCAAGACGCGACGTTGCTGCACGAGCCGCTGGCGACCCTCGGCGATTCGCTCGCGCTCTGCCGCGTGTCGACGTCCGCGAGCGGGTTCGCCGGCTCGAGGTCGACGCGCAGGGCCGTGGCCGACAGTCTGAGCTGTTCGCAACCGATCGCCTCGGCGACGCCGTCGCCCGGCTGTACGAGCGCTACGCCGCGCTGCTGCCCGACGGCCCCGCACGCACCCGCGCCGCGGCGACGGCGCGGTCGGTCGCGGCGATGCTGGGAGCGTCGTACGACCCCGATCGCTACGCCACGGTGTTCGCGCCCGCCATCGAAAGCGTCGACCACCGCACTCTGGGCACCTTCTCCGCGCATGGAGCGGATACTCTGCTGCTGGGCGTTCGCTCCTGGTCCGATCTCGTCGCCGACATCATCATGCGTGCGGACGAAATCCTCAGCCTGCAGCCCGATGCGCTCGTGCTGCGGTGGACCTTTCTCGGTATCGACCGCGCCGGCGGCGGTGCCCTCGAGAGACCGTTCATCTGGCTCCTGGTCTTCGGGAGTGATGGTCTCCTGGCGCGCTACGAGCAGTTCGACACCGATCGACCTGCCGACGCGCTCGCCCGCTTCGACGAGCTGACGGCCGAGCCAGCGGCGGTGCGATTCGCGGCCGCACCATCCCGAGTTGCGGAACGGGTCGAGCGTCGAGTACGCGCGAACGCCGCGAGCGCGAACGCCGCCCGCCTCGAGGCCGCGATCGCCGCGCGGGACCCCGATGCGCTCCCCACCCTGCTCGCCGAGCGCGCCGAGGTCGTGGACCATCCCACCGGCGCCACATACGACCAGCGCGGATTGCTCACCACATGGCGCTTGATGCTGAGCGCCCAAGACCTGACGTTCGGGCGGGAGCTCCTGGCAACCCTCGGCGATTCGCTCGCGCTGGACCGCACTTCAATGTCAGCGAGCGGCGTTACCGACGGGAAGGTCGACGTCGGTGCCTTCGAGAGAGACGACGTCGTCTTGCGCGAGGTCGACGCGCAGGGGGCAAGCCGGCGGACCGAGATCTTCGCCACCGACCGGCTGGGCGACGCCGTCGTCCGCCTGTACGAGCGCTACGCCGAGCTCCTCCCTGACGGCCCCGCGCGCGCCCGTGCCGCGGCGACGGCGCGGTCGGTCGCTGCGCTGGTGGGATCGTCGGACATCGATCGTTGGGCTACCGCGTTCGCGCCGGCCGTCGAGTTCGTCGACCCCCGGACCGTCGGCCTCGGCTCCGTGCACGGAGCCGAGGCATCGCTGCGGGCCATGCGCGCCCTGGGCGAGCTCACGGGCGACTGGGCCGCCCGCGTCGATGACATCGTCGGCCTGCGATCCGATGCGCTCCTCGTGCGCCGCACGGATTCGGGCACCCTCCGCGCCGGGGGCGGTGCCTATGAGCGGCAGCTCCTCGTGCTCTGGGTCTTCGGCACCGATGGTCTCCTGACGCGCTGGGAGCAGCGTGATGGCGAGCGCGATGCCGAGGCGCTCGCCCGCTTCGACGAGCTGACCGCCGAGCCAGCGGCGGCGCGGCGCGCGACCACACCAGCCCGACGCGCGGATCGGCACGGGCGCCGCGTGCGGCCGAACGGCGCGACCGCGAACGCCGCCCGCACGGACGCCGCCATCACCACCCGAGACGCTGACGCGATCGCCGACCTGTTCACCGACGACGCCGACGGCCTGGAGCATCCCACCGGCGCCACGTTCGACCGGCGTGGATCGGTCTTCTCGCTTCGCTCCCTGCTTAGCGCCCGAGACCCGAGGTGCCGACACGAGCCGCTGGCGACCCTCGGCGACGCGCTCGCGCTGTTCCGCACGTCGATCTCGGCGGGCGGGTACGCCGGCGGGAAGCTCGATGTCGGTGCCTACGAGAGAGAGGAGCTCACTCTGATCGAGGTCGACGCGCGGCGGCGACGCCAGTGGACCGAGACCTTCGCCCTCGACCGGCTGGGCGATGCCGTCGCCCGCTTGTACGAACGCCACGCCGATCTCCTCCCCGACGCCGCCGCACGCACCCGCGCCACGGCGACGGCGCGCTCGGTCGCAGCGATACTGGGATCGTTCGACTCCGATCGCCACGCGACCGCGTACGCACCGGCCATCGAGTCCGTCGATCACCGGACCCTGGGAACCTGGTCCGCCCGGGGGGCGGAAGCGTTCCTGGAGCACCACCGTTCCGTGCACGAGGTCGCCGACGACGTCGTCATGCGCGAGGACGACATCCTCGACTTACGACCCGATGCATTGCTCATGCGGAGGACTCACCTCGGCACCGCCCGCGCCGGCGGCGGTGCCTATGAGCGACCTTTCCTCTGGCTCGGGGTCTTCGGAAGCGATGGCCTGCTGACGCGCAACGAGATCTTCGATGCCGATCGCGATGACGAGGCGCTCGCCCGCTTCGACGAGCTGACGGCCGGAACGCCGGCGACCCCCCGCATCACGAACGCGGCGACGCGGTCCTGGGACCGCTTCAGGGAGGCGTGGGAGGCTCGCGACTGGGACCGCCTCGCCGCGATCTACACGCCGGGGTTCCGGCTGATCGACCGCCGGCCGATGGTGCGTCTCGACCTCGATCGCGAGCGGTATCTCCAGGGCTTGCGCTTGATCTTCGAGATGACCGCGTCCCGGTTCACGGCGAACGTCCTCGCCACGCGGGGTGAGCGGCTCCTACTCTCCCGGCTGCTCTTCGAGGGCACTGACGGCGACGTCGGACCAAGCGAGGTCGAGTGGCTCGTCGTCGTCGAGGTGGACGACGCTGGCGATCGCGTGGCCATGGT
>VAWY01000159.1 GCA_005888335.1 Actinomycetota bacterium
TGCTGCCGTTCGGCGGGATCGCGCTGCACGTCGACGGCGAGCCGGTCGATCTCCCCAGCCGCCTGATCTACAAGTCGATGATGGTCAGCGGCGTGCCCAACTTCGCGTTCGCGATCGGCTACATCAACTATTCGTGGACGCTCAAGGTCGACGTGGTCGCCGAGTACCTGTGCCGTCTGCTCGCCCACATGGATCGCCACGGCCACGCCACCCTCACCCCACACGCCGACGATCCGACGCTGACCCGACGGCCGTTCCTCGAGATGAAGAGTGGGTGGGTCGGTCGATCCATGCACCTGTATCCGCGGCAGGGCTCGCACGGCCCGTGGACGGTCGATCAGAGCTACGCGGTCGACCGCGCCCGGCTGCGCAAGGGGCCGATCGCGGAGCCCGCCCTGAGGTTCACCGACGCCGTGGTCGACGCGACACCGCTCGTGGAAGCAGCCGCGTGAGCACGCCGACCATGATCACCGTCCTGGGCCGGCGGACGCGGGTTCGCCTCGAGGGAGATCCGGCCAGCCCGCCGGTGCTGCTGCTGCACGGGATCGGCCGCAGCCTCGAGGACTGGGCCCCGCAGTACCCGCGCCTGGCCGGCGCGCACCGGGTGATCGCGCTCGATCTTCCCGGCTCAGGGTTCTCGGCCCGCGCGCCCGAGCCCACCACGCTCGAGGTCTTGGCCCGCGGCGTCCTCGAGACGCTCGACACCCTCGGCGAGCGGCGACCGCTCCACGTGATCGGCAACTCGCTGGGCGGCGCGGTCGCGATGCAGCTGCTCGTCCTGGATCCGGCACGGGTCGCCAGCCTGGTGCTGGTCGACAGCGCGGGCTTCGGTGCCGAGGTCGCGCTTGCGCTGCGACTGCTCGCCGTCCCCGTCCTCGGCGAGCTCGCAGGCCGGCGGACCACTCGTGGCGGCGCGCGCATGCTCGAGCGCCTGATCTTCGCCGACCGGACGCTGGCGACCACGGCGCGGATCGAGCACGCCTTGGCCATCGCCGGCCAGCCGGATACGAGCACGGTCGTGCTCGAGACCACGCGTGCGCTCGCCACCTTCCGCGGGGTCAAGCCAGCGTGGCGCGCGCAGCTGACCGCCGCCGTCGCGCAGCACCCTCGCCCCACCCTGGTCGTCTGGGGCGACCGCGATCGCATCGTGCCCGCACGCCATCTCGAATCCGCGCGTCGGGTGCTGCGGCACGCCGAGACCCAGCTGTTCACCAATGCCGGTCACATGCCGCAGCTCGAATGCCCCGACGCCTTCGCCGCCCGCGTGCTGGCGTTCATCGCAGACGCAGAGCCAGCCCCGGCGTCGCGGCGTCGGCGCCGCAGCGCGCGCAAGGAGGTACTCGATGGGCAACATTGACGGCCTGGATCTTGGGAGGTTCGGGGTCTGGACCTTCGACTTCGAGTTCCAGCCCGCCGCGCAGATGCGCGAGTCGGTTCAAGAGCTCGAGCAGCAGGGGTGGCGGGCGTTCTGGATTCCCGAGCTCCTCGGGCGGCGCGAGGCACTGACACACGCCGGCTATCTGCTCTCGGTCACCGAGCAGATGCACATCATCAACGGCATCGCACAGATCTGGTCGCGCGAAGCCCAGTGGACCCACGCCGCCGGCCTGCTGCTGGCCGACGCCTACCCGGACCGACACGTGATCGGCCTAGGGTTCGGCGGCTACCAACGGCCGGGGACCACGCCCATCACGGCGATGAGCGAGTACCTCGACGCGCTCGATGCGAGCGAGACCGCCAACCCCACACCGAAGGCTCCGATGCGCCGCATCCTGGCCGCGTATGGCCCCAAGATGCTCGCCCTGGCGCGCGACCGCTCCGCCGGCGCTCACACCTACAAGGTCAACGTGGCACACACCGCGCAGGCGAGGGAGATCCTCGGGCCGCACGCGTTCCTCGGTGTCGAGCACGCGGTGCTCTTCGAGTCCGACCCCGACAAGGCCCGCGCGATCGCGCGCGAGCACCTGCACGTCTATCTGAACGGCGAGTTCAACATCGCGAAGTTCCGCCGGCTCGGCTACTCGGAGGAGGAGCTCACGAACGGCGGCGGCGACCGCCTCGTCGACGACCTCGTCTTCTGGGGCGACCTCGACACGATCGTCACCAAGCTGAACGCCCACGTCGACGCCGGCGCCGACCACGTCGCCGTGCAGGTCATCGGCATCCAGCCAGGCGAGTCCGCGATGCCGCACTGGCGCATGCTCGGCGACGCGCTCCTGCCCCAGGGCGTCAGCGCCTGACGCGCGGCCCCGCCCGACCGGTGTGACCGCGGCACGCGGGCAGGACGTGACCCGGATGAGGCAGAAGAGGTTGGTCTCGAGCTATCGAAGGTCGCTGCGTGGGATATGACCGCCGGAGTCCAGGCACCGAAGGCCGACCGCGCGACATCGCCCGACAAGTCGCTGATGCAATCGCGTCGGGCGCACTCGAGGTCTTGGCCGACGAGACGACGAGGATGGTCAAGTCGAAGCTCTCGGAGGACGTCAGCGCCCGTTATGCGGCGTGAGGCGCCAGGGCACACGGCGTCCGGCCAGGCCAACGCCCGAAACGCAAGGAGGCTCTCATGCTCCCGTCGCGGTTGACCTCGCGCCCGGTTCTCCCGGCCTTCGACGTGCGCGTGAGTGAGCGCGACGGAGTGCGCATCGTCGAGGTGGAGGGTGAGATCGACATCCTGACGGCACCGGCCCTCGCGGAGGCCCTGCGCGGTGACGGCGGCCCCGGTGGCCTCGTGCTGGACCTCGGCAAGGTGCCGTTCATGTCGGCGAGCGGCCTGCGACTGATCTTGTCGGCGCATCGTCGCCTCTCGCGGCGTGGCGGCTTGGCGCTCGCCGGCGTCCGTAGGAACGTCGCGCACGTGCTCGAGGTCGTCGGCCTCGCCGATGTCCTGCTCATGGCCGCCGACGTCCCGGCCGCGATCAGGCTCTTGGCGCACGGCTGACGGCAGGCGACTTTTTGGCGACGCGGGGACCGTGACCTGGCTTCTACGGCGGTCAGCACCTCGTCGATCTCAAGCACGTGCTGGTCTGTTGACGCCGTATGCGTCAACGCGCAGGGCCGCACCAGGCCGCTAAGTTGACTTTGTGTACTTAGACCGGTACGTTTCGGCGCCTTGCCCCGACGACGACGAGGGGCAGTCCTCGAGCGAGACGACGAGTCTGCCGGTTCAACCGGTCGAGACAGAAGAGAGGTTCGCACACCGATGAGCACCAGCCGCCAACTCCAACTCGCCGCGCGACCCGTCGGCGAGCCCAAGGCATCCGACTTCCGGCTCGCGCAGGTGCCGCTGCCGGAAGCCGCCGACGGCGAGTTCGTCGTCGAGGTCACGCACATCTCGGTCGACCCCGCGATGCGCGGGTGGATGAGCGCAGGCCCCTCGTACCTGCCGCCCGTCGAGATCGGCGAGGCGATGCGCGCGCTGGCCCTCGGCCGAGTGATCGCCTCGCGCAACGAGGGGTTTGCCGAGGGCGACCTGGTGCAGGGCGCGTTCGGCGTCCAGGACCACGCGGTCTCCGACGGCGCGGGCGTCTTCAAGATCGCCCCCGGCAACGGGACCTCGCTGGCCGCGCATCTCGGCGTCCTCGGCATGACCGGCATGACCGCGTACTTCGGCCTGCTCGACGTGGGCCGCCCCGAGGACGGCGACACCGTGCTGGTCTCCGGGGCCGCCGGCGCGGTCGGCACGACCGTCGGCCAGATCGCCAAGATCAAGGGCGCGCGCGCCGTCGGCATCGCCGGGGGCGCGGAGAAGTGCGCGATGCTCGTCGACGAGCTCGGCTTCGATGCCGCCATCGACTACAAGGCGGGCGACGTCGCGGACCAGCTCCGCGAGCACACGCCCGACGGCGTCAACGTGTTCTTCGACAACGTCGGCGGCGACATCCTCGACCACGGCTTGACGCGGCTCGCCCGCCACGCCCGCGTCGTGATCTGCGGCGCCATCTCCCAGTACAACGCCACGGACAGGGGCAGGGGGCCGAGCAATTACATGGCGCTGCTCGTGCAGCGCGCGTCGATGACCGGCTTCCTGGTCTTCGACAACATCGCGCGCTACCCGGACGCCGTCGCCGAGATGTCGAGCTGGCTGGCCGACGGCCGGCTCACCAGCGTCGAGGACACCGTGACGGGCGACCTCGAGGACTTCCCGGGCACGCTGTTGCGGCTGTTCAACGGCGAGAACACCGGCAAGCTCGTGCTCGAGCTGCAGCGCTGACCCATGCAAAGGACTCCGAGGATGTCTCGGCGTTCGACCCTTGACGGCAGGCGCGTGCTGGTCACGGGCGCTGCCCGTGGCCTCGGCTTCGAGCTCGCGACGGTGCTCGTCGCGCGTGGCGCGAGGTTGTCGCTGGTCGGTCTCGAGCCGGAGCTCCTGGAGGCCCGGGCGAGCGCGCTGGGCGCCGGCCATACGTGGTTTGCCGCTGACGTCACGGATCAGGCGGCGCTCGACACCGCCGTCGAGGGCACGGTCGCGGCGCTGGGCGGCATCGACGCCGTCGTCACGAACGCCGGCGTCGCAAATGCGGGGACGTTCGCCGGCGGTCCGGTCGATGCGCACGTCCGGACGATCGACGTCAACGTCAGCGGCACGATCCGCACGTTGAGCGCGTGCCTGCCGCATCTCGTCGAGAGCCGCGGCTATGCGCTGCTGATCGCATCTGTCGGGTCCTTCACGATGTTCCCCGGGCTCGGCACGTACTGCGCCTCCAAGGCCGCGGTCGAGCACGTCGCGAACGCCCTGCGCCTCGAGCTGGCCCACACCGGCGTTCGGGTCGGCAGCGCGCATCCCGCGTTTCTCGACACGGACCTCGTGCGCGACAGCGACGCCGACTCGCGGTCGATCAGGGACGCGCGCCGCCGGCTGCGCGGCCCGCTCGGGCGGACCTATTCGCCGAAGGAGTGCGCGGAGGCTCTGGCCGATGCGATCGCCCGGCGCAAGCGCCGCGTGTACACGCCGGCATCACTCGCCGCGCTGCAAGTGCTTCGTCCCCTCGTGCTGAGTCCCCTCGGTGATGCCGTGATCAAGCGGCAGCTCCGCATGTCGGAGTACATCCCGGCGCTCGAGGAAGAGGTCGCCGCTCTTGGCCGTGCGTTCGGCGCCTCGTCCGTGGCGATGTCGCAGGCGCCGTCGTGATCTCAGGCCGGGACCGCTGGCAGCGCGCCGGGCCCGTCCACGAGATCGATCTCGTCGAGCTCCGTGACGATGTGGCGATCGCGACGGAGAACGAGCGGCGGGAGCGGGAGACGGCAGGCGAGTCGCGACGGCGCGGGGCCGCCGACCGCGCCAGAGGGCGTTGCGCGAGCTACCGTGCCATGACTGACGCCCAGCTGTTGCGCCCGCTGCGTGCTGCGCGGGCGACTTCAGCTGCGCATGGCGCGGGCGATGACGACGCGCTGGATCTCGTTGGTGCCCTCGTAGATCTGGGTGATCTTGGCGTCGCGCATGTAGCGCTCGACCGGGTACTCGGTCACGTAGCCGTAGCCGCCGAGAACCTGGACGGCCTCGACGGTCACGCGCATCGCGTTGTCGGAGGCGAACAGCTTGGCCATCGAGGAGTACTTGGCGCGCTGCGGGTCGCCGCGGTCGGTCATCGCGCAGGCCTTGTAGAGCAGCTCGCGCGCGGCCGCCGTGCCGGTCTCCATGTCGGCCAGCTTGAACTGGATCGCCTGCAGGTCGAGGATCGGCGCGCCGAAGGCGATGCGCTCGCGCGCGTATGCGAGCGCGTAGTCGGTCGCGCCCTGCGCGATGCCGACGGCCTGGGCGGCGGCGCCCAGCCGCGTGCGCTCGAGCGTGCCCAGCGCCACCGACAGGCCCTTGCCCTCGCTCCCGATCAGATTCTCGGCGGGAACGCGGACGTCCTCGAAGACCGGCGAGCCCGTCGGCGAGCCCTTGATGCCCAGCTTGTGCTCGAGCTTGCCGATCGAGAACCCGGGCGTGTCTTTCTCGACCACGAACGCGCTGAGGCGCCGGGCCGCGCGGTCGGTGATCGCGAAGACGACGTAGAAGTCGGCGATCCCCGCGTTGGTGATCCAGTTCTTGGTCCCGTTGATCACCCACTCGTCGCCGTCGCGCACGGCGTGCGTGCGCATCGACGCCGGATCGCTGCCCGCCTCCGGCTCGGACAGGCAGAACGCCGGCGAGAGCTCGCCGCTCGCGCAGCGCGGCAGGTAGCGCTGCTTGAGCTCGTCGGAGCCGAAAAGCTGGATCGGCAGCGTGCCGAGCTCCTGGACCATCAGGATCAGCGCGCTCGACGCGCACGCCCGCGCGATCTCCTCGACCGCCATCTGGAGCATGAGCGTCCCGGTTCCGGTACCGCCGTACTCCTCGGCGAACGGCAGCGCGAGGATGTCGTGCTCGGCGAACAGCTCGCGGATGTCCCACGGGTACTCGCCCGTCGCGTCGATCTCCGCCGCCCGCGGCGCGACGCGCTCGCTGACGATCTGGCGGATCGCGTCGCGGAAGTCCAACAGGTCCTGCGGAACCGCGTACGCGTCGAGCGCCGCGACGCTCATGCCGGGACCTTCGCCGGCTCGTAGTCGTAGAAGCCGCGCCCGCTCTTGCGGCCGAGGCGGCCGCTGGCGACCATGCGCTTCATCAGCGGCGGGGGCGCGTACTCGGGGCGCTTGAACTCCTCGTAGAGCGAGTCGCAGACGTTGTAGAGGACGTCGAGGCCGATGAAGTCGCACAGGGTCAGCGGGCCCATCGGGTGCCCGCAGCCCAGGTGCATGCCCTCGTCGATGTCCTCGCGGCTGGCGAAGCCCTCCTCGTACATGCGCACGGCGGCCATCAGATGCGGGACCAGCAGCATGTTGACGATGAAGCCCGAGCGGTCCTTGGTGCGGATGGGCCGCTTGCCGAGCCGCTGGACGAACGCCTCGGCGCTCGTCACCGTCTCATCGCTGCTGTCGAGGCCGACGACGACCTCGACGAGCTTCATGACCGGGACGGGCGAGAAGAAGTGCAGGCCCAGGACGCGCTCGGGGCGCGTCGTCCACGAGGCGAGCTGCGCGATCGGGATCGAGGAGGTGTTGGAGGCGAGGATCGCCGCGTCGGGGAGGTGCTGGTCGAGGTCGCGGAAGAGCGGGCCCTTGACGGTGATGTCCTCGGTGACCGCCTCGATGACGATCTCGGCGTCGGCGAGCGCGTCGAGCTCGGTGTGGAAGCTGATGCGCTCGAGCAGCGCGTGCGCGTCGTCGGGCGTCAGCTTGCCGCGCTCGACGGCGTGGGCGACGGACGCCTCGATGCGCCCGCGGGAGCGCTCGAGGACGTCGGCGCCGGGCTCGAAGACGCGGACGCGCTCGCCCGTGCGGGCGGCGGACTCGGCGATGCCCGAGCCCATGAAGCCGGCGCCCACGACGCCGACGGTGCCAGGTGGCATTGATCTACCTCCAGATTCTCGCTTGACGAAAGGCCAAGATCTACGCCAGGCGCTGCCCAAACGGTCGTCGCAACCGAAAGCGATACCGCCGAAATGTGTCAACCACCAGCGCGAGGAACGCGCCCAGCACCAGCACGGCGATCACGGCGGCGGCGACGGCCGCACGCAATGCCAACGTCCGCATCAACCGAGGCCTGCGCCGGCCATCGCTTGCGCGTACTCCGTCGATGGCCTGAGGCGTCGTGAGCGCTCGGACGTCATGCGACGTGCCCGGGCCGGCCCGCCCCGTAGTCGCGCTGTGTTGGTATCGGTCATCGCGTGTCCTGGTCGGATGGGCGAGGGCGCGTTCGATGCGCCTCAGGCCATCGTGATGACGACCTTGCCCTTGGAGCGGCCGCCTTCGACGTGGGCGAGGGCCTGCGGGGCCTGGTCGAACGGATACGTGCGGTCGACGACGGGGCGCAGGGCTCCTGCGTCGATGAGCTTGGTGATCTCGTCGAGCTGGGCGCCGCTGGGGCGCATGAAGAGGAACGAGTAGCGAACGCCATGGCGGCGCGCCGCTCGGCGCGTCTTGAGGCTGAGCAAGGTCATGACCAGCCGCAGCGGGAGACGGAGTCCTTGCTCGCGGGCGAAGTCGGGGTCCGGCGGGCCGGCGATGCCGATGGCGATGCCGCCTGGCTTGAGGACTCGCAGCGACTTGGTGAGCGTGTCTTTGCTCTGGGAGTCCAGGACGACGTCGTAGTCGTGGATGACCGTTTCGAAGTCCTGGGTTCGGTAGTCGATGACGATGTCGGCGCCGAGGTCGCGGACCCAGTCGACGTTGCTGGTGCCGGTGGTGGTGGCGACGGTCGCCCCGAGGTGTTTGGCCAGTTGGATGGCGTAGGTGCCGACGCCGCCGGAGCCGGCGTGGATGAGCACCTTCTGGCCGGGCTGCAGGTTGGCTTGCTCGATGAGCGCCTGCCACGCGGTCAGGGCGACCAACGGCGCCGAGGCCGCCTCGGCCATCGAGAGGCTCGCGGGCTTGATGGCGAGGTCGTCCTCGTGGACGGCGATGCGCTGGGCGAAGGTTCCCATGCGGCCGTCGCGCGGCCGCGCGTAGACCTCGTCGCCCACGGCGAAGCGCGTGACGGCCGCGCCGACGCGGGTCACGACGCCGGCGAGGTCGTGGCCGAGGATGAACGGCGTCTTGTAGGGGAGGAGGAGCTTGAAGACCGCGTCGCGGATCTTCGCGTCGAGCAGGTTGACGCCGGCGGCGTGGATGTCGACGAGCACGTCGTGGTCGCCGATCGTGGGCTCGGGGGCGTCGGCGATCTCCATCGGGCGCTTGTACTTGTTGACCAGGTAGGCCTTCATGGTTGGCTCGTCTCGAGGAACTCGAGGACGGCGGGGACGAACTGCTGGTGGTACTGGAAGACTCCGCCGTGCCCGGAGTCGGGGTAGATCGTGAGCTTGGCGTTGGGGATGCGCCGGGCGAGGTCCTCGGAGTGGCTGCTGGCGACCATGACGTCGTTGTCGCCGTTGGCCACGAAGACCGGCTGGCGGATCCTGCCGAGATCGTGGGGCGTGCCCAGGCCGGCTTCGCGGATCGCCTTGAGCTGGGCGAGTCGGGCCTGCATCGAGATGCGCTTGTCGCGGTCGGCGGTGCGTTCCTTCAGCCGTGCCATGTAGTCGGTGGCGGCGCGCTTGCCCACCGGGTTGCGGTTGAAGAAGAGGTAGTGCCGGGGGTCGCGGAGGGTCAGCGCGGCCTTGGTGTACGCGCTGCCGGCGATCAAGGGCATCTTCTCGATCCCGCCGGCGCCGCGGGGGCCGGTGCCGGCGAGGATGACCTTTCGGACGAGGTCGGGGTGCTCGAGGGTGATGACCTGCGCGACGCCGCCGCCGAGCGAGAAGCCGAGGAGGTCGACCTGCTCGTGGCCGAGGGCGCGGATGAAGGCGACGGCGTCGGCGGCCATCGCGTCGATGGTGTGCGGCACCGATCCGCCCGACGCGCCGACGCCGCGGTTGTCGAAGGCGATGACGTGGCGCTGGGCGGCGATGCCGTCGATGACGCGGGGGTCCCAGTCGTCCAGGACGGCGGTGAAGTGGTGCAGGAAGACGAGCGGCACGCCGGTGCGCGGGCCGAGCTCGCGGTAGGCGAACGGCGTGCCGGCGACGCTGATGGTGCGGGTCGGCGCGGTCCTCGATGTCGTGGACGGCGGGCCGGTGTGGAGGGGCGTGGTCGTGGTCATGTTCAGGCTCCCGTGACGCGTGCGAAGCTGCCGGCTTCGAGCGTGTGTTCGTAGGTGGGTGGGTCGTACAGCGGCAGGTCGCCCATCTCCTCGGTGCGTCGCATGTAGGCGAGCATCGCCTCCTGCGCTCCGGGGCTGGCGAGGGTGGAGAGGAACTCGGCGTTCTCGACGTGCAGCCCGTCCTCGAGGCTCAGTGAGCCGCCGATGTAGGCGCTGCGCTTGACCGCGGCGACGGTGAACTTCAGTCGCTGCGCGAGCCGGTCGCCGAGCGCGACGGCGCGGTCGATCAGTTCGTCGGCCGGCACGACCTCGTCGACGTAGCCGATCTCCGCGGCGGACTCGGGATCGAGGCCGCCGCCGTCGAGCATCCGCACCAGTCCCTGGTGGGTGCCGACCAGGCGCACGAGGCGCTGGGTCCCGCCGCCGCCGGGCGGGAAGCCGAGCAGGATCTCGGGCTGGCCGATGACGTGGTCGCCCTGGGCCATGAGGCGGTAGTCGCAGGCCAGCGCGAGCTCTGAGCCGATGCCGAGCGCCGAGCCGTTGAGCGCGGCGATGAACACGGCGCCGCAGCGGTTCATCCGCAGGAACGTCTCGTGCACGTCGAGGAGCTCCATGGCGCCG
>VAWY01000160.1 GCA_005888335.1 Actinomycetota bacterium
GACGCGGAGGCGCTCGACGCGCTGCTGCATCCGACGTTCGACCCGCGCGCCGAGTTCGCCGTGCTGTCCACGGGCGTCGCCGCCTCGCCGGGCGCGGCCAAGGGCGCGATCGTGTTCTTCGCGGGGGACGCCGTGGCGGCCGCGGCGGCGGGACGCGACGTCGTCCTCGTGCGGCCGTCGACGGAGGCGGACGACGTCGCCGGCTTTCACGCGGCGAAGGGCGTCCTGACGTCCGAGGGTGGGAAGGCCAGCCATGCGGCGCTGGTGGCCCGTGGCATGGGCGTGCCGGCCGTCACGGGCGCCGCTGAGCTGGAGATCGACGTCAGCGCCCGCGAGGTGCGCCTCGACGGCCGAACCGTGCTGCGCGAGGGCGACGTCGTGACCATCGACGGAACCACGGGCCGCATCACCACCGACGACGTGCCGCTCGTCGATGCCCAGATGGGCGAGAACTTCCGGACCGTGCTCGCCTGGGCCGACGAGCTGCGCCGGCTGGACGTCCGCGCGAACGCCGACACTCCCGAGGACGCGCGCCGGGCGCGCGAGCTCGGCGCCCAGGGGATCGGCCTGTGCCGGACCGAGCACATGTTCTTCGGCGCCGACCGCCGCGCGAAGATGGTCAGGGCGATCCTGGCCACCGATGGGGACCGTCGCGCCGCCCTCGACGAGCTGCTGCCGCTGCAGCAGCGCGACTTCGAGGGCCTCTTCGAGGCGATGGACGGCCTGCCGGTGACCATCCGCCTGCTCGACCCGCCGCTGCACGAGTTCCTCCCGAGGTTGAAGGACATCGAGCACCGGCTCGAGCGCGCGCGTATCGAGCGCTCCGACGACCTCGACGACCTCGAGCGCGCCCATGACCGAATCCGCGCCCTGCAGGAGGTCAACCCGATGCTCGGCACGCGCGGCGTGCGGCTCGGTGTCCTCCATCCCGAGATCTACGAGATGCAGCTGCGGGCGATCTTCCGCGCGGCGCTCGCCGCGCGCGAGCGCGGCGTCGAAGTCCACCCCGAGATCATGGTTCCCCTGGTCGGCTACCGCCGCGAGCTGGCGCTGCTGCGTGGGCTGATCCGGTCCGCCGCCGACGAGCACGGATGCCGGCGCGGCACCGACTACTCGGTCGGGACGATGATCGAGCTGCCGCGCGCCTGCGTGCGCGCCGACGAGATCGCCCACGAGGCCGACTTCTTCTCGTTCGGGACCAACGACCTCACGCAGACCGCGCTCGGCTTCTCGCGCGACGACATCGAGGGCCGCATCCTGGGGCGATACATCGAGGGCAAGGTCTTCGACCGCTCGCCGTTCGAGACGCTCGACACGCCCGGCGTCGGGCAGCTCGTGCGCATGGGCGCCTGGCTTGGACGCGAGACCAAGCACGATCTCGAGCTCGGCGTCTGCGGCGAGCACGGGGGAGACCCGGACTCGATCGACTTCTTCCACCACTCGGGCATCGACTACGTGTCGTGCTCACCGTTCCGCGTCCCGGTCGCGCGCGTCGCCGCCGCCCAGGCCGCAATGCGCTCGACTTGATTGCCGCGCGGCGGCTCAGCGCCGCGGCGTCCCAACCGGGGCGCCGGCGTCGCGCAGGTCGACGACACGGACCGCCTTGCCCTCGCTGCGAGGGACGCGGCCGGGTTCCAGCAGCTCGACGCGCATGGCGATCCCGGTCGCCTCGCGCAGCGCGCCCGCAGCGCGCGCTCCAAGCTCGCCGCGGTCGAGTCGCTCGTCGGCGGGCTCGCACTGGACCACGAGCTCGTCGAGCGCTCCCTCGCGCGCCAGCACGAGCTGATAGTGGGCGCCGATCCCGTCGACGGTCAGCAGGACGCGCTCGACCTCGGAGGGATAGAGGTTGACTCCGCGGACGATGAGCATGTCGTCGCGGCGGCCCCGAAGTGCGCTGATCCGGGCGAGCGTCCTGCCGCACGTGCACCGCCCCAGCTCCAAGGACGCGATGTCGCTCGTGCGATAGCGAAGCAGCGGCAGCGCCTCCTTCGTCAACGTCGTGAACACGAGCTCTCCCTCGCGGCCAGCGGGCAGCCGCTCGCCGCTGTCCGGGTCGACGACCTCGACGAGAAAGAGGTCCTCGTTCACGTGCAGGCCGCTCTGGCCCTCCGGGCACTCGGCGGCCACGCCCGGACCGACGATCTCCGAGAGCCCGTAGACGTTGAGCGCGGTGAGGCCGAGCTCCTGCTCGAGCTGCGCACGCATCGCGTCGCTCCACGGCTCCGCGCCGAAGAGGCCGACCTCGAGCGCGAGCTCGTCGGGGCCGACGCCCGCCTGGCGCAACGCCTCGGCGATGTGCAGGGCGTACGAGGGCGTGCAGCACAACGCCTGTCCCCCGAGGTCGCGCAGCAGCATCGCCTGTCGGGCGGTCATGCCGGACGACATCGGCACGACGGTCGCGCCGAGCCGTTCGGCGCCCTGGTGAAAGCCGAGCCCGCCCGTGAACAGCCCGTAGCCATAGGCGTTGTGGACGACGGTGCCTGGCCCGACGCCGGCCATCGCGAGGCAGCGGGCCATGACATGGGTCCACGCCTCGAGATCGGCGGCGGTATAGCCGACGACGGTCGGCTTGCCCCGCGTCCCGCTGGAGGCGTGGACGCGGACGAGCTGCTCGCGCGGCACGGCGAGCAGCCCGAAGGGGTAGTGCTCGCGCAGCTCGCTCTTCGTGCTGAACGGCAGCCGGACCAGGTCGTCGAGCGAGCCGATGTCACCGGCCGCTTCGACGCCGCTCGCGCGCAAGCGCTCGCGGCTGCTGGGCACGGCGGTCACGAGCCGGTCGACGGTGTGCCGCAGTCGCTTGAGCTGGAGCGCCTCGAGCCGCTCGCGCGGCGCGGTTTCGATGTCGTCGAGGATCACAGCTCACGCCGTGCGGTTGGGGGCATTCCAGTGCTCTTCGAGGTTGCGGACGAGCGTGGGGCTGAAGTGGCAGAAGGCCTGCTCGCGCGCGTACGTGGCCATGTAGGAGCGGAAGAGGTCGAGCGGCTCCTGGCCCGCCCGCAACGCGCGGCGGTTCGCGGCGGCGTTGATGAGCCCCGAGCTGGTGAGCAGCTCGACGCGCCGGGCGATCGCGGCGTCCACGGCGCCCGGCTCGACGACCTCGTCGCAGAGCAGGTCGGCCTCGGGCGTGCCGGCGACGAACTCGCGGCCCGAGAGGATGGCCTGGCGGGCGAGGCGGTCGCCGACGAACCGCGGGAGGCGCAGGTTCGAGGCCCCCGGGATGATGCCTTCGCGGCGCGCGGGCAGGTAGAGCCGGCAGCCGCGCTCGGCGATCACGTGGTCCATCACGTGCAGCAGCTGGCAGGCGCCGCCGATCGCGTAGGTCTCGGCGACGGCGATCCAGAGCTTCTCGGTGGTGTCCTCGGGCTCGCGCGGGCGGTGCTCCGGGCCGCTGAGGCCGCGGTAGATCTTGTTGACGTAGCCGAGGTCGCGCACGAGGTAGAACAGGAACGCGATCTGACCGCGATACAGGTGCGTCAGGTTGATCCCCGAGCCGAAGATCCGCCGCCCGGCATAGCGCGGGTGGTCGACGACGCCGCCGCGAAAGACGCCCACTTCGACGTCTGGGTCGAGCAGCAGCAGGTCGACGCCGACCTCCGTCGGCGGGATCGTCGAGTCGTCCTCGGCGTTGAGATGGCGGGGGTTGCACAGCTCGAGGACCCCGGCCGGACCCTCCCGGCGCACGCGCACCTTGCCGAGCTCGAGCGCGCCGGTGGCGCGGAACTGCTCGAGGCGCTCGAGCGCTTCGGGCGTCGGCCGTTGCATCGCCCAGATCAGGTGCGCGCCCGCGCGCGGGACCGACAGCACGTGCGCGAGCAGCAGGCCCTGGGCGATCTCGGCGCCGTCCTTGTCGCCCTGCATGTGCTCGCGCTCAGCCGCGACGGTCGCGGCCGTCGGCACGAGGCCGGGGTAGCGCTCGGCTGCGCGCTCCAGCAGCTCCTCGACGCGGACCGCACGCGACAGCCCGTCGGTGAGCGTCTCGTAGACCTCCTCGGCGTGGGCGCGCAGGAAGCGCTCGCGCGCGTCGTTCAGCGTGCCGGCGAGCGCAGTCGCGGCGGCTTGCTGCGCCTCGTCGCGACGGGCGCGCGGGGGAAGGCGCTCGAGCAGCCGGGCGCCGTGCGCCAGAAAGGCGGTGGTCGCCTCCGCGTCGTCGTCGAGGCGGCCGTGAAGATGCGGCGCGGCGCCGGGCTGATCGACGGCGAGGCCGGCCATCAGGCGCCTCCGCGGAAGGCCTCCTGCAGCCACTCCGCGCGGATCCGCGGGTCGACCTTGCAGTCGAGCACGAACGGCCCGGCCGGCTCGCGGGTCCAGTCGTCGAGCGGGCCGGCGTCGAGGTCGTCGAGCGAGCGCACGACCTGCGCGGGCATCCCGAGCGCCCGCGCCACGCCGGCGAAGTCGCGCGGGCCGAACTCGACCAGCGCGGTGCTCTCGCCCATCGGCCCGAAGTGATGCACCTCGGCCCCGTACGCGCCGTCGTCGAGGACGACGACGAGCAGCGCGAGCCGTTGGGCGGCGGCCGAGTCCAGCTCGCCGAGCGACATCATCAGCCCCCCGTCGCCGACGACGGCGACCGCGGGGCGATCGGGCCGCGCGACGGCCGCGCCGATCCCCGTCGCCAGCCCCAGCCCGATCGACTGGAACGCCTGCGTCATGACAAAGCCCTGGGCGTCGGGCACGCGCAGGTGCATCGGCGGGAAGCCCTGGAAGTGGCCGGCGTCCGTCGCGAGCGTTCGCTGCGCCGGCAGCTTGGCGTCCAGGCGGATCAGCAGCGCCCGCGGATCGACCGTCCCCTGGCTGCTTTCGTCGATGATCCGCCAGCCGGGGTCGCGCAGCGCGTCGGCGTCGAGGTCCCAGCGGCGAGGGCCCGCCTGCACGGCGCGGCGCTCGACCTCGGCCTCCAGCGCTCTCGCCGCGGCGCCGGCGTCGCCCAGGACAGCGGCGGCGTCGAGCCGGTGCGCGGCCAGCGCCGCCGGCTCGCTGTCGAACTGCACGACGCGTGCGTGCGCGCCGATCAGCTCGCCGCGCCGCGTGGTCCAGGCATTGAGGCTCGCGCCGAAGGCGAGCACCACGTCGGCCTGCGGGAGAAGCTCCTGCGCCAGCGGCGAGGCGAACCCGCCCGAGATGCCGAGGCTCCACGGGCTTCCGGCGAAGAGCCCGTGAGCGGGCGCAGAGGTGGCGAGCAGCGCGCCGATGCGGTCGGCAAGCTCCTCCAGCGGACGGCGAGCGCCGGCCAGCACGGCACCACGGCCCGCGAGCACGAGCGGACGCCGGGCGTGCTCAACGAGATCCGCGACGGCCGCGATCGCGCGGCGGGACGGCTCGGCGGGCGCGGGCGAGCCGACGGCCAGGTCTCCCGGGGGCGCGCCGCACCGCTCGTCCTGCACGTCGATCGGGAAGGAGAGGACCACGGGCACGCGCTCCGCCAACGCTCGCCGGCACGCCCTCAGCGTGTCGCGCACGGCGGTCCGGCCGCGGATCACGCGCTCAGCCTGCGCCCCGGCAGCGCGGGCAAGGCGATCCTGATCGATGCGCTGGTTGACGGCGACCGCCGTCGTCGCCACCTCGCCCGCCACGACCAGCAGCGGAGTCCGGGCCTTCGCGGCCTCGGCGAGTCCGGTCATCGCGTTGGTGAGGCCAGGGCCCTGATGAACGGTGCAGATGCCGAGACGCCCGGTCACGCGCGCCCAGGCGTCGGTCATCGTGACCGCGGAGGTCTCGTGACGAGCCCAGTGATACCTCACCGCGTGGCGGCTCGTGAGCCGCTCGGCGAGCCGGAAGTTGCCGCTCCCGAGGACGCCGAACGCGGTGTCGACGCCGAGGCGCGCGAGCGTCGCGGCCACCGCTTCGAACGCAGGCAGCTCGCTCGCTCCAACGGCGGTCTCACCTGCACGCTGCGACCGCGCCGTCAGCATGAGCCCAGTATGACCCTGCGCCGCCCCGTGGGCGCGCTAACAGACGCTTTACCCCGCGTGTATCCGGATGCTGTGTCCTCTCGGGCCGCGAGCGAGGTCGCCCGCCGGTCGACGCGGCGGGACGCCGGTTCCGACCGCCTGTCCCTGGGTGTCAAGGGGACGCCGGCGCGACCATCGCCGCTCGACCGCCCCCCGGACAAGGAGGACTCCGTGACCCCCGTAGCCGCCCCGCTTCGCCTCGACTCGCACCGTCAAACGGACGCCATCCTGCTCAGCGGGGTGACCGGATTCGTCGGGGCCGCGGTCCTCGCCCGCTACCTCGAGCGCACGGAGCGTCCGCTGGTCGCGTTGGTCCGCGCGGGCAGCTCGCGGGAGGCCGAGGCCCGCCTGCGCGCGGTGCTGGACGAGCTCTACGAGCCGGGGGTCGCCGAGGCGTACGCGGACCGCTGCACCGCCGTGGCCGGCGACCTCGCGCGGCCCGCGCTCGGGCTCGGGCCCGCGGACCGCGAGGAGCTCGCGCGCCGGGTCAGCGAGGTCGTGCACTGCGCGGCGTCGGTGAGCTTCGAGCAGCCGCTGGCCGAGGCGCGCGCCGTCAACGTCGCCGGCGCGCGGCGGATGGCGGAGCTGGCCGAGCTGTGCGGCGCGCGCGGCGATGGGCTGCGGCGCCTGGTCCACGTCTCGACGGCGTACGTCGCCGGCGAGCACGACGGGGTCTTCACCGAGGACGACCCCGGCGCCGGGCGCCGCTTCCGCAACACCTACGAGCAGACCAAGCACGAGGCCGAGGCGCTGCTTCGGTCGTGGCCGGCGCCGCTGCCGCTGCAGATCGTGCGCCCGAGCATCGTCGTCGGTGAGCACGCGACCGGGTGGACGCGCGCGTTCAACGTCCTGTACTGGCCGCTGCAGATGTTCGCAAGCGGGCGCCTGCCGGTCATCCCGGCGGTGTCGGACGCCCCGGTCGACGTCGTCTCGGTCGACTATGTCGCCGACGCGATCGTCGCGCTCGAGGACGCGCCGGCGGCGACGTACCACGTCGTGGCCGCCGACCAGGCGAGCACGGTCGGCGAGATCATCGAGCTCGCGTCGCGGCGCTTCGGCGTGCCCGAGCCCGTCGTCGTGCCGCCCGAGCGCCTGGCGCTGGCGCTGGCCGCCCCGCTGCCCGAGGCGCAGCAGGGGGCGCTCGATCGTGCGCGCGTGTACTTCCCGTACTTCGGGCTGCGCCTGCGCTTCGACGACCACCAGACGCGCGGGCTGCTGGCGCCGGCCGGCGTGCGCCCGGCGCCGCTGAGCGCCTACTTCGACCGGCTCATGGACTACGCCGAGCGCGCCCGCTGGGGCCGCAGCCCGCTGCCCCGCCGGGAGCTGGCGCTGGCGGTCTGAGCGCGACCGAGGCCCCGGATGGGGCGCTCGGCCGGCCGCCCTGAGATGATCCTGCGGCGTCGGAGGCCCACGCTCAATCCACCGAAGGAGGCCGCATGGCGGGTCGGTTCGAGGCGACGGTCGTGATCGACCGTCCGATCGATGAGGTCTTCGCGTTTCTCGCGAATGGTGAGAACGATCCGAAGTTCAGCCCGAGGGTTCTTGAGATCGCCAAGACGACGGATGGGCCGACGGGGGTCGGGACCGTGTACGCGAGCACGGTCAAGGATGCCGGCGTGAAGACCAGGCGCGAGTTCAAGCTCACCGAGTTCGACCCGCCCACGCGGATCCGCTGGGCGGAGGTCTCCAAGAACCTCGTGACGGCACCCGACGGGGGCTACGACCTCGCGCGCGAAGGCAGCGGGACGCGGGTCACGATCTACAACGTCCTCGAGGGGCATGGCCTGGGCAAGTTGATCGCCCCGTTGGCGCTGCGTTTCGCGCGGAAGGGTGCGGACGACTTCGGCAAGGCGGTCAAGGCGGCCGTCGAGGCATCCTGAACGCTCTCCGATTCAGCTCGGTAGCGGTGCGCCGGCCAGCGAGATGACGGTTCCCGCGCCGGCTGCGGTCAGCAGGGTGACAACGACACCTCGCCGCAGCGCGAGCAGCAGCGCCGCTGCACCGGCGAGCACGGCGTACTGCCAGGTTTCGGGGAGGGCGCGTGCGAGGGGGATCGCGGAGCCGAGGATCGCCCCGATGGCGGCGGGCCCGGCCCCGTCGAGAAACGCGCGTGCCCGGCGGTCGTGGCGGAGCCGGCCGAAGTGCGGCGCGCCGAACAGGATGAATGCGAACGAGGGTGAGAACGCGACCGCGGCGGCGAGCAGACCGCCGCCGATGCCGGCTGCGCCGTAGCCCACGACGGCGACCGTCAGGACCACCGGGCCCGGGGTGACCTGGCCCAGCGCGACGGCGTTGAGGAATTGCCCGCTGGTCAGCCAGTGGTAGTGGTTGACAGCGTCTGACTGCATCAGCGGGACGATCACGAAGCCGCCGCCGTAGGACAGCGCGCCGACCTTGAAGGCCACCCAGGCGAGCGAGAGAAGCCCGCCGCCCATGACCACCGCGCCCGAGCGGCGCCGTCGGCACGGCGGCGTACGATCGGGCGCGGTCTCGGTGGACGACGGCCGCGGCGACCTCGACGGTGCCGCAGCCGAGCAGGACGAGCACCAGCCAGGGACCGATGGTCGCGGCCGCGACGGCTCCGGCGGCGAGGTAGGCCGCCCACCGGGCTCGGCTCGCGCGTCGTGCGCGGCGCCAGCTGGCGGGTAGCAGGCTCGCGCCGGCGTGGATCGCGACGGCAGCCACCGCGGAGCCCGCGCCAGCGCCCGCGCCCTTGACCCAGCGTGGCGGCGACCCGGCGAGGAACGCGGCGGCGAGGGCGAGGATGATGATGAGCCCGGGCACGATGAAGGCGCCACCGCCGGCGAGCGCCCCGGCTCGACCGCGGATGCGCCAGGCGCAGTAGATGGCCAGCTGTGTCGACGCCGGCCCGGGGAGCAGATTGCAGACGGCGACGGCGTCCTCGAAGTCGTGGGGCGTCAGCCAGCGCTTGCGGTCGACGCACAGCTCGCGCAGGAGCGCGATGTGGGTCGGCGGTCCGCCGAAGCCGATGCAGCCGATCCGGCCCCACTCGCGCAGCACCACGCCGAGCCCGGGTCGGGGCGGCGGGGGCACTCCTATGACGCGGTCGACACTGGGGCCGCAACTCTAGAGCGACGAGCAGCGCCGACGGCGCCGGCTGCTCACGACAGGAGCCGCCGGCGCCGTCAGCGCAGCGGGGCGCGAGCTACGCGCCGACGACGACGCGACCAGCGGACACGGGGGAGGGGGCGGTGGCTCGGACCAGATCGGCGGCCCGCTCACCGATGATCATCGCCGCCGTGTTCGTGTTCGCGGAGACGATCGACGGCATCACCGACGCGTCGGCGACGCGAAGGCCGCGCACACCGCGGACGCGCAGCGACGGGTCGACGACGGCGTCGGGCCCGACGCCCATGCGGCACGTTCCGACCGGGTGGTAGTACGTGCCGGCCGCGTGGCGCACGAAGTCCTCGAGCTCGGCGTCCGTCTGGACGGCCTCGCCCGGGAGCACCTCAGGGCCACGCCACGGGTCGAAGGCGACGGCGCCGGCGAGCTTGCGTGCCAGCTTCGTGCCGCGGACCATCGCCTCGACGTCGGCGTCCTGGGTGAGGTAGGCGGGGTCGATCAGCGGCTTGTCCTCCAGGGAGGTCGAGCGCAGCCGCACGCTGCCGCGGCTCGCGGGCCGCACGAGCCCCACGGCGATCGTCCACGACCCTTCCGGCACGGAGTAGGTCGGCAGGTGGAACGGGACGTGGATGAACATGAAGTGCAGGTCCGGCACGACCTTGTCCGGATGGCTCCGGAGGAACATCGAGGACTCGGCGAGGTTGTACTCGGGCGGCGGGACCGGCTGCCTGGCCTCCCAGAGCACGCCCATCAGGAGGTGGTCGTGCAGGTTGCGCCCGACTCCGGGCAGGTCGACGACCGACTCGACGCCGAGCTCGTCGAGGTCGGGTGCCGGGCCGATGCCCGAACGCAGGAGGATCGCCGGGGAGTCGATGGCGCCCGCGGAGAGGATGACCTCGCGCTCGACCAGGAGCTGGCGGGTCGCGCCGTCCTGGATGTAGTCGACGCCGGTGCACCGGTCGCCGACGGTGAGGACCTTGGCGACGCGCGCGCCGGTGACCACGTCGAGGTTCGGGCGCCCGCTCGCCGGGTGCAGGTACGTCGCCGCGGCGCTCGTGCGCCGGCCGTCCTTGATGAGGAGGTCGTGGAAGCCGGCGCCCTCGAAGCGCTCGCCGTTGAAGTCGTCGGTGACGGGGTAGCCCTGCTCGCGCGCAGCCTCGACGAACGCCACCGAGATGGGGTTGGGCTTGGCGGCCGGGCGCGGCTCGATCGGCCCCCCGACACCCCGGAACGCCGGGTTGCCCTCGGGGACGTGCTCCATGCGCTTCATGACCGGCAGCAGCGAGGCGTAGTCCCACCCGGCGCAACCCTCGTACGCCCACACGTCCCAGTCCTGCGGGTTCGCGCGGATGTAGACCATCCCGTTGAGGCTGCTCGAGCCCCCGAGCACGCGGCCACGCGGCCATTGGTGGACCTGGCCGGAGCTGCCCGGCTGCGGAGTCGTCTCGTAGGCCCAGTCGACCTCGGTGCCCCACAGCGTCGGCCAGGCAGCCGGCACCGAGATCGCCTCGGCGGTGTCGGGACCACCCGCCTCGAGGACGGTGACATGGACGTCGGGATCTTCGGACAGGCGCGCCGCCAGGGCGCAGCCCGCCGACCCGGCACCGACGATCACGTAGTCGGTCTGGGGCATCGTCTTCCTCTCCTCAAGAGTGATCCGAGGCCACGACGCGAGCCTCGGGCGACACGGCCCAAAGCTAATACGTCCCCGTGACGTACGTCAAGTGATAGTGGCATAGAGTCTCATGGGCTGACGTATGACGTTTGTTTGACGATCATTTTGCGACCGGCTGCTGAACGGCCGCCCGACCTGGAGCACCTTGCGTTTCACCGACACCGTCATCCCTGGGGCCCGACCGGCGCGCGGGGCGTCGTGGAGCTGCTGTACGCGCTCGAGGCGCGCGGCGGCGGACGCGGTCTCTTCACCGGCTGCGCGGCCGGTGACAGCGGCGCGGCGCTCGTCGTCGAGGTGACGGCATGACCGCGGTGGGCGCACGCGCCGTGACGGTCGGCGGCCGGCGCATCGAGGCCGCCGAGCTGGCCGGCGATCCGGCACGCCGGCCGCTGGTCCTCCTGCACGAGGGCCTCGGGTCGGTCGCCCTGTGGCGCGACTTCCCGCAGCGCCTGCAGGCGGCGACGGGCCGGCGGGTCCTGGCGTTCTCGCGCTTCGGCCACGGACGCTCCGAACCGCCGCCGGCGCCGCGCACGCCGGCCTTCTTCCACGAGGAGGCGCTCGACGTGCTCCCCGAGCTGCTTGCGCAGCTCGACGCCGCCGAGCCGCTGCTCGTCGGCCACAGCGACGGCGGCTCGATCGCGCTCATCCACGCCGGTCACCATCCGGTCGCCGGGCTCGCGCTCCTGGCGCCCCACGTGGTCGTCGAGGAGGTCACGGTCGAGGCCATCCGCCAGACGCGCGCCGCCTACATCGACGACGGCCTGCGCGACCGCATGGCCCGCCACCACGACGACCCCGACGCCGCCTTCTGGGGCTGGTGCGACGTGTGGCTCGATCCCGCGTTCCGCAGCTGGAGCCTCGAGTCCGACGCCGAGCGCGTCGATGCGCCGACGCTGCTCATCCAGGGCGCCGACGACCCGTACGGGACGCTCGACCAGCTCGAGCGCATCGAGGCGCGCGTGCGCGGGCCCGTCGAGCGCCTCGTCGTGCCCGGCGGCCACAGCCCGCACCTCGAGCAGCCGGACGCCGTGGTCGCCGCCATCGCCGCCTTCGCTGGACGCCTGCCGTAGCTCGGCTACCGTTCCGGCGGTGTCCGACGCACAGCCCGGCCTCATCGAGCCGATGCCCTCCGGGGCGATCATCGAGGAGTTCCGCCGCTCGGCGAACTTCCGCATCCACGAGATGTCGGGCGCCCGCGCGCGGGCGACGCTCTCGCTCAACGAGGCGCACCATCAGCCGTTCGGGATCGTCCACGGCGGCATCTACGCCACCGCCGTCGAGGGCCTGGCCAGCGCGGGCGCGTGCGCCGCGGTCGCCGATCGCGGCATGTACGCGGTCGGCACCAGCAACACGACCGACTTCCTGCGGCCGGTGACCGTCGCCGACGTCGAGGTCGTCGCCGAGCCGATCTTCCAGGGCCGCACGCAGCAGCTCTGGCAGGTCTCGATCACGCGCATCAACGACGGCAAGCTCGTCGCCAAGGGCCAGCTGCGCCTGCAGAACCTGCCGCTGCCCGAAGGCCCTCAGCCGCCGTCGTGAGCCGAGCGGTCAGCGCGAGGCGGCGGCGGATCGCGAGGCCGCGACGAGGTCGTCGAGCCGCGTGAGCTTGACGCGAGGGCGCCCCTTCGGCTCGCCCGCGGTGCGCTCCTGCTCGTCGATCGCCTGCCAGCCCTGCCAGGTCACCGCGTCGGGCGCGCGCTCCAGCAGCCACGCGGCCGTCGCCTCCGCGTCAGGCTGCGCGGGCTCGTTCAGCGTGCCAGCCTCGGCGTCGGCGACGACCTTGGCCACGGTGTCCGCCGCGTCCTTCTTGTTG
>VAWY01000161.1 GCA_005888335.1 Actinomycetota bacterium
ACCGCGGGGTGAGAAGCGCGGGAGCTGAAGACCTTGCCGGTGTGGAGAGGCCGGCGCTGACCGGAGGACTCCATGCCCTCATCAGTTCCTCGCGCGCGACTCCTCGCGGTGTTCGTCGCCGGCCTCGTCGCGGGCGCCGTCAACGCCGCGACTGCGTATGCAGGTGACGCGCAGTGCCGCGCCTCCGTCGCGCGTGTTCTGGCCCTGTCGCCCATCACCAGCACCGTCGAGCCGGTTCGGGCCAATGATCAGCAGGCCCCGTGCACGCGGCAGAGCGCCGTTGCGGTGAGCTCGACGGCGGTCGGCCCGCTGGAAACGCAGGAAGCGACCGCCGTGACGGACTTGACGGACGGGCCGACGATCGGCTCGATGGCTCAGGCGTCTCGCGCGGCGGTACGCTTGCCCGGGCTTGCCGTCGATGCAGAAGGGTTGAAGTCGGTCTCGCTCGGCCGGTGCTCTGACGGGACGACCGCGCTCGAGGGCTACTCGGACGTCAAGGCGCTGCGGATCAACGGGCAGGACATCGCGGTGCCACCCGGTGGCGAGCCCCTGACGGTCAGCCTCGACCTGGTCGGCACCGTGCGCTTGAACGACGTCGTCGAACACGACGGAACGGTCGCTCGACGCGCGGTGGTCATCGAGACACCGGGCGCTCAGGCCGTGCTCGCCGAAGCGGTCGCCGGCGGAGACGCCTGCGCGGCGTCTGGCGCAACGTTGGCCGCCGGCGACGCCGTTCGTCGAGCGACCGAAGGGAGCAACGGCGCGCAGATGCCTGCACGCATCTGTCCATCGGGCGCGACGTACGACTCTGACCGGGGGGAATGCGTCATCCGGGCGCACACCGAGGAGAACACGACAGACAATGACGTCACGGTCGGGCGGGCCTTCGACGGACCGACGGGCGGGCACGTCGTCGAGCTGTCCACCGCGCGGCGCCGGGTCGGTGGCGGCTGCCTGACGGGCTCCGGTCCCGCCTACGCGATCATCGGCACGACGCGGCGTGACCTCATAACGGGGACGAACGGCAGCGACCGCATCGTGGTTCTTGCGGGCAACGACCACGTCTCGACGGGCCGTGGCGACGACTGCGTCGACGGTGGAGCGGGACGCGACGTCCTGTCGGGCGCCCTTGGCAACGATCGGCTGCTCGGCGGCTCCGGCAACGACGCCCTTGACGGTGGGTCCGGCGCCGATCGGCTGCTCGGAGGCAGCGGTGGCGACACGATCAACGCGGGCTATGGGCGCGACCGGGTCAACGGCGGTCCGGGCGCCGACGCCATCAACACCGCGGTCGCCGGGCCCGCCGCGCGAGCGATCATCTGCGGCGCCGGGCGCGACAAGGTCCGCATCAACCGCAATGAGCGGCGACGCGTCAGGGCCTGCGAGGTCGTGTATCGCATCCGCTGAGGCGCGGCCAGCTCGATCGTCGGTGGCACCGGGCGAGATGGCCGCTCGCCCGGTGTCCGCCGCGCCACGTGCGTCGGCGCTACCCCTGTTCGCCCCCGGATGCTGCGGCCGGCGGCTCGCCGGCCAGTTCCGGCGGTAGGGCCTTGGCGCCGTCTGGATACATGTACGGGATGTCGTCTTCGGTTGGTGCCGGCTCCGCGGGGGCGCCGATGATGAGCCAGAGTTGGTCGGCGGCCGTGTCGTTGAACACTTGTCGGACGCTCTCGGGGTCGACGGCGACGGCCGACATCGGGGTCAGCGTCAGCAGTTCCCCGTCGACGCGCAGGCGGCCGCGGCCTTCGAGCAGCACGTAGACCTCGGTCTGCGTCCTGTGCCGGTGGCGGGTGTTGGCTTGGCCAGGGCGCAGACGCCATAGCCGCGCACCGAGCCCGGGCGCGGCGAGCTGGGCTGCGAGGTCGCAGTTGTCAACGCCCATCAACCGGGAGGGCCGCCAGAACGCCGCCTCCGCGTGCAGGATGTGATACCCCACCTCGCGCAAGCTACCCGCGCTGCATCGGCGTCGTGATACCACACGAGCCTCAGAGGCTGGGCAGCGTCCGTGGAAGCCCGAAGTGGCGGAAGACGCCGGTGTCGGTGAACCAGGTGATCGCCGCGATCGCGTCGCCCTCGAGCGTCAGCACGAACAGCCCGTAGGGGCGGTCGATCGCAGCGTGCGCGTCCGGGAGGTAGCAGCCGAAGGCCGGTTGGGTGTTGGCCCGGGTCGGCACGACACGCAGCGGCGCGCCGCGCAGCTCGGCCCGGTGCCGCAGGAAGGCAGCGATTGCGTCGTGCCCCTGGTACTCGAGCGGCTGCGGCGGCATCGTGAGCAGGGCGTCGTCGGTGAGCAGCGAGACCATCGCGTCGACGTCACCGCTCTGGGCGGCGTCGGCGAAGCGCCCGACCAGCCGGCGCTCGCTGGCCGAGTTCGGCAGTGGCGCGCGCTCTCGGTCGTTGGCCGGCAGCCGCGCTCGGAGCGTCGCGCGGGCGCGCTGCAGGGCGCCCTTGACCGAGGCCTCGCCGGTGTCGAGCATCTCGGCGACCTCGGCGGTGCGGTAGCCGAGCACGTCGCCGAGCACCAGCGCCGCGCGCTGGCGGGGCGGCAGGTGCTGGAGGGCGACGATGAACGAAAGCTCGATCGACTCCCTGACCTCATACCGCGCCGCCGGCCCGGCGGAGCGGTCCGGGATGTCCTCGAGCAGCACGTCGGGGTATGGCTCGAGCCAGACCGGCTCGGTCCGGCCAGTGGGCTCAAGCGGGTCACGCATCGCTGGTACCTCCCTGGGGCGGCGCGATCGGGCGCGCAGCGCGTTCAGACAGCGGTTGGTCGCGATCCGGTAAAGCCAGGAGCGCACGGACGCGCGGCCCTCGAACGCTTCGAGGCTCCGCCAAGCGGCCAGGAGCGTCTCCTGCACCATGTCCTCGGCGTCTTGCACCGAGCCGAGGATGCGGTAGCAGTGCAGCTGCAGCTCGCGCCGGTGGGGTTCGGTGAGCTCGCGAAACGCCTCCTCGTCGCCCGCGCGCGCCCGTGCGAGCACGGCCTCGCCGCCTGTCGTGTCGCCGGTCATCACCGGTAAGGACACCACCTCGTCCCGGAACGGACCGAAACCGTTCCGTTCTCGCCGCCGCCGGTGTCTGAACGGACATGCTGCTTCAAAACAAGAACGCCGTGATCTATGCCGCGGGGGGCGCGATCGGCGGCGCCGTCGGCCGGGCTTTCGCACGCGAGGGGGCAAGGCTTTTCCTGACCGGACGCAACTTGGCGAAGGTGGATGCTGTCGCCAAGGAAATTGTTGCTGCCGGCGGCCTCGCTGAGACAGCACAAGTTGACGCTCTTGACGAGAAAGCCGTGGAGGAGCACCTCAACACCGTGGTCGAGAGAGCGGGAGGTGTTGACATCTCGTTCAACGCCATCGGCCCGGGCCCCGCGCCCGACCGCATACCGCTGACGGAGCTGGCCGCCGACGCCTTCGCCCGCCCCATCGCCTTCTACACCAGCTCCAACTTCATCACCGCGACCGCCGCGGCGCGGCGCATGAGCGGCCAGGGCTCGGGTGTGATCCTGACACTGACCGCCGTTCCCGGCCGGCTGCCGGCTCGCCTGATCGGCGGGGCGGCACCGGGCTGGGCCGCCGTCGAGGCGTTCTCGCGTTCGCTGGCCCTCGAGGTGGGACCAGCCGGCATCCGGGTGGTCTGCCTGCGTTCCCATGCGATCCCGGAGACCCCGCTCATCGAGGCGAACTTCGCCACGGCGGGCCCGGCCGCCGGTGTCACCCCCGCCCAGTTCCAGGCAATCCTCGAACAGGGCACGCTGCTCAAGCGGCTCCCCACCCTCGCCGAACTCGCCGACACCGCCGCCTTCATCGCCTCCGACCGCGCCGGTGCCATGACCGCAACCGTCGCCAACCTCAGCGCCGGCAGCATCACCGACTGATCAGGTGATTAGCGGGGCTTTCCTGAGTGGCGAGACCCGGACTCGAACCGGGGACACCACGATTTTCAGTCGTGTGCTCTACCAACTGAGCTATCTCGCCGCAAGCGCGCTCAGCCTAGCGCGCGCTGCCACTCCGACCACGCGATGATTCCGAGGTCTGGGCGGGGCTCGGCGTCGAGCATCGCGAGGTACTCGAGCAGGTGGCCGTCGGGGTCGCGGAAGAAGACCGACGCGGCCGGCATCCACGCGATGACGCTCGGCTCGTCCGTCTCCGCGCCGAAGAAGGAGAGCGGGATGACCGCGTGCGCCCGGAGCCGGCTGGGCGCCTCGAGCACGTCGTCGAGCGCGGTGTCGAACGCGATGTGCAGCGTCATCCCGAGTGGTGCCGAGCCGAGCGACCAGAGGCCGAGCAGCGACCGGCCGGCCTCGCCGATCCAGAGGAAGGCGGCGCCGCGCTCGGGGACCTCGAGCGCGACCGGCAGGCCCACGACGTCGCGGTAGAAGGCAAGCGACCGGGGAAGGTCGCTGACGGTGAGATGGCTCTCGAACAGCGCGCGGACGGGGACGTGACCGGGCATGGTTGTCCAAGCGTCCCACGGCGCGCGCGTTCGTTTCAGCTCTCCCAGGCCTTGAGTTGCGGCAGCGGATCGACGGGCGCGCCGTTGCCGACATGCCAGCCGCCGACCCAGATCTCGAAGTGCAGGTGCGGGCCGGTCGCGTCGCCGGTGTGGCCGACGCGGCACAGCGGCTGGCCCGCGCTGACGGACGCGCCCTGGGCGACGGCGAACGAGCTCTCCTGGCAGTGGGCGAAGAGGAAGTCGCGGCCGTCGGCGGCGTGCTCGACGAGGTAGTAACCGGCCCCTGCGGCCTGGTAGGCGGCGACCGTGATCGTGCCCGCGAGCGGCGCCACGATCGGGGTGCCCTCGGCCGCGAGGACGTCCTGGCCCTGGTGCGTGTAGCCCTTGCGCGGCGCTCCGAAGACGTCGCCGTAGGTGTGCGGGCCGGCAACCGGGAAGGCGCCGCCCGAGCCCGCTGCCGGCGTAGGTGAGGCAGGGGCGGGCGGGGTCGCAGCCGGCGCGGGCGCCGGGGCGGCGGCGGCCGGCGCGGGCTTGGTGACGGGCGCGGACTTGGGCTTCGGCTTCGGCGCCGGCAGCACCGTGAGCGTCGCGCGCCCGGATGCGTGCGCCTGGCGCACCAGCGTCCGGCCGAGGTCGTCGACGGCGTGCAAGCGCACGAGGTAACGCCCCGCGGCGAGCTTCGTCTCCCGCGGCCAGCGCACGTCCTCGGTCGAGCCCACCGGCCGGCGGCCGAGGTCGACGCTCAGCGGCGCGGCGTTCCCGCGCAGCGGCAGGACGGCGATCCGCACCCGCACCCCCGCGACGCCGAGCTCGTCGACGCGATAGCGCACCCGCGGCAGGCGCCCCTCGCGCACGTGCGCCGGCACCGTGAACCGGCCGATCGTCGGCCGCGAGGTCGACGGCGCGCCGTACGCGGCGCCGCCGACCGGCGTCGGGTAGGCGGCGCCGCCGGCGGAGCCGAAGGCGGACGCGGGAGCGGCGAGGAGGAGAACGGCGAGGGCGAGCGAAAGGCGCATGTCGGCCTCGTCGTCGGCCGATCACCCCGCAAACTGCAGTTTTCCGGCCCGCGGTGTGGAGGTTCGTCCAAGCGAACCTCCGCAGCGGCGCTCAGCCGCGCTCGAGCATCCGTCCGAGCAGCTCGAGCGCGCCGCGCTTGTGCAGCGGCTCGTTGAGGTTGCCGCACTTGGGCGACTGCACGCACGACGGGCAGCCGTCCTTGCACGGGCACTCGGAGATCAGCCGCCAGGCGTCGGCGGTCAGCACGTCGAACTCGTGGAAGCCGCGCCGCGTGATCCCCACGCCGCCCGGGTGCCCGTCGTAGATGAAGACCGTCGCGCGCCCGGTCTGCGGGTGCAGGTTCGTCGACAGGCCGCCGATGTCCCAGCGGTCGCACATCGCCAGCAGGGGCAGCACGGCGATCTGCGTGTGCTCGGCGGCGTGCAGCGCGCCGAGCAGCGCCTCGCGAGGGAACTCGGAGAGCAGCTCGTCGGGCAGCTCCCACCACAGCGCCTGCGTCGAGAACTCGGTCGTCGGCAGGTCGAGCGCCTGCAGGTCGATGACCTCGTGGTCGGGCAGCCGCTTGCGCTGGTAGGCGAGCACCGTCTCGCTCACGCTCACGATCCCGAACGAGAGCTCGACGCCGAGCACCGAGCGCTTTTCGAGCACCCGCTCGACCCACGTGTCGGTCTCCTTCTTGGGCTGCGTGTACCAGTTGCCGCTGAACGGCTGCACGAGCGCGCGCCGCTCCTCGACCTCCAGCCGCGCGACCTCGTACGAGCGCGCCTGGTGCAGGTAGATGGCGCCGTCGTGCACCGTCGTGAACGCCCGCGCCGCCTCGACCGTCCCCAGCAGCTCGCCCGAGCTCACGTCGACGACGGCGAAGCTGTCGGGCGAGGCCGACCGCAGCGAGACGCGCGCGGCGGGGTAGTCCTGCGGGTGGCGCAGCACGAACCGGCCGCGGCGCTCGACGAGCTCGCCGGCGGCGACGAGCACGCGCGCCTGCTCGCGCCACTCGGGACCGAAGACCTCGTCGTCCTCGTCGCCCAGCGGCGCCTCGTGCGCCGCGCAGACGAGCTGCGCGCGGAACACGTCGTCGTTGCGGTGGTCGAGGATCGCGGCCTCGACCGGGCGCTCGAGGAACTGCTCGGGGTGGCGGCAGAAGAACTGGTCGAGCGCGTCCTCGCCGGCGACGTAGACCGCCAGCCCGTGCCCGCGGCGCCCGGCGCGCCCCCACATCTGGCGCAGCGAGGCCACGGTCCCCGGGAAGGTGACGACCACGCACGCATCCAGGGCGCCGATGTCGATGCCGAGCTCCAGCGCATCTGTGGTGACCACGCAGCGCAGCTCGCCGCTGACCAGGCGCGCCTCGATCTCGCGTCGCTGCTGCGGGGTATAGCCGGCGCGGTACGGGGCGATCGCGGACTCGTACTCGGGTACGACATCGGAAGCGAGCTTGGCGAGCAGCTCCACGCCCCGGCGCGACTTGACGAAGCAGATCGTCCGCGCGCCGCCGCGCAGCAGGTCGGCGAGCAGGTCGGCCGCCTCGCCGAGCGCGCTGCGCCGCGCCGCGAGCGCCTCGTCGACGATCGGCGGGTTCCACATGGCGATCTGGCGGCGCGGCTGCGGGGAGCCGTCGCGGTCGATGAGCGTGATGTCGTCGAGGCCGGTCAGGCGCTCGGCGAGCTCGACCGGGTTGGCGACGGTGGCGCTGGCGAGGTAGATGCGCACGCCGGGCGCGAGCCGTCGCAGGCGGCGCAGCACGTTGGCGACGTGGCAGCCGAACACGCCGCGGTACACGTGCGCCTCGTCGACGACGACGACCTCGAGCTGGGCGAGGAAGCGGTCCCAGTAGCGGTGGTTGGGCAGGATCCCGACGTGGAGCATGTCGGGGTTCGTCAGCACGATGTTGGCGCGCTCGCGGATCGCCCGCCGCTGCTCGCGCGGCGTGTCGCCGTCGTAGATCGCCGGGCGCACCTGGCGCGTCAGCCCGAACGCGTTCAGCGCCCGCGCCTGGTCCTGGGCGAGCGCCTTGGTCGGGTACAGGTACAGCGCGCGCGCCGTGGGCTTGCTCAGCAGCGCGTGCAGCGTCGGCAGGTTGAAGCACAGCGACTTGCCCGACGCCGTCCCGGTGGTGACGACGAACGGACCGGTCATCGCCGCCTCGACGGCCGCGGCCTGATGCTCGTAGAGCTGCTCGACGCCCGTGCGCGCCAGCGCCTCGAGCAGCCGCGGGTGCAGCGGCGGCGGGTCGACCAGGCGCGCCGGCGTGCCGCCCTCGAAGGCCTCGCGGACGAGGCGCTCGTCGGAGCGCCCGGAGTCGAGCAGGTCGGTCCACGGGTGTCGCTGGCGGGTGACGGCCACGGGTGCATGCCACGATAGGCGCGCGTGAAGACCTTCCACCACGCCGACTTCCGCATCGAGCGCGCACCGGCTTCCGCCTGCCTGCCCGCCAAATCGTGCGCGCGGACGGTCGGCGCCGCCATCGCGGCGATTGCGCCCGTCGTCGAGGAGGTCGTCGTGGTCGCCGCCGACGAGCCGACCGCGTGCGCCGCCGAGGCCGCCGGCGCGCGCGTCCTGCGCGAGTCCGAGATGGACGGGCCCGTCCGCGGCAAGGGCGACGCGATGCGCCGCGCGGTCCCGCAGCTGCGCAGCGAGCTCGTCGTGTTCCTCGACGCCGACGTGGCCGTCCTGCCGCCGCACTTCGCGACCGGGCTGCTCGGGCCGCTGCTGACCGGCGACGCCGACTTCGTCAAGGCGTTCTACCGCCGGCCGCTGGGCGACGATCCCGACGGCGGCGGACGGGTCAACCACCTGATGGCCCGGCCGGCGCTGCGCGTCTTCTTCCCCGAGCTCGCCGGCGTGCGCCAGCCGCTCGCCGGCGAGGTCGCCGCACGCCGCGACCTGCTCGAGCGCCTGCCCTTCGCCGACGGCTACGCGGTCGAGATCGCCATGCTCATCGACGCCTGGCGCGCGGTCGGACTGGACCGCCTCGCGCAGGTCGACCTCGGCGTCATGGAGCACGAGCACCAGCCGCTGCACGCGCTCACCGACATGGCCGAGACCGTGCTGCGCGCGATCGTCGAGCGCGCCCGCGTGCCGGCATGAGCCTGCGCTGCGTCTACCTCGACCTCGACGGCACCCTGCTCGGGCGCGGCGCGTCGCTGTTCCACGACGGCGAGGGCTCGGTGTCCCTGCTCGGCGCGCGGGCGATCGAGGCGTGCCTGCGCGCCGACGTCGAGGTCGTCCTCGTGTCCGGGCGCAACCAGGCACAGGTCGCCGAGGACGCGCGCCTGCTCGGCCAGCGCGCGTACGTCTTCGAGGCGGGCGCCTGCCTCGTCGTCGACGGCGACGAGTTCTGGATGACCGGCGAGTTCGACCCGCACGGCGAGCTCACGATCCACGACCAGATCGAGCGCTCGGGCGCCCCCGCGCTCCTGCTCGACCACTACGCGGACCGCCTCGAGTACCACGAGCCGTTCCACCGCAACCGCCGCGTCTCGCACCTCTTCCGCGGCCTCGTCGACGCCTTCGAGGTCGGCGAGCTGCTCACGGCCCACGGCCACGACGGCCTGCGGCTCGTCGACAACGGCGTCGTGCACAGCCGCTCCGAGCGGCTGGCCGCGCTGCCGCAGGTGCGCGCGTACCACCTCGTCCCCGCCGACGCGTCTAAGGCCGCCGCCTGCGCGCGCCACCGGCGCATCCGCGACTACGCGAGCGAGGACTGCCTGGCGATCGGCGACTCGCGCGAGGACCTGGCGATCGCCGGCCACGTGGCCACGTTCTGGCTGGTCGCCAACGCGCTCGAGCGCGATCCGACGCTTCGCGAGACGCTGCCCGGCAACGTCCGCGTCGCCGAGAGCGGCCACGGCCCCGGCGTCTACGAAGCGGTCGTCACGACCCTCGCCGAAGCTCGGGGCGCCGCCGCTCGCGCCTGAACCAGCCGCGGACGCGCTGCCACAGCCGCGACCAGAAGCCGCGCCGCCAGTCGGCCGGGGGCGGCACCGTCGTGCGCACGAGCGCGACCCAATCGTCGAGCGGCAGCTCGCCGGCGATCAGCCGCGCCAGGCCGCGCGTGACCGGCGCGTCGATGCGCGCGGCCTCGAGCGCGCGCGCGAGGAGCGGGACGAGGTCGAAGGACTCGACCGCCTGGCCGACGCGCCGGGGCACGTCCGCGGCCGGGACCCCGGCGGCGAGCAGCTCGCCGGCGCGCCGGTTGCGCGACTGCGGCGCCAGCGCAGTCGCCACCAGGTCGCCGGTCCCCGCGAGGCCGATCAGCGACTCCGGCCGCGCGCCCAGGCCCTCGGCGTAGCGCCAGACCTCGGCGAAGATGTGCCCCGCCGCCGCGCCCGCGGCGTTGAGCCCCTGCGCCTCCGTCGCGCCGGCGGCGAGGGCGGCGGCGTTCTTGGCCGCCCCGGCGAGCTCGACGCCGACCGGGTCGTTGGACTGCTCGCACACGACGCCGGCGCGCATGAACAGCTGGGCCAGCGACGCGGCGAGCGCCTCGTTGGCCGACGCGGCAACCAGCCCGGCGCCCTCGCTGACCATCTCCTGGGCGTGGGCCGGACCGCCGATGACCGCCACGCGCCCGGGACCGAGGAGCGAGCGCAGCAGCGCGCTCGGCGAGGTCCCGTCGGGCGGCACGAGCCCCTTGGCCAGCGAGACGACGGCGGCGCGGGTGGACAGCGCGTCGGCCAGGCCGGAGATGACCGCGTCGAGCCCGCGCGACGGGACCGCGAGGAAGACCATGTCGGCTCGGGCGAGCCCGCCGCCGCCGGCCTCGACGCGCAGCTCGCGCGGCAGCTCGACGCCGGGCAGGTAGTCGCGGTTCTCGCGCTCGGCGGCCAGGCGCGAAGCCTGCGCCTCGGTGCGCGCCTGCAGCGTCGTGCGCAGCCCCGCCCGCACGAGCAGCACGGCGACCGCGGTGCCGAACGATCCGGCGCCGACGACAACGGCCCGGCGGCCGCCGGGCACGGGAAAGGAGAGGCTCGGGCGCCCGTCGGCCATGGCCGCGGCGAGGGTAGCGAAGGGGCGCAAACTCAAAGATCCGCTCTTTGCGTCCGATAGCCACGGGCA
>VAWY01000035.1:0-60579 GCA_005888335.1 Actinomycetota bacterium
AGATGTAGCCCTTGTCGAACTGCATGCCCTCGGTGAACTCGAGGTCCATGCCGAACGTCTGGCCCTCCTCGACGTTGACCACGCCGTCCTTGCCGACCTTCTCGATGGCGTCGGCGATCACGTCGCCGATCTCGTCGTCACCGGCCGAGATCGTCGCCACACGGGCGATCTGGTCCTTGCCCGAGACCTCCTTGGCCTGCGACTGGATGTTCTCGACGACGCGGTCCACGGACTTCTCGATGCCGCGCTTGAGGCCGAGCGGGTTGGCCCCGGCGGTCACGTTCTTGAGGCCCTGGCGGACGATCGCCTGCGCAAGCACCGTGGCGGTCGTCGTGCCGTCGCCGGCGACGTCGTTCGTCGCCGTGGCGACCTCGCGCACGAGCTGCGCGCCCTGGTTCTCGAAGACGTCCTCGACCTCGATCTCGCGGGCGATGGTCACGCCGTCGTTCGTGATCGTGGGGGCGCCGAACTTCTTGTCGAGGACCACGTAGCGGCCCTTGGGACCAAGCGTCACCTTGACCGCGTTGGCGACCGCGTCGACGCCGGCCTCAAGGGCCTTGCGCGCCTCGGAGTCGTACTTCAGTTCCTTGTGTGCCATATGTCTTGTGTTCTCCTAGGACTCGACCTTGGCAAGGACGTCGGTCTCGCGCAGCACGAGCAGGTCCTCACCATCGACCTTGATCTCGGTGCCGCCGTACTTGGAGTAGAGGACCTCGTCGCCCTCGCTGACGTCCAGCGGGGTGCGCTTGCCCGTGTCCTCGTTGACCTTGCCGTCGCCGACAGCGAGGACCTTGCCCTTCTGCGGCTTCTCCTTCGCGGTGTCGGGGAGGACGATGCCGCTCGCGGTCGTCTCCTCCTCCTCGATCGCCCGCACGATGAGCCGGTCGCCCAGGGGCTTGAGCTTCATGTGTGGATGACCTCCAGTGGAAAGGGTTGGAATTCCGAGTTGGCACTCTCCCGGTGGGAGTGCCAATGCCTGGCGAAGCCGAGAATAGCGCATTGGCACTCGCGCGCAAGGAGTGCCAACGTCCGCCGCGGCTGCTGCACTTCCGGGCCCGTGGCCGAGCTCAGGCGCGAAGCCCGCATCCGGATCCCGCCGTCGGTGGTGCTGGAGGTCGTTCTCGTGGTCGTGGCGGTAGGGATCGCCCTGCTGCTCGTCTACCAGCTGCGCAAGCCGCTGACCTGGGTCTTCATCGCGACGTTCCTGGCGATCGCCCTGGCCCGGCCGGTCGCCTTCTTCGAGCGCCGCATGCGCCGCGGCCTCGCGATCGCGACGGTCTACCTGCTGCTCGTCGGGATCCCGGTGGCGCTGGGTGCGCTGCTCATCCCGCCGATCGTGCGCTCGATCTCCGACTTCGCCAACAACGTCCCGCACTACGTCCGCGACCTGCAGGACTTCGTCAACAACAACAAGAGCCTGCGTCACCTCGACGACCAGTACGACATCACCGGCAAGCTGCAGGAGCAGGCGGCCAAGCTGCCCGAGAAGATCGGCGCGGCGGCGGGGACGCTGGGCAGCATCGGCGCGGCGGTGGTGAGCAGCCTCTTCGCGCTGATCACGATCCTGATCCTGACCGCGTTCCTGCTCGGCAGCGGGGAGCGGTGGTACGAGGGCTTCCTGTCGCTCCAGCCGGCCGACCGGCGCGACCGGCTGCGGCGCATCCTCGAGAGCTCGGCCCGGGCGATCAGCGGCTACGTCGCGGGCGCCCTCGTGCAGGCGACGATCGCCGGCGCGACGGCGCTCGTGGTCCTGGCGATCCTCGGCGTGCCGTTCGCGGCGGCGCTCGCGCTGATCATGGGGCTCTTCGACCTCATCCCGGTGATCGGCGCGACGATCGGCGCGGTTCTCGTCGGCGTCGTCACGCTGTTCGCCGACTTCCCGAAGGCGACGATCGTCTGGACGATCTGGTCGATCCTCTATCAGCAGGTCGAGAACAGCCTGATCCAGCCGCAGATCCAGAAGCGCACGGTCAACGTCAACGGCTTCATCATCGTCGTCTCGGTGATCTTCGGCTCGACGCTCTTCGGCGTGATGGGCGCGCTCGTCGCGATCCCCGTCGCGGCGTCGATCCAGATCGCCGTGCTCGAGTGGTGGCAGTGGCGCGCCGAGCAGCGCGTGGCCGCCGCGCCCGTCAGCACGACGGGCCCGTGAGCGCGCGGTTATGGTTCCCGCCGGGTCACCATGCGGTACGGACGCCTCGCCGCGGTCGCTTTCGCGCTCATCGCCGGGTCGTGCGCGCCCGCCGCCATGGCGGCGCCGGCGACGACCGTCGAGCGGACGGTCCAGGACTGCGACGGCGACCAACTGCTCGAGACCGCGTTCGGCGAGCCCCACGTCCCCTTCCCGGCCGACGAGCCGGCCGGGCCGTGCCCGCGCTCGCAGCGCCAGCCGCTGCACCTGCCGCCGAGCGCCTCGATCGTCAACTTCCTGCAGCTGTCGGACTTCCAGACCGTCGACGAGGAGTCGCCCGCGCGCGTGGAGTGGCTCGACGCGACGCAGCGCATCCCCGGGCTGCAGCCGTTCAACGCCGCCTACCGGCCGCAGGAGTCGCTCAGCACGCAGATCATCGAGGCGATGGTCCGCCAGGCGCGCAACACGGTCTCGCCGGTCACGTCGCGGCATCTCGACCTCACGATCGTCACCGGCGACAACGCCGACTCGCAGCAGTTCAACGAGACGCGCTGGTTCATCGACATCCTGGACGGGACCACCGGCCCCGCGAACCCGGACCCCGAGATGGACCCGTCCGCCTCGCAGGACCGCAAGATCGACCCGAACTCGGGCGTGCCGGCCCCCGGGTGCGAGGCGACGCCGGGCAGCATCTACGACGGCGTGCGCGACAACGGGCAGTCGGGCGTGTTCCCCGACTTCGGCTACTACGAGCCCGACAGCTCCACCGGGGCACGCGACGACGGCGACGGCTACTCGCCCTTCCGCGCCGAGAACGTCGCCGAGACGCCGGGCAGCGACGTCACCGTGCGCGACTGGCCCGGCCTGCTCGAGCGCGCCAACGAGCGCTTCGAGGCGCTCGGGCTCGGCATGCCGTGGTATTCGACGTTCGGCAACCACGACGCGCTCGTGCAGGGCAACAGCCCCGACGCCTTCGTCGGGCCGGTCGGTCCGGGGGCTGCGCCATCGCCCGAGGCGACCGAGGTCTACAACGCCGCCTACCACGCCCTCGCGACCGGGTGCGTGAAGGTCCTGCAGCCGGCGGCGCCGGTCCTGCCGGCGATCCAGCCACTGATCGAGGAGATCCAGAACCTGCGCGAGGGCGGCGTGACGCCGCCCGAGCAGTCCGACATCGACCGCCTCACGGGTGAAGCCCTGGCGATCGTCGAGAACGCGCTGCTGCACCCGTGCAACCCTGAGACCGACGCAGGCTGTGCGATCGACATCGTCCCGCCGGACGCGCGCCGCTGCTTCCTGCCCAAGGACGAGCCCAACGTCACGCCGGCCGGCAGCCCGTGCTCGACCGGCAGCTGGATCGCGCAGCACTTCCGCACCACGGGGACGCCGGTCGGCCATGGGTTCGCCAACCGGCCGCCCGAGGCACAGCGCAACAACGACGGCTACTACGCGTTCAGCCCCAAGCCCGGCCTGCGCTTCATCGTCCTCGACACCATCACCGACGAGTGCGGGACGCTCTTCTGCTCGGACGGCTCGGTCGACGACACGCAGTTCCAGTGGCTGCGCGGCGAGATCACCTCGGCGGAGGCCGGCCACCAGTACGTCCTGGTCTTCTCGCACCACACGCTGCGCACCACCCGGCTGCCCAGCACCGACGCCAGCGAGCAGCCGATCCACTTCGGCGAGGCCCTCGACCGCCGCGGCGGCCAGCCGCTGCCGCCGAGCCCGGGCGAGACGCTCGAGCAGCTCTTCTGCGAGCACCCGGCGGTCCTGGCCCACGTGGCCGGCCACGAGCACGAGAACTACGTCGAGCGGCACGACTGCGCCGACGACTCGCCGCCGACGCCCGGCTCGAACCCGTACTTCTGGCACATCTCGACGGCCGCGCACATCGACTGGCCGCAACAGGCCCGGATGATCGAGCTCGTCAACCTGGGCGGGCAGATGTCCTTCGTGCTGACGATGCTCGACCACGCGGGCCCGGCCAACCCCGGCGGCCCGCCGGAGCAGGCCGACCAGGGCCACGCGCCCGGCGACGTCGTCCGCCTCGCTTCGATCGGGCGCGAGCTCGCCTACAACGACTACCAGCACAGCCGCGGGGCGCGCGGCCTGCGCCAGGACCGCAACGTCATCCTGCCGACGGACCGGCCGCCGCCGCCCGGGTCCTAGTCAGTTCTGCGCGCCCCCGATGCCGAGCTTGCGGTCGGTGTACTCGGTGGGCGAGTCGACCACCTGCGAGAAGCGCACCACGGTCACGGTGTCATCCATCGAGACCTCGCGCCCGTAGATCTGCTCGAGGAAGTGGATCATCTCCTCGTGGCGGCGGAACTCGGGGTTGTCGTGCTCGATGTCGCGCGGTGAGAGGTCCTTGACCTTCTTGACCTCGACCTGGTCGATCACCGCCTCGAAGATCCGCTCGCGCGGCGAGTACTGATAGCCCAGCGTGACCAGCACCAGCTGGTTCTTCTTGTACTTGTGGGACTTGTCGCCGAGACGGATCGTCGCCGTCTTGCGGCCGCGCCGCAACTGGTCGGCGAAGATGCGGGAGTAGAAGTTCAGGACCTGCACGACCGCGGCAGATTACCTGCGCACGCGCTCAAGCGCGCGCTCGACCATTTCGCGCTCGCCCTTGTAGGACAGCTCGCGGGCCGCCTCGGCCAGCGGCATCCACCGCGCGATCTCCACCTCGCTGTCGTGGTCGGCCGGATCGCCCGATCGGTACTCGCACAGAAAGAAGGCGACCTGCTTGGCGATCCGGCGCCCTGAGCGCTGGTACCAGTAGCGCACGTCGCCGAGCTTCTCGACCGGCTCGGCGTCCACGCCGGCCTCCTCGCGGACCTCGCGGGCGGCCGCCTCGATCGACGTCTCGCCCGGATCGATGTGGCCCTTGGGCAGCGCCACGACCGCGCGGCCGCTCGCCGCGCGGCGGACGGGGATGATCACGATCGTGTCGTCGCCGCGGACGACGACGCCGCCGGCGGAGAACTCGCGGTTGCGCGGCCCGCGGCGCTCGGCGTCAGTAGACATAGCGGCCCAGGGCCACCGGATCGTGGACCGTGAGCCGTCCGCGGCCCTGGGTGATCACCCCGGCGCGCTCGAGGGTGGCCAGGAAGCGGCTCGCCGACTCCCGGCTGGAGCCGGCCAGCTTGGCGACGTCGGCCTGCGTCGTCGTGATCAGCACGTCGCGCTCGTCGGCGCCCTCGGAGCGCGCCTGCTCGACGAGCTGGCTGAGCACCGTGGCGACGCGGCTCTGGACGGTCTGGAAGCTCTGGCGCGCGAGGCGCTCGTTGGCCGCGCGCAGGCGGCGGCCGAGCGCGGTCACGAGCTTGACGGTGATCTCGTTGTTCTCGCGCAGCAGGCGGCGCATGTCCGGGCCGAGGATGGCGACGACGTCGAGCGCGTCGACGGCCTCGACGGTCGCCGAGCGGCGCTCGTCGTCGAACATCGCCAGCTCGCCGAAGAAGTCGCCCGGGCCGAAGGTCGCCAGGGTGATCGAGCGCCCGTCGGGATGCTCGCGGATGGCGCGCGCGTGGCCGCCGCGGACGATGTAGCAGGTGTCGCTGGAATCGCCCTCGCGAAAGACGACCTGCCCCGGCTGGAAGCGGCGCGGCACGGCAAGCTGCGCGACGCGGGTGAGCTCGCGCGGGCCGAGCGTCTCGAAGACGGGGACGCCCGAGAGGAGTGAGACGGCCTCGTCGTCGGTCGTCGCCGCCATGTGTGAGAGATAGCACGTTATGTTGGGCTTTCGCATGGCCCGCGCCCTCGCTGTCGCCCTGCTTGCCCCCCTGCTGGCCGCGCTCGCGCCGGCCGCGGAGGCCGTCGTCAAGCGCAAGCCCCCCTCGATCTTCGACTCGCCGCTGCTGTGGGCGACGGTCAACGTCTGCGACACGAAGAACAGTCCGGACACGATCGGCATCCGCGGCTCGATGCCGGGCAGCGCGGTGCGCGGCGAGCGGATGTACATGCGCTTCCAGGTCCAGTATCTCTCGAAGTCCGAGCAGCGCTGGCACAACATCACCCAGGGCGCCGACTCGGGCTGGGTGTCGGTCGGCTCGGCGCGCTACAAGGCCCGCCAGGCGGGCTGGAGCTTCCGCTTCGCGGCGCCGACCGACGGCTCGACCGAGCTGCTGCGCGGCGCGGTGACCTTCGAGTGGCGCAACGGGCCGGTCGTCGTCCGCCACGTGCGCAAGCGCACGACCGGCGGGCACGCGAGCGCGGCGGGGGCCGATCCGGCCGGCTACAGCGCCGCGGTCTGCGAGATCCGCTGATCGAACAGCCGGGGGTCGTTGGTGATGACCCCGTCGACGCCGAGCGCCTCGAGGCGCAGGATCTGCGCGGGGTCATCGACCGTCCACGCGTAGAGGTGGCCGCCGGTCGCGTGGACCGCCCGAACGAGCGCGCCGCTGATCAGGCGCCACTGGGCCATCAGCGCGTCGAGGCGCAGCGTGCGCATCGCGCTGGCCGCCTGACGCGGCAGGACGCGCCGGTAGACCTGCAGCATCGCGAACGCGGGAACCGCGGTGAACGGCGAGCGCAGCGGGTCGCGCTTGAGGCGCGGCACCGACCAGCCCAGCCGCAGGCCGGGCGCCGCGCCGCGCAGGAGCTGGAGGCTGCGCAGGTACTGCGAGGAGACCAGCGCACGGTCCTCGAGGCCGTGCTCGCGCAGCGCTTCGAGGACGCGCAGCTCGTAGCCGGGGAGCTTGAGGTCGACGTCGAGCTCGACGTCGGCGAACGTCGTCCCGGCGAGGTGGGCCAGGCCCTCCTGCAGCGTGGGCGGGCGCGGGCGCGCCCGGGCGGCGGCCATGTAGTCGTGGGCCAGCAACAGCTCGCCGGTGCCGTCGGCGCGCTCGGGGAGCACGTCGAACTCGATCATGTGAACGCCGGCCGCCAGCGCCGCGTCGAAGCTGGCGAACGTGTTGCCGGGCGCGATCAGGTCGGCGCCCTTGTGGCCCACCCGTCTGAGCGGCTCCGACCGCGGACCCGGACGGCCGCCGACGGCCGCAGCCGCCACCTGGCGGCGTCCTCGGTCGGGTCCGTGGCTCCGCCACTGTCCCCTCCCTGCGTCCTTGCCAGGCGACGCCTTCGGCTCGCCGGACGACCGCCCGGGCCCACGGCCGGAACCGCCTAGCTCTGACACCCGGGACACCAGTACGTCGTGCGGTTGTCGTCGCCCTGCCCGCGCGCGAGCACGCGCGTCCCGCAGCGCGGGCACGCGCGGCCGGCGCGGTCGTGGACCGCGTTCGGGCGCACGTGGAAGCCGTGGCGCGCGGAGTGCTGCATGGCGGGGCGGATCGCGCGCAGGATCGCGCGCACCTCGTCGTCGGAGACGGCGCGCGCCGGGCGCCAGGGGTCGACGCCGGCCTCGAAGCACCCCTCGCACTTCCACAGGTTGCCGATCCCGGCGATCGTCCGCTGGTCGAGGATGGCGTCGCCGATCGGGCGCGTGGGGTCGTCGCCGCGCAGGCGGCGCAGCACCTCGTCCTCGTCGAGCTCGGGCGCGAGGACGTCGGGGCCGAGCTGCGCGAGGCGCTGGTCGAAGCGCGTGCGCGACTCGGTCATCAGCTCGAGCACCGGGCCGTCGAACTCGACGACCTGTTGGTCGCCGGCGCGCAGGACGAGCCACGCGCGCCGCGGCGAGCGGCCCCAGCGCCGGCCGGGGGCGTAGACGCCCCAGTGGCCGGTCATGCGCAGGTGCGAGTGCAGCGCCAGGTCGCCCTCGAAGCGCAGGAAGAGGTGCTTGCCGTAGGCGTCGACGGCCGTCACCGCCCGCCCGGCGAGGCGCTCGGGCCAGCGATCCGGGCGCAGGCGCGGATGGGGCGTGAGGATCTCGTCGGGCGCACGGCCCTCGAGGACCGGCCGGATCCGGCTCGCCGCGTAGTGGATGGTGTCGCCCTCGGGCACCGCCTGCCCAGAGTACGGGCGAAGCGACCTACAGCCGTCCACCGGACGAAGCGATGGATGGCGGGAAGCTCAGCATGACCCTCGCGAAGGTCCTCAACGTGCCCAAGCGCTTCGCGAACCAGGACGACGATCGCGTCCTCGACGAGGACGCGATCGTGCTCGTCGGCGCCACGACGAAGGTCTTCGACAAGAGCCGCGTCCGAGCTGGCTGACGCCGACGACGTCCGCGTCCAGGGCAAGCTCCTGCCCCCCGAAGAAGTGCCAGACCGACGAGGAGGACCAGCCGGTCACGACGATCCGCGCGAAGCGCATCACGATCCTCATCTATAGGCCGAGGGCGCCCGGGGCCGCGCGATGCGGCGCCGCTGCGGTCTCGGGCCTCCACGACCGGGCCAGGCGTCGGCGGCGGCTGGTAGAACCGGTTGCCGTTCGCCATGGCCGAGCCGCGCCGCAGGGTCTTCGAGCCCGTCCACGAGCGCCTTCGCGGCGACATCCTTGCCGGCCGGCTGCAGCCGGGCGACTCGGTGCCGTCCGAGCGCGCGCTGGCCGAGGAGTACGGCGTCGGCCGCCACGCGGTGCGCGAGGCGCTCAAGCGCCTGGAGCAGGCGGGCCTCGTGCGGATCAGCCAGGGCGGGGCGACGCGCGTGCTCGACTGGCGCGACAGCGGCGGCCTCGAGGTGCTGCTCGACCTGCTCGAGGGCTCGCGCGCGATGCCGCCGCCGGAGCTCACGCGGGCGGTGCTTGAGACGCGGGCGACGATCGGCGTCGACGCGGCGCGCCGGTGCGCCCGGCGCGCGACCCCCGAGCAGCGGGCCGAGGTCCGGCGCCTCGCGGAGCTGACGGCGGCGGCGGTGGCCGCGGACGCCCCCGAGATCGACGACACCTACGCCGCGCTGTGGCGGGCGGTCGTCGTCGGCGCGGGCAACATCGCGTACCGGCTCGCGCTGAACTCGCTGGTCATGGCGCTCGAGGGCCGCGGCGAGATCGCGGCGGCGCTGCGGCCGCGCGACACCGCCGACCTGCGCGCGCTCGGCTCGGCGATCGCGGCCGGCGAAGCCGACGCCGCAGCGGCGGCGGCCAGCCGCTTGCTCGAGCCGGACGTCGACGCGCTGGGTTGACGGCGCCCGGGTCAACTGGTACAACCAGTGCCGCAGCTGGTAGAACCAGTCTGTTCGCCCACGGCAGGAGCTGACTTCGCAATGGACAAGCTGATCCTCGGCGCGATCCCGTTCTTCTTCCTCACGATGGGGCTGGAGGCGCTCGCGCTGCGCCACGCCGCCCACCACCACGACGACGAGCGAGCGTCCGTCGGCTACGAGGCCCGCGACACCCGCACGAGCCTGGCGATGGGCCTCGGCCATCTCGGGATCGGCGCGGTGTGGAAGCTCGTCATGGCGGCGATCTACGCCGCGGTCTACGTCATCAGCCCGTTCAAGCTTCCGACGGGCGCCTGGTGGACGTGGGTCGTCCTGTTCTTCGCCGACGACCTCGCCTACTACGCCTACCACCGCGGCCACCACCGGATCCGGCTGTTCTGGGCGACCCACGTCGTCCACCACAGCTCGCGGCACTACAACCTGTCGACCGCGCTGCGCCAGGACTGGGCGCCGTTCAGCGCGACGCTGTTCTGGGTGCCCTCGGCGCTGTTCTTCCCGCCGTGGATGGTCTTCCTGGCGATCGCGTGGAACCTGCTCTACCAGTTCACGCTGCACACCGAGGCGGTCGACCGCTACCCGCGCTGGATCGAGGCCGTGTTCAACACGCCGAGCCACCACCGCGTCCACCACGGCTCGCAGCAGCAGTACCTGGACCGCAACTACGCGGGCATCCTGATCATCTGGGACCGCCTGTTCGGCACGTTCGAGCCCGAGGGCGAGCGCGTGCGCTACGGGCTGACGAAGAACATCGAGACGTTCAACCCGGTGCGGGTCGCCTACCACGAGTTCGTGGCGATCGCGCGCGACGTGCGTTCGGCGCGCCGCTGGCGTGACCGGCTCGGCTACGTGTTCAAGGGCCCGGGCTGGGCGCCCGCGACGAGTCGCCGGTCGGCGTCGTAGCTGAGCAGCGCCTGCGCCTCGCCGAAGGGCAGCCAGCGCACCTCGTCGACCTCGTCGTTGGGGGTGAACTCGCCGCCCTCGGCGTCCATCACCCAGTAGCGCACGGTCTTCGGGCGGCCCTTGTGCGTGTAGCGGACCGGCGCCAGCTCGCGGCCGAGGCGCGCGCGCGTGCCGATCTCCTCCTCGACCTCGCGCAGCGCCGCCTGCTCCCACGTCTCGCCGGGCTCGAGCTTGCCCTTGGGCAGCGACCAGTCGTCGTACTTGGGGCGGTGCACGACGGCGACGCGGCCTTCGCGGATGACGACGCCGCCGGCGGCGCGGATCTCGTCGCCGGCGCTCACGCGCTGAGCGTCATCCTGCGGGGGCCCCGCGCCCGGCTCACTCGATCGCCCGGCTGATGTCATGCGCTCAGGGTGAGCCGGCGCGGGGAGCTGCGGAAGCCGAGGTCGACGAGCAGCGGCTCGAGCGGCGAACCCACGATCGGCTCGCCGTCGAGCTTCTCCAGCCCGAGCTTCGGGCCGCGGCCGGAGAGGACGAACTCGGCGAGCGCGCGAAGCGCCGGCTCGAGGCGCGCGTCGCTCGCGTCGACGAGCGTCTGCAGCGCGCGCCCGCCGCGCTCGACGTAGACGACCGGCTCGGCGCCGACGAACACGACGTAGGCGCCCGCGGCGCGGGCGGGCTTGCGGGCCTCGGCATCGCGCTTCGGCCAGGGCAGCGCGGCGCCGTAGGGCTGCGCCGGGTCGGTGGCGGCGAGCACGAGCGGCGGCGCGGGCGCGCTCGCCTCGCCGGTGTGGGCACGCAGGCGCTCGACCGCGCCGGGCAGCGCGAACTGCGCACCGCCGAGGCCCTCGACGAAGTAGCCGCGCCGGCAGACGCCGAGGGTCTCGAGGTCGCCGAGCGCGTCGTAGAGCGTCGCGAAGCCGCCCGGGATGCCCTCGGCGAGGACCTGCTCACGGGTGACGATGCCGTAGCGCTCGAGCAGCAGCTCGGCCAGCGTGCGGCGCTGGGCCCCGGGCTCGGGGCGGCTGCGGAAGATCCAGCTCGTCAGCGACCAACGGCCCTGGACGGTCGGCTGGGCGGCCGAGCGGCGCGCGCCGAAGCGCCGGCGCGCCTGGCGCTGCCCGGCGCTGCGCGCGCGGGCGAGCGTGAGGCGCGGCGCGCGCAGGGGCGCCCACGCGTCGTTGGTGACCTCGCCGGCCCAGACGAGGTCCCACAGCGCCTCCTGAAGCTGCTCGGGCGCCAGGTCGAGCTCGGCGAGGAGGTCGGTGAAGAAGCACGGCGAGCGGGTGAGGCGCTCGCGCAGCGCATCGTGCTCGGGCTGGTCGGGCGGCTCCTGGCCGCGCGGCGGCGGCGGCGCGCCGATCGCCTCGGCGTCCTCGCGGAAGTACAGGGCGACGCGGCCGCTGTTGCGCCCCAGCGCGCCCGCGCCGACCCAGACGACCTCCCCGGACGCGCACAGCTGGTCGAGCCAGGTCGGCGAGTAGGCGCCCGTGCGCCGCGCCAGGACGTCGCGCTCCCACACGTCGGCGGGCAGCGCCAGGCCCTGGAGCGGGACGAGCACCTCGCGCAGGCGATCGACGCCCGCTCCAGTGGCCGGATGGCGGTCGACGCCCTGCCAGCTCGGCAGGAAGGCGGCCAGCGCGCGCTGGTCGACGGCCTCGACCTCCTTGCGCAGGACCGCGAGCGACGCGCGGCGCAGGCGGCGCAGGACCTCGGGGTCGCACCACTCGCGCTCGCTGCCGCCCGGGCGCAGCTCGCCGCGCACCAGCTCACCCGCCGCCTCTTGCTCGCGGAGCGCGCTCGCCGCGTCGACGCCATAGCGGGCGCGGACCTCGTCGGTCGTGAACGGGCCGTGCGTGGCGGCGTAGCGCGCGCAGAGACGGCGCAGCGCGTCGGGGACGTCGGCGGTGAAGGCCTCGGGCAGGCCGGACGGGGGCACGACGCCGAGCGCGTCGCGGTACAGGCCGGCGTCGTCGGCGGCGATCCAGCGCTCCTCGCCGGCCATCCGCACGCGGACCGCGCGGCGCTCGCGCGCCAGCTCGAGGAGCATGGTCTCGGCGTCCAGGCCGGCGAGCACCCGCTCGCCCGCCTCGGCCACGGTCAGGTCGCCGAGGCGCCGCAGCACGTCGGCCAAGCCGTCGCGGTTGGCCGCGCGCGTGCGCTCGGAGCGGTGCTGCAGGTCGGCCTCCACCGCCGCCAGCGCGTCCGGGTCGATCAGCTCGCGCAGCTCGTCCTGGCCGAGCAGCTCGCGCAGCAGCTCGCGGTCCAGCGAGAGCGCCGCCGCGCGCCGCTCGGCGTTCGGCGTGTCGCCCTCGTACATGTACGTGGCGACGTAGTCGAACAGCAGCGAGGACGCGAACGGCGAGGCCGTCGGCGTCTCGACCTCGACGAGCGAGAGCTCGCGGCGGTGCAGCTTGCGCAGCAGGGCCTCGAGGCCGGGAAGGTCGAGCACGTCGCGCAGGCACTCGCGGTAGGTCTCGAGGACGACCGGGAAGTCGGCGTAGCGCCGGGCGACCTCGAGCAGCGTCTGGGACTTCAGGCGCTGCTGCCACAGTGGCGTGCGCTTGCCCGGGTAGGCGCGCGGGATGAGCAGCGCGCGGCCGGCGTTCTCGCGGAAGCGCGCGCCGAACAGCGCGCTGCCCGCCAGCTCGGCGACGACGAGGTCCTCGAGCTCGTCGGGATCGACCATGACGAGGTCGGCGCCGGGCGGCTCGTCGGCGTCGGGCAGGTGGACGATGATCCCGTCGTCGGACCAGATCGCGTCGGACTCCAGGCCGAACTGGTCGCGGATGCGCGCGCTCAGCGCCAGCCCCCAGGCGGCGTGGACGCGCCCGCCGTACGGGCTCAGGACGCACAGCCGCCAGTCGCCGATCTCGTCGCGGAAGCGCTCGATGACGACCGTGCGGTCGCTCGGGATCACCCGCGTGGCCGCCTGCTGCTCGCGCAGGAAGTCGAGGAGGTTCCTGGCGGCGAACGCGTCGAGGTCGTAGTCGCGCTCGAGGACCTCCGCCGGCTGGTCGACCGCCCAGCGCGCGAAGGCGCCGACCTGCTCGCCGAGCTCCTTCGGGCGTCCGACGCCGTCGCCCTTCCAGAACGGCACGGCGCCCGGCAGCCCGGGCGCGGGGCTGACGATGACGCGGTCGCGCCCGATCTCCTCGATGCGCCAGGTGCTCGCGCCGAGCAGGAACGTCTGGCCGGGGCGCGCCTCGTAGACCATCTCCTCGTCGAGCTCGCCCACGCGCCGCCCGTCGGGCAGCGTCACCGCGTAGAGGCCGCGGTCGGGGATCGTGCCCGCGTTGGTGACGGCGAGCGCGCGGGCGCCCTTGCGGGCGCGGATCGTGTTGCCGACGCGGTCCCACACGATCCTCGGGCGCAGCTCGCCGAACTCCGCGCTCGGGTAGCGGCCGTCGAGCATGTCGAGGACGTTCTCGAGCAGCGTGCGGGGCAGCTCCGCGTAGGAGTGCGTGCCGGTGACGAGCGCGTGCAGCTCGTCGACGGCGATCGGCTCCGGCTCGGCCGCGGCCGCGATCGCGACGATCTGCTGGGCAAGGACGTCGAGCGCGTTGCGGGGCACGACGGTCGGCTCGATGCGGCCCTCGCGCATGAGCTTGACCACGACCGCCGACTCGAGCAGGTCCGAGCGGAACTTGGGGAAGATGCGGCCCTTGGAGACGTCGCCGACGTTGTGGCCGGCGCGCCCGATCCGCTGCAGGCCGCGGGCGACCGACTTGGGCGACTCGACCTGCAGCACGAGGTCGACCGCGCCCATGTCGATGCCGAGCTCGAGACTGGAGGTGGCCACCAGGCACGGCAGCTCGCCCGCCTTGAGCATCTCCTCGACGACGAGGCGCTCCTCGCGCGCCAGTGACCCGTGGTGCGCGCGGGCGACGTCGGCGTCGGCGAGCTCGTTGAGCCGCAGCGCGAGGCGCTCGGCGCCGCGGCGGTTGTTGACGAAGACGATCGTCGAGCGGTGCTGCTGGACGAGCTCGAGGATCTGCGGGTAGATCGCGGGCCAGATCGAGCGGCGGGTGGCCTCGCCGCCGCTGAGCGGGTCGAGGTCGACCGGCTGGTCGGGCTCGACCATCGACTCGACCGGGACCTGGATCTTGAGGTCCAGCGGCTTGCGGACGCCGGCGTCGACGATCGTGCACTGCCGCTGCGGGCCGACGAGGAAGCGCCCGACCTCCTCGAGCGGGTTCTGCGTCGCGCTCAGGCCGATGCGCTGGACGTCGTCGCGCTCCGCCTGCGCCGTCAGGCGCTCGAGCGTCAGCGCGAGGTGGGCGCCGCGCTTCGTGCTCGCCACCGCGTGGATCTCGTCGACGATCACCGCCTCGACGTCGCCGAAGATCTCGCGGACCTGGCTGGTCAGCATCAGGTACAGCGACTCCGGCGTGGTGATGAGGATGTCCGGCGGGTGGCGGCGCATCGCGGCGCGCTCCGCCTGCGGCGTGTCGCCCGTGCGCAGCGCGACCCGCAGCTGCGAGCCGATCCCGCGCAGCGGCGCGCGCAGGTTGCGCTCGATGTCGTAGGAGAGCGCCTTCAGCGGCGAGACGTAGACCAGCCGCGTGCGGCCGCTCGGCTCGGGGCCGAGGCGGTCGAGCGCCCACAGGAACGCGGCGAGCGTCTTGCCGCTGCCGGTCGGGGCGCTCAGCAGGACGTGCTCGCCGGTGGCGATCGCGGGCCAGGCCTGGGCCTGGGCGGGGGTGGGAGCCGCGAAGGCGCCGGCGAACCAGTTGCGGACGTGGGGGCTGAAGGCGGCGAGGGGGTCCATTCTGTTTTGGAGCGTACGCCTGTGGCCGTGGCGCTCCGCTCGGGCGTTTGGCTTGGGTCTCGGCCGCGCTGGTGGCACCGAGGGGAAGGCGGCCTGCGCTGCGGCCCCGCCGGACGAGTCGACACTTGGGGCGCTATGTCAGTCCCAAACGACGTCTCGTCCCACGAGCGGGCGCCAACGCGCCAGAACCCCGCAGGGAGGCGCCGCGGAGCGCGCCCGACAGGTGCGGCCACAGGGACAACCGGCTCCTTCCCCTCGGTGCAATCGGACCAGGCCGCAGCCCGAAACACAACGCCCGAGCGGAGCGCTCAGCCGCCCGCCACCTCCCGCGCCAACCCCAGCACCTCATCCACCATCCCCGCCGTCAGCTTCCCCGTGAACGTGTTCTGCTGGCTTGGGTGAAAGCACCCGAGCACCGCCCACGGCTCGCCGTCGACAACCACGCCGTGCCCGAAGCGCGGCCGCGGGCGCGGCGCCACGCCGCGCAGCCGGAACGCCGCGTCCCACGCGAACGCCCCCAGGCAAACCACCACGCGCACCTCACGCAGCAGCGCGAGCTCGCGCGCCGCCCACGGCAGGCACGTGTCGCGCTCGACGGGCGTCGGCCGGTTGGCCGGCGGGGCGCAGCGCACGGCGGCGAGCATCCACGCGCCGCGCAGCTCGAGGCCGTCGTCGCGCGAGACCGATGTCGGCTGGTTGGCGAAGCCGGCGCGGTGCAGGGCGGCGAAGAGGAAGTCGCCCGACCGGTCGCCGGTGAAGATGCGCCCCGTCCGGTTGCCGCCGTGGGCCGCCGGCGCGAGCCCGAGGATCACGACGCGCGCGGCGGGATCGCCGAAGCCCGGGATCGGGCGGCCCCAGTACTCCTCGTGCGCGAAGGCGGCCCGCTTGACGCGCGCGACCTCCTCGCGCCAGGCGACCAGGCGCGGGCAGCGCCGGCAGGCGACGACCTCCGCTTCGAGCTCAGCGAGACTGCGAGAGGACGCCAAGGATGAGGCGCTCGATGACCGGCTCGAGCTCGTGCACGTCGGCGGGCCGCTTCAGGCGCACCTGGCGCGAGGCCAGCTCAGAGATCGCGCCGACGAGCGCGTAGGCGTCCTCGAGCGACTTGAACCGCGGCGCGCCGAAGCGCTCGTGCGCGCGGAGGTTCTCCTCGTCGATCGCCCGGGCGAACGCCTCCATGATCGCGTCGCGGCGCTCCATCGCCCGCGGACCGGCGCCGATGATCTCGACCAGCAGGGTCTGCGAGGCGGCGGGGTACTCGGCGAGTGCCTGCACGAACGCGTGCAGGCGGGAGCGGACGCGCTCCTCCAGATCGGGCGAAGAGCTCGTGGCCTGCGCCATCCGCCCGAGCACGACCTCGGTGGCCTGGTCGAACAGCGCGAGGATCGCCTCCTCCTTGTTGGCGAAATGCTCGTAGAACGTCGCCTTGGACATCCCGGCCTCGCGGCTGATGGCCTCGGCGCTCGCCTCGGCGTAGCCGGAGCGCGCGAAGACCTCGGCGGCCGCCTCGAGCAGGCGGGTGCGCTGAACCTCGAGGCGGACCTCGAGGGGAGGGGCATGCCGGCCTCGTGGGACGCTGACGCGCTCGGCCATTGCGCCCGAGTCTATGATCCCCGCCCCCATGAAACGCCGGTTTGTCGTGCTCATCCCGCTTTTCTGCCTCGCCGGCTGCGCGCCGTCGGCCGGGAGCGGGGTCGACACGGGGCGCTTCAAGGGCGACGCGAAGGCGGTCGCCCAGACGCTCGACGACCTCTCGACGGCCGGGCGCAAGAAGGACGGCCAGCGCGCGTGCGGCGAGCTGCTCTCGCACCGGCGCGTCGACGCGCTCGACAAGGCCGGTGGCTGCCGCAAGGCCATGGAGGACCAGTTCGACGACGCCGACGTGTTCAAGCTCGACGTCACGGCGATCCGGGTCAACGGCGATCGCGCCAGCGCCCGCGTGCTGTCGGACTTCGACGGCACGCAGCGCCCACGGACGCTCGGCCTCGTGCGCGAGGACCGCCGCTGGCGGCTGGACTCCGTCGGGCCCTAGTGCTGCGTCAGGTGACGTTCGCTCCGCCGAACGGGGCGAACGTTGCCTGACGCGGCACAAGCCCGCGAACCCAGGTCGGCAACGCCGAAGGCGTTCGCCACCCGTTCGCGCAAGCTCAGCAGCGCCGAAGGCTAGCCCTGGCCGAGCGCGCGCCCGTATTGGCGGGCGTAGTAGTCGCGGTAGGCGCCGGTGCGGATGGGTTCCCACCACCACTGGTTGTCCTGGTACCAGCGCACGGTGCGCTGAAGGCCCTGTTCGAAGCGGACCTGGGGCTTCCAGCCCAGGGCGCGGACCTTCTCGGAGCCGAGGCTGTAGCGGCGGTCGTGGCCGAGGCGGTCGGTGACGTACTCGATGAGGTCCTCGCCGGCGCCGGTCAGCTGGATGATCTGGCGCACGACGTCGATGTTGAAGCACTCGTCGGGGCCGCCGACGTTGTAGACCTCGCCGGGGAGGCCGTGCTCGAGGACGTGGCCGATCCCGCGCGCGAAGTCCTCGACGAACAGCCAGTTGCGGACCTGCAGGCCGTCGCCGTAGACGGGCAGGCGGTCGCCGTGCAGGGCGTTGAGGATCATCAGCGGGACGAGCTTCTCGGGGTACTGATAGGGGCCGTAGTTGTTCGAGCCGCGGCAGATCAGCGTCTCCAGCCCGTAGGTGTGCTGGTAGCTGGCGACGAGCAGGTCGGCGCCGGCCTTGCTCGCGCTGTACGGCGAGCTGGGCTGCAGCGGCGAGGACTCGGTGAACGACCCGGACGCGATCGAGCCGTAGACCTCGTCGGTGGAGACCTGCAGGTAGCGCAGCGACCGCTCGCGCGCGGCCTCGAGCAGGACGAAGGTGCCCTGCGCGTGGGTGCGGATGAACGCGTCGGGCTCGGCGATCGAGCGATCGACGTGCGTCTCGGCGGCGAAGTTGACCACCGCGTCGACGCCGTCGATCGCCTCGGCGACCGCGTCGGGGTCCTCGATCGCGCCGTGCACGAAGGTGTGCTCGACGTCCTGGAGGTTCTCGCGCCGCCCCGCGTAGGTCAGCTTGTCGAGGACGACGACCTCGTCGCCGCGGTCGCGCACGCGCACGCGCACGAAGTTCGAGCCGATGAAGCCGGCGCCGCCACAGACCAGGAGCTTCATGCGGGAACCCTTTCTGAGAGATGGGCGGCCACGCCCTCCTGCCAGCGGGGCAGCAGGACGGGATCGGTGCGCTCGGTGCCCAGCACGCTGTAGGCGGGCCGCGGCGCCGGGCGCGGGAAGGCGTCGGTCGTCGTGGGCAGCACGCGGCACGACACGCCCGCCTGGTGGAAGACCTCGACGGTCAGCTCGTACCACGAGCAGTCACCCTGCGAGGTGAGGTGGTGGAGGCCCTCGTCGCGGCGCTCGGCGATCTCGACGAGCGCCGGCGCCAGGTGCCCGGTCCACGTCGGGCAGCCGCGCTGATCGGTGACCACGCTGACCTCGTCGCGCGTGGCCGCGAGTGCGAGCATCGTGTCGACGAAGTTCTTGCCGCCCGCGCCGTACAGCCACGCCGTGCGGCCGATCGCGAACGCCGCGCCCGAGCGGGCGACCTCGCGCTCACCGGCCAGCTTCGAGCGCCCGTAGGCGGTGCGCGGCGCGGGCTCGTCGGACTCGACGTAGGGCCGGGTCGCGTCACCGGCGAAGACGTAGTCGGTCGAGACCTGGACGACGAAGGCGGCGATCTCCTGGCAGGCGCGGGCGACGTTGGCCGCCGCGGTGGCGTTGACGAGCGTGGCCAGTTCCTCGTGGCTCTCCGCGCCGTCGACATCGGTGTAGGCGGCGCAGTTGACCACGGCGACCGGCGCCGCGGCGCGCAGGCGCGCGCGCACGGCCTCCGCGTCGGTGAGGTCGAGGTCGTCGATGTCCGAGCCCACCGCGTCGTGGCCCAGCTCGCGCGCGACGCCGACCACCCGCTGCCCGAGCATGCCCGCGGCGCCCGTGACGAACAGTTTCATCTAGAGAATCCCGATCTCGGAGTTGTCTCCCACCATGAACCGGTATGCCCGGGGCTGGCGGCCCTCGTCGCGCGAGACGACGACGTTGCGCCCGAGCAGCGACGATTCCATGCGCCCGGAGAGATTTCTGACCTTGGCGCCGGCCAAGAGGATCGAGTGCTCGATCTCTGCTCCCTGGACGAGGCAGTCCTCGGCGATCGACGTGTAGGGGCCGACGTAGGCGTCGACCAGGCGTGTGCGCGCCCCGATGATCGCCGGCCCGCGGACCGTCGATCGCTCGAGCACGGCGCCGGGCTCGACGATCACGCGCCCCTCGACGCTGCAGTCGACGCACTCGCCGCCGTAGGAGGCGTGGATCGTCTCGAGGATCAGCCGGTTGGCCTCGAGCATGTCGTCCAGGCGGCCGGTGTCCTTCCACCAGCCCTCGACGATGTGCGGCTCGACGCGCGCGCCGACATCGACGAGGTGCTGGATGGCGTCGGTGATCTCCAGCTCCTCGCGCGCGCTGGGCGCGATCGCCCGCGACGCGTCGTGGATCTGCGGCGTGAACATGTACACGCCGACCAGCGCGAGGTTGGTCTTGGGCTCGGGCGGCTTCTCGGCCAGGCGCACCACGCGATCGCCGTCGAGCTCGGCGACCCCGTAGTGCTCGGGATCGGGGACCGGGGTCAGCAGGATCAGCGCGTCCGGCGCGTTGGCCTTGAAGGCCTGCACCAGCCCGCGGATCCCGCCCTGCAGCAGGTTGTCGCCCAGGTACATCACGAACGGCGCATCGCCCAAGAACGGCTCGGCGGTCAGCACCGCGTGCGCGAGCCCGAGCGGCTCGTCCTGGACGATGTAGGTGATCGCCACGCCGAAGCGCGACCCGTCCCCGGCCGCCTCGCGGATCTCATCGCCGGTCTCCGGGGCGATGATGATCCCGATCTCCGAGATCCCCGCCTCGGCCATCGCCTCGATGCCGTAGAAGAGCACGGGCTTGTTGGCCACCGGCACCAGCTGCTTCGCGGACGTGTGAGTGATCGGACGCAGCCGCGTCCCCTTCCCGCCCGACAGGATCAGCCCCTTCAGATCCGCCACGCCGGCGCAGGCTACCCGCTAAGCGTCGGTCAGTAGACGCCCGCGGCCAGCTTGCGGTGGTCCCAGGTCGCCCGCTCGCGCTCGACGAAGTGCAGCGCCACGCGCTTGGGCGCCTGCTGGCCGACCATCCCGCGGACGTCGTCGCCGAGGTCGGCAGGGGCGACGCCCGACTGCCGGGCGAAGAGCTCGACGCCCAGCGCGGCGACCTGGTCGGTGTCGCGGATGATCTCGACGTCGCACTTGAGCATCACGCCGCGCAGCTCCTGGTACTCGACGCCCTCCTCCACCTGCAGCGTGGCGCGTGGATCGCGCTCGAGGTTGCGGACCTTCTGGGACTTGGCGTAGGTCCACGACCAGACCTCACCGTCGCGCACGACGTACCAGAGCGGCATGAGATGCGGCCAGCCGTCGCGGCCGTTGGTGGCGCAGATGACCGTGCGCTGCTCGTCGAGGAAGGCCAGCGCCTCCTCCTGGCTCATGGTGATCTGGTCGCGGCGGCTCACGGCGGCCTCACCAGCGCGCGGCGGGCACGAGCTTGGCCACGGCGGCGCGCACGGTCTCGCGTGCGTCCTCGGGCTCGAGCACGGCGGCGTCGCCGGCCTCCTTGAGGATCTCGCGCACGAGGAAGCCGAGCCCCTTGTAGGTGTACTCGACGACGACCGAGCCGTCGGAGAGCTCCTCGGCGACCCGGCGCTCCTCGCGCGACCAGCGCGCGCGCTCGGGGGAGATCCAGACACGCGCCGTGCGCGACGCCTCGACCTCGCCCGTCCGCGGCCAGCCCTCCACGTCGGCCGCCGGGTCGACCTCGGGCCGCCGCTCGAAGCGCTCGCCGGTGATGCGCACCTCACGGATGCGGTCCAGGCGGAAGTGGCGCAGGCCGTCCTTGACGGGGTCCCACGCGGCGACGTACCAGCCCTCGCGGCCGTTGACCAGCGCGTACGGCTCGACGCGCCGCCCGGGGGTGAACTCGTCCTCGTTGGCCTTGTAGTAGTCGAGCTCGACGACGCGCTCCTCGGAGATCCCGCGCGAGATGACCGAGGCGATCTCGGAGTCGTCGCCGCCCGCCGACGCGATCTGCAGCCCGGTCTCGCTCGGGTCCTCGCCCAGCGCGGCGACGATCTTCTCACGCGCCGGCGCGAGCGAGCCCTGCGGGATGTGCTCGCCGATGAGATCGATCGCCGCGACGAGCGCCTTGGCCTCGACGGGCAGCAGCCGCGCGGGGCGCGCGAAGTTGTCCGAGTAGGGCTCGGGGTCGACCTCGATCCAGCCGTCGTCGGTGAACTCCGCGTACAGGACGTACGAGCCGCCGCCGAAGTTGACGACGTTGAGCACGTTGACGTCCTCGCGCAGCTCGGCCTCGGAGAGCTGGAGCTGCTCGAGCACGTCGGCGACGGGCAGGCGCTCGCCGACGCGCCCCGCCTCGATGAGGATCGAGGCGAGCGTGACGAGCCGTGCGAAGCGCTCGGGCCGGATCGACGTCTCTCGCCGCGCGCCCCCGGCCGCGCCGACGGGGACCGCTTCGCCCGCGCCCTGCGCCGCGCCGGCGACCGGCGGCGCGAGCTCGAGCCCGCCCTCCGCGTGGCGCTCGGCGACCAGCGCCGCCCGGCGCGCGACCTCGTCGGCCAGCGCCGGCGGTGCCAGCACAGAGGCGTGCTCGCCGAGCCCGAGCACCCACGCCGCGAGCTGGCGCGCATTGGCGTAGTCGGTGCGGAAGACGATCGAGCCGTCGTCGTCGCGCTCGATCTCGCCGTAGCGCCCGTAGTGGCGCTCGACCTGCCACGCGATCCGCTCGGACACGCGAATCTCGGCCGTGTCCAGCGTGTCGCCGAACTGCCAGTCGGCGCGGTTGGCGTACGGGCGCGGGTCGAAGTCCTTCGGCCGCCGGAAGTCGTGCTCGGCCTTGCTGGCGTAGGCGACCTTGCCGCGGATCCGCGACAGGCGGAACACCCGCAGCGCCCCGCGTTCGTGCGAGTGGCCGAGCAGGTAGAACTGCCCGCCCTGGTAGAGCAGGTGGTAGGGGTCGACCTTGCGCGGCCCGGTCTCGTCGCGCTCCATCGTGTAGTAGTCGAAGAGCACGGTCTTGTTGCGGAAGATCGCCGTCTCGATCTTGGCCAGGCGCTGCGAGAGCTCGTGGCCGCCGGCGCTGGCCGTCAGCCCGAGCGCGACCGACCGCTGCTCGGGCGCGCGCAGCGGCGAGGGCCGGCCCCAGGAGATCTGCTGCAGCGCCAGGCGCAGCGGCTCGGCGTAGGCGAACTCGCCGTCGAGCAGCGAGAGCGCCGTCTGCAGCGCCGCCAGCTCGGCGTCGGTGAAGGCGATGGCGGGGAGATGGAAGTTCTCCGGCCGCAGCGAGTAGTTCTCCTGCTCGGCGATGCCGTCGATCGGCTTGTCGACGGTGAGGTGGATGCCCAGCGACTCGAGCTCGGCGCGGTCGGCGTAGAACCGGCGCGCGAAGGCGTCCTCGTTCATCCCGCTGTAGCCCTCGACGTCGCGCCTGATCTCGAGCGCCGTGACCGGCCGGCGCTCGGCCATCAGGTAGGAGATCAGCGACAGCTGCCGGATGAGCTTCTCCGTGTCCTTCGCCATGCCGCCGAGTGTGCCATGGCCTGCGCCCGCCCGGGGGCGGATGACGTCGGTCGTTGCGCTTTTTTGTCCGGTACGCTCGCCTTCCGTGACGAAGGTCGCGATCGTCGACGACCACGAGGCGCTGCGTGAGGGCCTCGAGCGGCTGCTCGGCGACCGAGGGCTGGACGTCGTCGGCACCGCCGGGACGGCGGCCTCGGCCGAGGACGTCATCGAGCAGGTCGAGCCCGACGTGGCGGTCATCGACATCCGCCTGCCCGACGAGTCCGGCATCGACCTGACCCGGCGCCTGCTCGAGCGCCGGCCGGGCCTCGCCGTCCTGCTCTACACCGGCGAGGCCGACGCGGACCTGCTCTACGGCGGCCTGGACTCCGGCGCGCGCGGCTACGCCCTGAAGGCCGGCGCGCTGAGCGAGCTGTCCGCCGCGATCGAGCGCGTCGCCGCCGGCGGCACGTACGTCGACCCACGCCTGGACCGCGTGCTCCTCTCCGACCGGGCGACCGCACGCGTCCCGCAGCTCTCCCCGCGCGAGCGCGAGATCACCCACCTCATGGCCGAGGGGCGCACCGCCGAGGCGATCGGCGGCGAGCTCGGCGTGTCGGTCGAGACGGTCCGCACCCACGTGCGCAACGTCATCCGCAAGCTGCGCGCGCGCAACCGCGTGCACGCCATTGCCATCGCGCTCGAGCGCGGCGAGATCGCCCTCACGGACCCGACCCCGCCGGGACGCTGACCGGCGACGACCCCCTCGCCGACCTGGTCCACGACCTGCGCACGCCGCTGGCTATCGTCGCGGGCTTCGCCGAGCTGCTCGAGCGGCGCGGCGGCGACCTGTCGCCCGAGCAGCACGACGACTACATCTCGCGCATCCGCGAGAGCGCCGACCGGATGAACGAGCTGCTCGACGAGGCGCTGGGGATCTAGGCCTAGGCCGCGGCTTTGTGCGCTCCGCCCGGGCGCGGGTCGTCGGTCGCGGCCGTGTCGGTGGCACCGAGGGGTGCGGATCGTGGTCCGCGCCCGGGCCGCGCGGGTCCTTGCGCGGCGTGGTGAACCGGGTGGGGAACGAAACCGCTCACTATGCGCGGTTTCGTTCCCCAACCCGTGGACCGAGGCCCCGCACGGGCACGACCACGCGCGGGCCCGGGCCACTTCGCTCCCCTCGGTGCGGACGGACCCGGCCTGACCCCAACCCTCCGCCTGGACGGAGCGCCACGCGCGAGCCCTACGCCGCCTCGCGCGCCGGCTCGCCGTCCGCCGCCGGCACCGCCCGCGCGGCGAAGTACGCGCCCCCGCCGAGCGCACGGTCGAACGGCGACCACGCCGCGCCGTCGGGCAGCTCCTTCTCGAGCCGGTCGAAGGACCCCAGCCGGCCGCCGAGGTTGTCGAGGAAGTGCACGAGCGTCGCCTCGCGCGTGCACGGGACGACCGGCGAGCCGTGCTCGAGCGACCCGTGGTGGCTGAGGATGATGTGCGCGACGTGCTCGGCGAGGTGCGGCGGGAAGCCCTCGATCTCCTCGCACAGGCGCCGCACGCGGTAGTAGCCCAGCGGGATCTCGCCCTGCAGGCGCCCGGCGCCGGTGAGATCGATGGCCGCCGGGGGCGACGAGGCGTAGGCGTCGAGCTTGCCGATGTCGTGCAGCAGCGCGCCCGTGACCGCGACGTCGTGGTCGATGCCCGGGAACGTCGCGCACAGCAGGTGCGCCGCCTGGCCGACGCTCAGCGCGTGCTCGAGCAGCCCGTGGCGGTAGGCCTGGTGGTAGTGCTTGGCCGCGGGGGCCTCGCGGAAGCGCGCCCACAGCTCCGAGCCCTCGCCGAAGACGCGGTCGAGCAGCGCGCGCAGGTGCGGCTCGCGCACCGTGCCGACCAGCTCGCGCAGCTCGGTCTCCATCTGGTCGCAGCCCTTGGGCGGGCCGTCGAGCAGGTCGTCGAGCGCGAACGAGCCAGGGGCCGGCGGCGCGATCGTGCGGACGGTGATCTGCGCGCCGTAGCGCGGGTGCTGCGCGAAGCGCCCGACGACGCGCGCGGGCGCGCCCGGTCGCGCGTGCGGAGCGCAGTCGGCGACGCCGTCCCAGACGACAGCGGCGACCGCGCCCGTGCGGTCACCGAGCGAGAGGCGCAGGTACTCGGCGCCGTCGCGGCGGCGGCGCAGCTCCGCCTCGCGGACCAGCAGCACCTGGTCGACCTCCGCTCCCTCGCTCATCTCTCGCACGAACACGGCCGCGGACGGTAGACCGGCGCGCGGACGAAACCCTTAGTCTGCGGTCGTGGCGAAGCTGCGCGCCGGCATCGACCTCGGTGGCACGAAGGTGCAGGCGATCATCGCCGACGCGCGCCACAAGATCGTCGGCGAGGCGCGCTACGCGACACCGACCACCGGGGGCGCCGACGCCGTCGTCGGCGCGCTGGTCGCGGCGGTGAAGGAGGCGGCCGAGTTGGCCGGCGTCGAGACGGCCGAGCTCGCCGGCGTCGGGCTCGGCGCGCCGGGCGACGTCGACGACAAGAAGGGCACGATCGACAACGCCGGCAACCTGGCCGGCTTCGATCATCCGGTCCCCGTCGCCGCGATGCTCAAGGAGGAGCTCGGCGTGCCCGTGGTGCGGATGGGCAACGACGTCTCCGTCGCCACTGCCGCCGAGTTCGAGCTCGGCGCGGGGCGGCCGTTCCGGTCGCTGCTGGGGGTGTTCTGGGGGACCGGCGTGGGCGGGGGGCTGATCCTCGACGGCCAGGAGTGGTCGGGCCGCGGCGGCGCGGGCGAGATCGGCCACATGGTCGTCAAGCAGGGCGGCGCGCGCTGCCAGTGCGGGCGCCTGGGCTGCATGGAGGCCTACGCCGGCCGGCGCGCCATGGAGGCCGAGGCCAAGCGCCGCGAAGACGAGGGCGAGAAGACGATCCTGTTCAAGCTCATGCGCAGCCGCGGGCGCGACCGCCTCACCGCCGGCATCTGGAACCGCGCGCTCGCCGACGGCGACAAGGTCGCCCGCAAGGTCGTCGACCGCGCCTACGTCGCCCTCGGCGCGGGCGTGGCCAGCGCGGTCAACCTGCTCGACGTCGAGGCGGTGGTCCTCGGCGGCGGCGTCGGCACGAAGCTCGGCGACAGCGCCCGCGCGCGCCTCGAGCAGGAGATGGCCCCGCATCTCTTCAACGACGACCGGCCGCCGCAGGTCCTGCTGGTCGAGCTCGGCGACCTCGGCGGCGCCCTCGGGGCCGCCCTGCTCGTCAAGCGTGGTTGAATACTTCAACCATGGAGAACAACACCAAGTGGTGGACGCTGGGGGCCGTCTGCGTCGCGATCTTCATGCTCCTGCTCGACATCACCGTGGTGAACGTCGCGCTGCCGAGCATCCAGCGCGACCTCGGCTCGAGCTTCTCCGACCTGCAGTGGGTCGTCGACGCGTATGCGCTCACGCTCGCCGCGCTGCTGCTGACCGCCGGCTCGCTGGCCGATCGCTTCGGGCGCCGGCTGGTGTTCACGATCGGCCTCGGGCTGTTCATCGCCGCCTCGCTGGCGTGCGGCCTGTCGGGGACGCCGCTCGTCCTCAACCTCGCGCGCGGCCTCCAGGGCATCGGCGGCGCGATCATGTTCTCGTGCTCGCTGGCGCTGATCGCGCAGGCGTTCCCGCCGCGCCAGCGCGGCACGGCGTTCGGCATCTTCGGCGCGACCACCGGGTTCGCGGTCGCCACCGGTCCGCTGGTCGGCGGCGCGCTCACCGACTCGCTCGGCTGGGAGTGGATCTTCTTCGTCAACATCCCGATCGGGCTGGCCGCGATCGCGGTGTCGCTGACGAAGCTGCAGGAGTCGCGCGACCCGGCGCGCGCGAGGGTCGACCTGCCCGGCCTGGTCACCTGGTCGGCGGCGCTGTTCCTGCTCATCTTCGCGCTCGTGCGCGGCAACGCCGAGGGCTGGGGCAGCCCGCTGATCGTCTCGTTCCTCGTCGCGTCGGGCGTCCTGCTCGCCGCCTTCGTGGCGATCGAGCTGCGCGCCGCGCACCCGATGCTCGACCTGACGCTGTTCCGCAACCCCAGCTTCGCCGGGGCGGCCATCGTCGCCTTCACGCTGTCGGCGTCGATGTTCTCGATGTTCCTGTACCTGACCCTCTACATCCAGAACGTCCTGGGCTACAAGCCGCTGCCCGCGGGCCTGCGCTTCATGCCGTTCAGCCTCCTCGCGTTCATCGTCGCGCCCATCGCCGGCAAGCTGTCCGAGCGCCTGCCCGTGCGCCTGCTGCTCGGCACGGGGCTCATGCTGGTCGGCGGCGGGCTGCTGCTGATGACCGCCGTGGACGCGCACTCGTCGTGGAGCGCGCTGCTGCCCGGGTTCATCGTCGCCGGCGCCGGCGTCGGGATGATCAACCCGCCGCTCGCCTCGACGCAGGTCGGCGTCGTCTCGCCCGCGCGCAGCGGCATGGCGTCGGGGATCGGCAACACGTTCCGCCAGGTCGGGATCGCCACCGGCATCGCCGGCCTCGGGGCGATCTTCCAGCACCTGGTCGCGTCGAAGACCATGGACGCGCTCGGCGCGGGCGGCCCGCACCTCACCGGCGAGGCGCTGGCCTCCGGGCGGGCGAGGCAGATCGCCGCGGCCCTCCCGCCCGATCAGCGCGCGCACCTGACCGAGGCGTTCCGCGTGGGCTTCACCGGCGCGCTGGACGACCTGCTCGTGATCGCCGCCATCGTCGCGTTCGCCGGCGCCCTGGCGGGCTACGCGCTCGTCCGCCGGCGCGACTTCGTCACCGCCCACGAAGCGACCCCCGAGGCGGCGCCCGTCGCGGCGTGATCGAGCCGCTCTTCGAGCACCGGCTGACGCTGGCGGGCTTCGAGACCCGCGCGCTGGAGCTCGAGGGGCACGGCCCGCCGCTGGTGCTGCTGCACGGCTTCTCGGACTCGGCGGACACCTGGCGGCTCGTGCTCGACCGCCTCGCGCGGCGCGGCCAGCGCGCGCTCGCGCTCGACCTGCCCGGCTTCGCCGCGGCGGCTCCGCTCGATCGCGACCGCCCCGTCCTCGAGCAGCTCGACGCGTTCACCTCCGCGGCGATCCGCCAAGTCGGCGCCCGTCCGGTCGTGGCCGGCAACTCGCTCGGCGGCTTGTGCGCGCTGCGGGCAGCTGCGCGGACCGATCGGCCGCTTCGCGGGATCGTGCCGATCGCGCCCGCGGGGCTGGACATGCCGCGGTGGTTCGGCGTCATCGAGCGCGACCCGCTCGTGCGCTTCCTGCTGCGCTCCCCGCTGCCCCTGCCGACAGTGGCGGTGCGCTCGGTCGTGGGGGAGGCCTACCGGCAGCTCGCGTTCGCGCGCCCGCGCGCGGCGGCGCGCGAGGTCGTCGCCGGGTTCACCACGCACTTCGCCGACCGCCGCGCGGTGGCCGGCTACCTCGACGTCGGGCGGCGTCTGCTGCCCGAGCTCGCCGACTGCTTGCGCCTCGCCGACGTGCGCGTCCCCGTGCTGCTCATCTGGGGCGACCGCGATCGCATGGTCTCGCACCGCAGCGCGCAGCGGGTCCTCGAAGCGCTGCCCGAGACGACCTACGAGCTGCTCGAGGGCGTCGGCCACTGCCCGCAGGTCGAGGCGCCCGCCCGCGTCACCGAGCTGCTGCTCGAGTTCCTCGCCGCACCGGCGCGACGCGCCGCTTAAGGGCGCAAGCTTCCGGGGGTATCGTCGTTGTTGGAGAGCGCGAGCATGAAGCTGATTCCCACTCCCGACCAGCTGGCCAACGCGGGCGCCAACGTCTTCGACCAGATGTTCCGCGGCGGCCTGGCCGACCTCCGGCGCACGCCCGCATCGATCATCGAGGAGAAGCCGCAGTGCACGGTCTACCGCTACCTCGTCGCCGACGAGGCGGCGTGCCGCGACCTGCCGGTGCTGCTCGTGCCGCCGCTCGCGGCGCCGACGCTGTGCTTCGACCTGCGCCGCGGCTGCTCACTGGCCGAGCACCTGCTCGCGCTCGGCCACCCCACCTACCTGCTCGAGTACGGCGAGATCGGCTACGCCGACCGCGAGCTCGGCCTCGAGCACTGGGTCGATGACGTCCTGCCCACCGCGATCCGCCGCGTCTCGGAGGACAGCGGCGGCGCGCCCGTACAGGTCGTCGGCTGGTGCCTGGGCGGCATCATGGCGCTGCTCTCCGTCGCCGGCGACGGCGCGCTGCCGGTCAACGCGATCGCCACCGTCGCGAGCCCGTTCGACTTCGCGCGGGTGCGGCTGCTGGCGCCGCTGCGGCCGATGGCGAACCTGACCAGCGGCGTCGTCGTCTCCACGCTCTACCGCGCGCTCGGCGGCGCGCCGGCGCCGCTCGTCCGCCGCGGCTTCCAGCTCAGCTCGCTCGACAAGTACCTGACCAGGCCGGTCGCCATCGCCACGCACCTCGACGACCGCGACTTCCTGGCGCAGATGGAGGCCGTCGATCGCTTCACGGCGAACATGCACGCCTACCCCGGTCGCACCTTCGGGCAGCTCTACCACCGCTTCTTCCGCGTCAACGACCTCGCCGACGGCGTGCTCGAGATCGACCACCGCTGCATCGACCTCGCCGACGTGCACATCCCCGTGCTGTCGATCGCCGGCTCCAGCGACACGCTCGCTCCGCGCCCGGCCGTCCACGCGGTCGGCGACCTGCTGCCGAACGCCGCCGACGTCCGCCTCGAGACGGCGCCCGGCGGGCATCTCGGCGTGCTCACGGGGCGTTCGGCCAAGCGGACGACGTGGACGCGCATCGACGAGTTCTTCGCCCGCCACGGCTCGCCGGCGCGTCAACCGCGCGACACGGCTCGCCGGCATCTGCGGGTCGTCGCCTAGCCTGGGGCGCATGCCTGCACGTCTCGTCGCGCTCGCCGCCGCCCTCGTCGTCCTCGCCGCCGCGCCCGCTGCGCGCGCCGCGGACACTCGCGTCATCGCCCCGGGCGTCAGCGTCCGCGGCCTCGATGTCTCGGGGCGCACGGTGGACGACGCGGCCGCGTTCCTGGGCGGCTACCTGACGGGCTTCCTTTCGCGCAACGTGGTCGTGCAGGTGGGCGGTCGCGAGCACAAGCTGAGCGCCGCGCGCGCCAAGCTCGCCTTCGATCCGCTGCTGACCGCCAAGCGAGCGTTCTACGCCGGCCAGGGCCGGCCCGACCCGAACGTCCCGGTCGACGTCCCGCCCGCGCTCACGCACTCGCGCCGAGCGGTGCGCTCGTGGGCGGCCTCGGTGCAGCGGCGCGTCACGCGGCCGGCGACCGACGCGCGCGTGCGCATCACGGTGCGCCACATCTACCGCACGCACTCGCGGCCCGGCCTGACGATCGACCCGCGGGCGATGGCCGACGCCGTCGACGCTTCGCTCAACGACTCGCGCGCGCCGCGGCGGTTCCGCCAGCCGACGACGCCCCTGCGCCCGAAGGTCACCGCCGAGGACCTCGACCGCGTGTACGGGACGATCATCACGATCGACCGCGCCAACTTCACGCTGCGGCTCTTCAAGCGCCTGCGGGTCGTCCGGCGCTACGGCATCGCGGTCGGCATGGCGGGGCTCGACACGCCGGCCGGCCAGTACGCGATCAACGACAAGCAGGTCAACCCGGCCTGGCACGTGCCCAACTCGGCCTGGGCGGGCTCGTTGGCCGGCCAGACGATCCCGGGCGGCGCGCCGAACAACCCGCTCAAGGCGCGCTGGCTGGGCGTCGCCAACGGCGTCGGCATCCACGGCACGGCGGAGGACTGGTCGATCGGCAGCCGCGCCTCGCACGGCTGCATCCGCATGCACGTGGCCGACGTCATCGACCTGTTCCGGCGCGTCCCGATCGGGACGCCCGTGCTGATCCGCTAGCTCTTGGCGACGAGCAGCGCGCGGTCGGCCCGCGCGAGCAGCGCCTCGGGCGTCTCGTCGCCGTCGTGCTGCGCGACGCCGACGCCCAGCGTGATCGAGCAGCCGCCCGGCGCGCGGCAGGTCTCCTCCACCGCCGCGGTGAGCCGCTCGGCGACCGCCTCCGCTGCGTCCAGGTCGGTCTCGGGCAGCAGCAGGGCGAACTCGTCGCCGCCCCAGCGGAAGCATGCGTCCGGGCGGCGGACCGCCGAGCGCACGACGGCGGCGACCTGACGCAGACAGTCGTCGCCGGCCAGGTGGCCGTGCTCGTCGTTGATCGCCTTGAAGGCGTCGAGGTCGGCGACGACCAGGCTCAGCGGCCGGCCGGTGCGCGCGCTGCGCGCCACCTCGACGGCGGCCATCTCGTCGAACGCGCGCCGGTTGCCCAGCCCGGTCAGCTGGTCGACGCGCGCGAGGGCGCGCGCGTGTGAGCCCTCGCGGCGCAGCCGGGCGCGCATGGCGCGTGTGCCCGCGGTGTGGAGGAGCGCCAGACCGCCGATGGCCTGCCAGACGACGATCTGCACCAGCGCCTCGGCGGCGGCGTCCGGCGCCCACCCCGCCGCGACGAGGCTCGGCACTCGGACGAGCGCCGCGATCGCCGTGATGCACAGGACGCGCCGCAGGGTGTGCGTCGCGCTGGCCCAGACGAGGACGAGCACGACGAGCTTGTCGTAGGGCGCCTGGGGCGAGGCGAGCGTGTCGAGCACGCCGATCGCAAGCAGCGCGCCGATGGCCAGCGCCACCGTCGCCTCGATGCTGACGAGCCGGCTGCCGGAGAGCAGCAGGACCGTCGCGCCCGCGCACGCGGCCACGACGATCGCCGCCGCCGCCCAGCCCACCGGCGCCGAGGCGTAGGCGGTCGGCGGCGACACGGGGAGCAGCGCGACGGCCATCAGGGTGATCACGGCGAGCGCGCCGCCGCCGATGCGGCGGACCATGCCGAGGTCAGCGTCGCGGTAGTACGCCTGCCCGCCCGCCCGCAGCAGGGCGAGCGCCTCCGGCCGGAGCGCGCGCTCGGACGTCGTGTCTCCCATGGCACCACATATCGGCCGTCTGCGTGCGTCCGAACACCTCCCCGGACGGACGGTGGAGACTTCCTGGCGTGATCGACAACGGCCGCACGCGCTGCTGGCCGGTCCGCGACGAGATCTCGCGCGCCTACCACGACGAGGAGTGGGGGCGCCCGGTCCACGACGAGGCCCGGCTGCTGGAGAAGATCTGCCTCGAGGGCTTTCAGTCCGGGCTGTCGTGGGACACGATCCTGCGCAAGCGCCCGGCGTTCCGCGCCGCGTTCGCGGCGTTCGACCCCGAGGCGCTCGACCGCTACGGCGACGAGGACGTCGAGCGCCTGATGGCCGACGCCGGGATCGTCCGCAACCGCCGCAAGATCGAGGCGACGATCGCCAACGGTCGCGCGACGGCCGCCATGCACGCGGCGGGCGAGACGCTCGCGGAGCTCGTCTGGGCGCACCGCCCGCCCGGCCGCCCTGCCCCCCGGTCCTTCGCGGACGTGCCGCCGACCACGCCGGAGTCCACCGCGCTGGCGCGCGAGCTCAAGCGCCGGGGCTTTCGCTTCGTGGGGCCGACGACGGTGTACGCGATGATGCAGGCCGTCGGCGTCGTCAACGACCACCTCGCGGCGTGCTGGGTGCGCGACGAGGTCGAGGCGCTACGACAGTGAGCGCTCGACGACCAGCACGTCGCGCCACTCGCCGTCGAGGCGGCCGTGGCGCTCGTGCACGCCGACCTCGCGAAAGCCGCAGCGCCGGGCCAGCGCGATGCTCGCCGCGTTGGTCGTGAAGAGCTTGCCGACGAGCTTGTAGTAGCCCGCGTCACGGGCGGCGCCGGCGAGCGCCTCGAGCAGCTCGCGGCCGAGGCCGGCGCCGCGCGCGCCGCGGTCGACGTAGATCGTGTACTCGCCGACGCCCGCGTACACGCAGCGATCGGAGTACGCCGCGACGGCCGCCCAGCCGACCACGCGGCCGTCGCGCTCGGCGACCAGCAGCAGGTCGGACTGCAGGTCGCCGGGGCAGCGCGGCTCGGTCTCGAACGTCGCCTGGCGCTCGGCGATCCCCTGGTTGTAGATCGCCGCGATCGCGAGCGCGTCAGCCGTCGTTGCGGGACGGATCACCGGGCGTATGATCGTGAGCCCGACGAGAGGAGGTTCCCATGCAGGCCGAGCCCACATGGCGCGTGGACATCACGTTCACCGAGGAGGAAGGCCGCACGCGGGCTGACGCGATCCTCGAGTTCGGCGGCCAGCGGTACCACGGCTGGGGCCAGGCCAAGCGCAGCCCTGGCGATCCCGACGTGCCGGTGGTCGGCGAGGAGCTCGCGGCGGCGCGGGCGCTGTCCGAGCTCGCCCACCACCTGCTGCACGCGGCCGCCGACCGCATCGAGAGCTTCGAGGGCCGGCCGGTCTCGCTGCACGGCTAGCGCTAGCGCCTGGTCAGCGGCCCTCGGCCAGGAAGCGCGCGACCGCCTCGTGCGTCGCGCGCGGGCGCTCGAGCTGGGGGACGTGCCCGCAGTCGAGCTCGAGGTGGCGCGCCGCGGGAAGCGCTTCGCGCACGTGGCGCGCGAAGCCGAATGGCACGAGCGGGTCGCGCCGCCCCCACACGAACAGGCTCTCGGGCTCGAGTCCGGGCAGCCGCGTCCAGAAGCCCTCCGGTCCGCGCGGCTCCTCGAGGTAGATGTTGCGCGCCGCGGCGTAGAACGCCGCGCGGCCGCGCGGCGTGAGGTAGGAGCGCAGGAACTCGTCGACGCCGACCGCCGTCCAGCCGTTCTCGCCGCCCGGGATCGCGCCACGCACGAGCCGCTCGACCACGGCGCGCGGGGCGGGCTGGATCGCGCCGAGTTGCGGCGGGACGAGGCGCAGGAGCGGCGCCCACGGGCGCTCGCGCAGCCAGGCCAGCGACGGCGCGAGCAGCGCGAGCCGGTGCACGCGCCCGGGGTGGCGCAGGCCGACCTCGATCGCGACGCGCCCGCCCATGCTGTTGCCGACCACGTCGGCGCGGTCGACCTCGAGGGCGTCGAGCAACGCGACGACCGAGCGCGCGAAGAAGCGCGCGTCGTAGCGGGCGCTCAGCGGCTTGACCGAGTCGCCGAAGCCGGGCAGGTCGATCGCGATCGTGCGCCGCGAGCCCGCGAGCGCGGCGACCGTCGGCAGGAACGACGCCTTCGTCGCGCCGAGGCCGTGGAGCAGCACGACCGGCCGCCCGGCGCCCGCCTCCATCGTCGAGATCGGCCCGACCGTCGTGTGCACGTGGCGGAAGCGCAGGCCGCGGGCGTCGCCCCCCGTCGCGGTCGTCGCGGCCAGGAAGCCGACGCCGAGGTGCAGGTCGTGCCGCACGCGCAGCCTGCCGGCGCGGAACGCTCCCATCCCGCTGCGCAGGTCGCTCGCCACGTCGCGCCACGTCGCCTCGTCGCCGGCGAGCACGGCGTCGGGCCGCTCGCTCTCGTCGGCGGGCTCGAGGCGAACCGCGCCGCCGGCGAGCACGGCGTCCCAGGCCGGCGCGCCGTCTATCTCCAGCCGCAGGCGGGCGCGCGGCCGCCCCACGTCGAAGACCTGCGGGTCGAAGCGGTCGGCGAGCGTGCGCAGGGCCTCAGGCGGCGACGACATGCGCACGAGAGTAGGCGCGAACGGCGTCTTGCTGCGCCGGGGCGACCGACGTAGGGTCGGCAGGGTCCGACACTCGACCCGGAAGGAGCACGGATGCGGACGATCGGGGGCTTTGAGGGAACGCAGCTTCGTCCCAGCGACCCCGGCTACGACGAGGCGCGCGCGCTCTTCAACGCGATGGTGGACCGGCGCCCCGGGCTCATCGCGCAGTGCGCGACGGCCGACGACGTCGCGCGCGCCATCGCGCACGCCCGCCGCGAGCGCGTGCCCCTGGCCGTGCGCGCGGGCGGGCACTCGGTCGCGGGCCTCTCGCTGTGCGCCGGCGGCGTGGTCGTCGACGTGCGCGCGCTCAAGCAGATCGCCGTCGATCCGCAGGAGCGCGTCGCGCGCGCGGGGGCGGGCCTGACGTGGAGCGAGTTCGACCACGCGACCCAGGAGCACGGCCTGGCAACGACCGGCGGGCGGGTCTCGACGACGGGCATCGCGGGGCTGACGCTGGGCGGCGGCTCGGGCTGGCTCGAGCGCTCGTACGGCCTGACGTGCGACAGCCTCGTCGCCGTCGAGCTGGTCACCGCCGAGGGCGAGGTGGTCCGCGCCGCCGAGGACGAGCACCCGGACCTGTTCTGGGCGCTGCACGGCGGCGGCGGCAACTTCGGCGTCGTGACCGCGTTCGCGTTCCGGCTGCGTCCGGTCGGCCCGGAGCTGTTCGCCGGCCTGGTGGCGTACGACCCGAAGGACGGCCGCCAGGTCGCGCGCGCGTTCCGCGACTACATGCTCGACGCGCCCGACGAGGCCGGCCTCGCGCTCGCCTACCTGACCGCGCCGCCCGAGGAGTTCGTCCCGCCCGAGTGGCGGGGCAAGCGCATCATGGGGATCGCGGGCTGCTGGAACGGGCCGGTCGACGAGGGCGAGCGCGCCCTGCGCGGCCTGCTCGGCAGCGCCGAGCCGATCGTCGACCTGTTCGGGCCGATGCCCTACGTCCAGTTCCAGTGCATGATCGACGACCCGCCCGGGCTGCGGAACTGGTGGACCGCCGAGTACCTCAGCGAGCTCACCGGCGAAGCCGCCGACGCGTTCTGCTCGTACTCCGACGAGATGCCGCTCAGCGCGACGCAGTCGCTGCTCGTGCCGTGGGGCGGCGCGGTCGCCCGCAAGCGCGACACGCCGATGGCCCAGCGGGACGCGGCCTACGTGGTCCACCCGTTCTGCGTGTGGGAGGGCGCCGACCGCGACGCCGAGCACATCGCGTGGGGCCGGCGCGGGCGCGAGGTCTTCGCGCGCTGGTCGACCGGTGGGACGTACCTGAACTTCATCGGCGACGAGGGCAGCGACCGCGTCCGTGCGGCGTTCGGCCCGGCGTACGACCGCCTGGCCGAGGTCAAGGCCGCCTGGGACCCCGACAACGTCTTCGCGGGCAACCAGAACATCGTCCCGGCGCGGCGGCGGATGGCGCCCGCCTGACCAGTCGCGGGGTGGCCGGCGCGGTGATCCGCGCCGTCCGGCCCGCGCAGCGCCGTCCTCTACGACATCCGTCCAGCGCGGTTCGCTAGCCGCATGGGCGCGGGTACGAAGCCCGACCTCCGACCGGAGGTCTCCCCGTGCTTCGCCCACCCCGCCTGCTTCCCCGCGCGGCCGTTCTGGCCGCTGCCCTGTCCCTCCTCGTCCCCGGCTTCGCCCGGGCGGCCGCGAGCGTCTCGCTGCAGCCGGCCGCCGGCCCGGCGGGGTCGCTGGTCACGCTGCGCGGCGCCGGGCTGCCCGCCCGCAGGGCCGCCACGGTCAGGGTGGGCTCGCGCAAGGTGCGCGTCGTCGCCGACCGGCGCGGCCGCTTCGTCGCGCGGGTGCGCATCCCGCAGGGCGCGAAGGGGCGCCCGGCGCTGATCACCCGCGCCGCCGGCCTGCGCATCGCCAACCACTTCGCGGTCATGGGCGACACCGTCGACATCGGCGAGGTCGCCGGGCCGGGTCGCGTCCGGCTGCGCTGGATGCCCGTCCGCGCCCAGGCGGGCAGCCCCCTCGCGCTGCACGGCGTCGGCCTGCCGCGCCACCGCCGCGTCCTCATTTCGCTGGCGGGCAAGCGCGTGGCCGCCGTGCGCTCGACGCGAGCCGGGCGGTTCGCCACGGTCGTGACCGCCCCCACCACGGTCGGGGCGCTGGTCGGCGTCGTGCGGGCCGGCCGGCTGCGCCTGACCTTCGCCCTCAACGTGCTGGCCGAGGGCTCTGCGCCGTCCACCCGTCCGCCCGCGAGCCCCGCCTCGGGCACCGGCGACCCCGCAAAGGCCCCCGCCCCCGCCCCCGTCGGGCCGGCACCCGACAAGCCGACCGACCAGTTCCCGATCCGCGCCGCGTTCTACTACCCGTGGTTCCCCGAGACCTGGGGGAGCGGCAGCTCCAAGTACACGCACTACCACCCGACCGCCGGCTATTACAGCTCCGACGACACCGCGGTGATCGCGCGCCAGCTCGACGAGCTGCGCTACGGGCGCGTCGACGCCGCGATCAGCTCCTGGTGGGGCCAGGGCCACTCCACCGACAGGCGCCTGAGCACGCTGCTGTCGGTCACCCACTCGACCGGCAGCCCGATCAAGTGGGCGATCTACTACGAGAACGAGGGCTGGGGCAACCCGTCGCCGGCGCAGCTCGCATCGGACCTGGCCTACCTGCGCGACAAGTACGCGTCGGATCCGTCGTATCTGAAGGTCGGCGGGCGCTTCGTCGTCTTCGCCTACGGCGACGCCGGCGACAACTGCTCGATGGTCGACCGCTGGCGCCAGGCCAACGCGGGGATCAACGCCTACCTCGTCCTCAAGATCTTCCCCGGCTACACGGGCTGCGCCGCGCAGCCCGACGCCTGGCACGAGTACGCGCCGGCCGTGCGTGAGACCGGCCCTCCCGGCCAGTCGTTCGCGGTCTCGCCGGGCTTCTGGCTGGCCAGCGACTCCTCGCCGCGCCTGAACCGGGACCCCGGCTGCTTCCGCCAGGCCGTGCGCGACATGGTCGCCTCCGGCGCGCCGTGGCAGCTCGTGACGACCTTCGACGAGTGGGGCGAGGGCACGTCGGTCGAGCCGGCGTCGGAGTGGCAGACGCCCTCGGGCTACGGCGCGTACCTCGACGCGCTGCACGACAACGGCGCCGGGGCTGCGCCCGGGCCGCCCTGCTGACCGTGGTCTGATCGAATCCCGGGTATGGCCCGGCCGCGCCTGGAGATCGAGTACTGCACGCAGTGCCGGTGGCTCCTGCGCGCCGGCTGGATGGCGCAGGAGCTGCTGACCACGTTCCCGGCCGACCTCGGCGAGGTGGCGCTCGTTCCCGGCACCGGCGGCGTCTTCGAGATCCGCCTCGACGGCGAGACGATCTGGTCGCGCGCGGCCGAGGCCGGGTTCCCCGAGCTGCCGGTCCTCAAGCAGCTCGTGCGCGACCGGATCGCGCCGGGCCGGGCGCTCGGGCACTCCGACCGGCGCGAATGAACCGGATTTCGGGCCTGAGGCTGTGCAGTGCCTCGCTCCGCCTGGCCTGCGGTGTCGACGCGGCCCACGCTGCGCCTCTCGGCGACGGGGCCGGGCGACTCGAGGGCGGAAAGGTAGGCAGTGGCCAGAACCATCCGGACCGTGGCAGGGGCGGCGTTGCTCACGGCGTTTGCCGGGGCCCTTCCCGCGCTCGCCTCGGCCGCGACCCTGACGGTCAGGGCCACCAGCAACGGGTTGCCCGTCTCCGTCGCCGTCTCGGCCACCGGCCGGGCGGGGCAGGCGATCGCGACCTCTGACGCCTCGGGCACCGCCTCGCTGAGCCTGCCCGACGGCGCGTACGCGATCGCGGCCGGGGCGCCCGGTTACAAGGTCGCGACGCGGCCGTCGGTGAACGTCAGCGGCGAGGTGTCCACCACGCTCGCCCTCGACCGGTCCGGCACGAGCTTCGACGCGCTGCCGGTGTCGGGCGCCGAGACCCATCGCGTCGTGGCCGACGGCAAGCCGGGCGTGTTCTACGTCTCGACGTTCGTCGTCCCGCAGATCTTCCGCACCACCGACTACGGCGGCCACTGGCTGCCGGTGACCCCCGGCTACGACGACCCGGCGGCGGGCCTGCCGAAGGACCGCGCCTTCCGGCACGGGGCGACGGACGCCGACCTGACGACGAGCGGCTATCCGGGCGAGGTGGCGGCTGTCGTCTCGGACAAGGTCTACTTCTCGGCCGACTTCGGGATGACGTGGCACACGGTCGGCGGCGACGCCGTGACGAACGACGGTCCCGGCGGGCCGTGCTGCCGGGCGCCGGCCCTGTTCTGGGGGCACGCCGGCGCGACCAGCGTCCTGCTCGCCCGCAATGGCGCCGACACGTACGTCGCCGACATGGCGCAGGCCAGCCCGGCCTTCAAGGGGATGGCGGCGCCCTACGCCGCGCAGGGCGAGCCGCTCGCCGTGGCCGACGGCGCCGACGCGCCGTGGGTGGCGGTCGCGCACGCCGGCGGCACCGTGACCGTCCACCCGCTGACGAGCGCGACGAGCGCGCCCGCGCCGGCCACGTCGCGCGACGGCTTCCCGAGCTCGCCGAGCCAGATCGGCTTCGGCGGCACGAGCGCCGCCGGCAATCCGCCGAGCGCCGTGGTCGTGAGCGGCGGCGACGCCCTGGCCGCCGCGATCGGCGGCGACACGGTGGCCATGGCGACGAAGGCGGCGGACGCCGACGCGTTCGACGCGCCCGCCTCGGCGAGCGTGATCACGGCGGGGCCGCCGAAGCGCTGCGTGCTCACCGAGCCCGGCCGCGACGCCCAGTTGCCCGTCTCGCCCGTGAGCGGCGGCACGGGCGGCGGTGCGTTCAGCGCCGCCTGCTACCTCGCCAAGTCGGGGTCGACCGTCACCCTGACCGACGCGTACTCGCAGCTCAACGCCTTCGGCCTGTTCGCGTTCGACGCCGGCTATGACGGCGCGGCCGACCCGGTGGTGCTGTCGAAGGAGGGCACGCGCGGCGTGGCCAAGAGCGCGGGTGCCTCGGGCGGCGTGCCGGCCTTCCCCGTGCCCGACCAGGACGCGGGCGCCGGCACCGACCCGGCGAGCGGCGGGTTCGCCGTGAGCGGCATCACGGTCCCGATCACCACCGACACGACGTTCGGCCCGGCCGGCGCGCAGCAGATCGCCACGGTCCTCGCCACCGAGGGCGGCGCCGCCACGCTCGCGTCCGACGACGGCGGCGCGACGACGAAGGTCGTCATCAGGCGGGGCGGGAGCGCGGTCGCCTGGTGGCAGGGCCAGAGCGCGAGCTGGCTCGTCGTGGCGAACGGCGGCACGTTCTACGACCCGTCGAGCGATCGCACCGACCTCATCAGCGCGCTGGCCAACTGGACGTCCGCCACGCCGGCGCTCGACAAGCCGAACCTCGCGGGGACCTCGAGCAGCGACTTCGGCTGCTCGGGGATGACCTGCGTGCTGACGCTCGCCGCGCTCGCCGGCGTGCCGGGCAGCGACCAGTTCTTCGTGGCGGGCACGAACGGCAACGGCTTCGTCGGCGGCCAGAAGGGCGTCGTGCGCCGCGTGACGATCCAGCCGGGCGATCCGCCGCGAGCCGAGATGACGCCGATCGCCGACTCCGACATCACCCAGCCCGTGTCGGACCTCGCCTACTGCCCGGCGGCCGGATCGGCGCAGGCACTGGCCGACGTGCTGTTCATCGGCGAGGGGCGGCCGCGTTTCGGCGGCAGCGCGCCGAACGGAGCGCTGCTGCGCGTGGCCGGCGCCACGAGCGGCTCGCCGTCCGTGACGAAGGTCGCGTCGCTCCCCGACAGCTCGGTCAACTCGGTCCGCGCCAACTGCGCGGCGGGCACGGTCTACGCCGGGACCGGCGGTGGGGCCGGACCGCAGCAGACGTCCGGCCGGCTCTTCAAGTCGACCGACGGCGGGCAGTCGTTCGGCGAGCTGACCCTCCCGGCCTGCACCGGCGACTGCCCCAACAACCGGCTGCCCGTCATCCAGGCGGTCGCAGTCAACCCCGCCAACGCCGACGAGGTGCTGATCTCGATCGGCGAGACGGGGCTGCTCGACCGCACGGTGGACGGCGGCGCGACGTGGACCGTCGCCCACGACCCGGCGAGCGCCGGCGGGCGCAACTTCACCAGCGCCGGCATCCTCGACCTCGAGATCCCGCCGGCCGCCGCTGCGGCGCGCGGCCGCGCGGCGACGGGCTTCGCGGCCGCGGCCGCCCGCTCCGGCGACGTGCTCGCGGGCACGGGCGGCGGCGCGTACATCGCCCGCGTGCGCGGCAGCGCCGACAGGACCGCCCCGCGGCTGTCGTCGTTCTCGGTCACGCCGCGGCGCTTCGCCGTCGGGCCCGGGCGCACGCCGCTCAGCGCACGGGCGAGGCGGGGCGGCGTCTTCCGCTTCCGCGTCGGCGAGGCGGGTCGCGCGACGATCGCCATCGCCCGGGAGCAGCGCGGCGTGCGGATCGGCCGGCGCTGCCGCCGGGCGGCGGGCCGGCGCGCGCGCAAGCGGCGGCCGTGCACCTCCTACGCGCCGGTGGGGACGCTGCGGCGCTCCGCCCGGGCAGGCGCGAACAAGGTCCCGTTCAGCGGGCGCCTGGGGCGCCGCGCGCTCAAGCCCGCGCGCTACCGCGCCCTGCTCGTGGTGGCCGACGCCGCCCGCAACCGCTCGCGGCCGCGGACGGCGCGGTTCGAGATCGTTCGTCGCTGACGGCTACCTCGACGGAAGCGCCGCCCACGGCGTGACCGGTTGGCGGCGAGGCGCGTCAGTGCGCCGCCTCTTCGACCGCCGGACCACGAGCGTGCGCCGCGTCGGGACCAGCTGCTTGCGCCCGGCGGCGTCGATCGCTCGCACGAGCACGTCGTAATGGCCCGGCGACAGGCGGCCGCGGAGCGTGACCGACCAGCCGCCCCGCACGGTCGTGGCCAGCAGCCAGAACGGCCGCGCGCAGCTCGTCGGGCGGCCCGGCTTGGCGGCGAGGCTGAGCCAGCGGCAATCGCGCCGTGCGGTCCGGCGTGCGACGGCGACCTCGACGACGCGGATGCGCCCGCACCCGGTCGCCGCCCCCTTGACGGCCAGGCCTCGCGCCGTCGGGCGCAGCGTGGGCGCGAGCGTCGCCTGCGGGCGCGCCGAGCAGGAGGGCTGCGCGCCCGGCGGCGGGGTTGCTGAGCCGGCGCCGCCATGCGGCTCCGGCGTCAGGCCGGGCTCCGGCAGTGCGTCGGGCGGCGGGATGCGGTCGAAGACGTCGGTGCCGAAGGGCTGCAGGCCATCCTGGGCGGCGTAGCCGAGGTGGGTGAGCCCGAAGAGGTCCTCGACGCTGCGCAGCAGCGAGTAGTGGTTGTAGTCGGTCGCGTTGAGGTGCGCTCCGTCCGGGTTCTCCGCGCCCGGCGAGATGAACGGCGAGACGAGCACCGCGCCGATGAGGCCGCCGCCCAAGCGCGGCAACGGCGGCGTCGGGTTCAGCGCGGTGGGCTGCGTGAGCTCGGCCGGGCCGGGCTGCTGGTTGCAGCACGACGCCGAGTCGTCGGCCTCGTCGAAGGTGACCACGAGCAGGCCGTCGCGCTGGAAGGCGGGCGAGGCGAGGATCTGCGGCACCCAGACCTGCAGGAACGCGTCGATCTGGTGGAGCTGCTGGTCGCTCGAGCTGACCGGCGGCGCCGGCGGCGTCGACGGCGTGCACGCGGAGTGTCCGTCGTTGCACGAGTTGGGCGTGATGAAGGCGAAGTTCGGGGTGTGGTTGGGATCGGCCAGGTCGGCCGGCAGGTCGGTGAGCGGCACGTCGTTGACCCCGCACTGCCCGGAGTCGATCAGCGAGCTGAAGAACACGAAGGGGTTGTGGCGGCGCGCGTAGTCGCCCGTGCCGCTCGCGCCGAGGAAGCACGGCGACGGAATGTCCTCCATGTAGCCCTTCCACGTCAGACCGCGCTCGGTGAGCTGGTCGGCGACCGTGCGGAAGTTGGCCGGGTAGACGCAGCCGTTGGTGGCCGCGACGCCGTACGGCGGCACGGCGTCGGGAGCCACCGCCGCGAGCGGGTCCGAGCAGTTGTCCTTGGTGTCCGGCGTGGGCGGCTGGCCGCTGATCATCGCGATGTAGTTGACGAGGCTGCCGTGGCCGACGCCGTGGTAGCTCGTCAGCAGCTCGCCCATCGCCGGCAGCGTCGTCGAGAGGTACGGCGCCGCGACCGCGCCCGCCGGGCCGAAGGTCTCCGCGAAGCCCTTGTTCTCCATGACGATGACGAACACATGGCCGACGGGTGCCAGGGCGTCGGCCCGGGCACTCGGCGCCGGCCCGGCGCAGGCAACCGCGAACAAGAGGACGAGCGTCAGGCGGCGCATGCAGGGCTTTCCTTTCCGGCGAGCCTAAAGAGGCGTCCATGCGGTGCGCTTGAAATCGGACCTATTCGGGTCCGCCTGACACCGCCCTAACTCGTATGGCGACACCGGCGCCTCGAACATCCGTCCGTTGGCGCATTGCGCGTCGCCGGGCCGGGGACGTTGAGCCGACACAGACCGCAGCGGCGCGGCCGCTGCCCGTCTGACCTCTTCCCCCCGAACCCTCCGGAGGTCGTTTCTCCGTGTCATGCCGCCTCACGGCGGCGCGTCTTGGCGCGCCGCTGTCGCTCATCCTTGCCCTGTTCGCGCTGGCCGCCTTGCCGCCGGCGGGCGCGCGCGCCGCCTCGCTGCCCGGCGATTGGCAGAAGGGCGCCGACATGACCAGCTGGTGGAACGACGACTACGCGAAGGCGCCGTCCGACCAGGCGCTCGCCGCGCTGCGGAACACGGGCACGACGCACGTCGCGTTCGTCACGACGTGGTACATGGACACCGGGACGAGCTCGTCGATCGCCGCCGACGGCCAGAAGACGCCCTCCGATCAGGCGCTGCTGCACGCGATGGCCACCGCGCGCTCGCTCGGCATGACGGCCGAGCTCAAGCCGCACGTCGACGTCCGCGACGGCACGTTTCGCGGCGCGATCCATCCGGCCGATCCGGCGGCGTGGTTTTCCTCGTACCGCGCGATGATCGATCACTACGCGTCGCTGGCCCAGCAGGGCGGCGCGGGGGTGTTCGTCGTCGGGACCGAGCTGACGAGCATGTCCGAGAATCGCACCGACGACTGGCGGCAGGTGATCGCCGACGCGCGCTCGCGCTTCAGCGGCCAGCTCGCGTTCGCCGCCAACCAGCTCGACGGCGCCGAGGCGGCGGGCTTCTGGGGCGATCTGGACTACATCGGGATCGACGCCTACATGCCGCTGGACGGCTCGGATCCGAACCCGAGCGTGCAGGCGCTGGCCAACGCGTGGTATCAGCGCGGCTACGTGGACCGCATCGAGGCGCTGCACAACCGCTACGGCAAGCCCGTGATCTTCACCGAGGGCGGCTATGAGAGCCGCTATGGCACCGCGGCGTCGCCGTGGGGCGGTGCGAAGGGCGCCAGCGCCCAGGAGCCGCAGGCCAGCGCCTACCAGGCCATGTATTGCGTGTGGTCGCAGGTGTCGTGGTTCAAGGGCATCTACTGGTGGGACTGGCGGGCGACTCCCGACGGGGGCGACACGTTCACCCCGCAGGGCAAGCAGGCCGAGTCGACGATGCGCGCGTGGAACGCGGGCACGGCCGACGGCTGCCCGGCGATCAACCGGACGTCCCCGCCGGCGCCCGCGCCGGCGGGCGGCGGCAACGTCAGCGGCAATCAGTCCGCCGGCGCGCCCGCGGCCTCGATCCGGCGGGCCGGCGGGGCGCGGACGACCGTGAGCCTGCGGGCCCGGCGCGCGGCGCGGATCGCCCGCCTGAGCGGCCGCGTGCGTCGCGGCAAGGCGAGCTGCGCCGCCAGCACGATCGTCACCGTGGTCGAGCGCTGGGACGCCCGCCGCCGGCGCTGGGTGCGCAGCCGGACGTTGAAGGCACGCACGACGGCGAATGGGACCTTCGCGCTGTCGACTCGCCGCCTGCGCCGGGGCACCTACCGCGTCCGGGCGACGGTGACAGGTGGGTCGTGCGGCCGGGCGGTCTCGCGACAGGTGCGGCTGCACGTGACCTGATGCTCGTCCGCCGCGTGGCGTGGAGGCTGGCCGGCCGGGTCACGGACCGCGGGCTCCCGGCCGCCGCGGCGCGCGCGTACTACCGCGAGGTCGCGGCTTCGCTCGCCCGCGCGCTCGATCGCCTCGCGGGCGTGCGGGCCGTGTACGCGTGGGGCACCTTCGCGACGGGCGACGAGCGCCCCGGCCACAGCGACGTCGACCTCGTCGCGGTCATCGACGACGTGCCGCCCGCCGACGAGGTGCGCCTGCTGCAGGCGATCCGCGCGCGCTACGCCCGCCGGCAGGCCGTCCTGCCGATCGACCTGACCGTGCTGAGCGCCGGCGAGCTGGCGCCCGACGCGCCGCTGCACGAGCTCATCCGCCTGCGCGTGGCTGACGAGCGGCCCGGGCTCGCGCTCGGCCAGTGGCGGCTGCTGGCCGGGGAGGAGCTGCGCCCGGGCGGCGCGGCGCGGCCGCCGGCGCACCTGCGCTACATCAGCGACGGGCGCCTCCAGGCGGCGATCGCCGCGCTGGCGATGGGCCGCGAGAGCGAGGCGCGTGCGCTGCTGGCGCGGTTCGCCGAGAACGGCCAGGCCCTGCCCGGCGATCCCGCTCACGCCCTGCACGCGGCACTGGCGCTCGTCGACGAGCACCGCGCGCGCCACGCCGTGCCCGTCGAGCGCCGGCCGCTGGAGGCGAGCGGCTGGCGCGTCGCGGCGCCGGCGCCCGCGGCGCTCCACGCCGCGCGCGCGCTCGCGCGGGACCTCAAGACCCCCGGCCTGCGCTCGCTCACCGTCTACCAGCCGCCGTTCGCCGCACATCCCTCGTTGCTGCTCGAGGGCGCCGACGTCGACGCCGCGCGGCCCGCGCTGCGCTGGGCGGCCGACGGCGGCGCCGCCCGGGCCGCCCGCGCCGGTCTGCGCGTCGAGGTCCTCACGAGCCGCCTCGCCGAGGACGCGTGGCGCAGCCGCGCGCTGCGCTGGGTGGGGCTGACGGCCGCCGCCGAGCACCTCGAGGGCGATCCGCTCGCCCCGCGCATCGGGCTGCCCGCCGGGGGCCTCGAGCGCGACGTCGCCCGCTACGGCGCCGTGACCGCGGTCGCGTGCGCGCGCTGGGCGGCGGTCGGGCGGCGCGGCTTCACGCGCGACGACACCGCCCCGCTGCGCGTCGCCGCCCTGCGGGCGATCGCCGCCGGCGCGCCGCCCGCGACGCGCCGCGACGAGCTGCTCGCGCGGGTGGCGCCGGGCGTCGACGCTGCCGCGTGGACCCGGCTCGTGCTCGAGCTGTGGCGCGGCTGAGCCTGGATCCAGGCTGAGGCCGCTCAGACGAGCAGCGTCCGCAGCAGCTCCCAGTTGCGCGCGTGCTCGCGCCCGAGCGTCAGCCGCCACACGTCCGCGCGCGCCAGCGCGGCGCTGCAGGCCACCGCGCGCCCGGTGAAGAGCCCCGACTTGCCGACCACGTCGCGCAGCCCGCGCTGCAGCAGGAACTCCATGCCCTGGTAGATGCCGACCCCGACGACGACCTCGCGCAGCAGCGTGCCCGCCGCCGCGCGGCGCGGCAGCCGCTCGAGGCGCGGCTCGGTCCCGAGCGACCGCTGCCCGATCACGATGTGGCGCAGCGGCTGGGGCTCGCTCTCGACCCGGTCGGCGAAGCCGTGCACCTCGAACGCGAGCTTCGTGTGGCCCTCGATGCGATCGATCCGCCGGACGTGACCCGGCGGCAGCATCTCCGCCTGCGTCTCGTTGATCCCGATCCGCAGCGGGAACGGGTGCAGCCGGCCGCGCCGGTCGAGCACGGCGGAGTCCTCGGACAGCAGCCGCACGCCGTCGGCGCGCAGCGCGCGCAGGGCCAGCGTGCTCTTGCCGCCGCCCGACGGCAGCATGACCGTCACGGCCCCGTGCGGCCCGGCCAGCGAGAGCCCGTGCACGCGCACCAGCCCGCGCGACTCGAGGTGCTCGCCGATCCGCGACAGCATGTAGAGGTAGACCGCCTCCTCGACGAGCGCGCGGTGCTCGCCCTGCACCGTGAGCGACCCGTTCGCGCGATCGAGGACCGAGACGGCGCGCCCGAAGTAGTCGACGATCGAGCGCCCGTTCTGCTGGTAGACGACGTTGCGCGGCGTCACGAACGACGCGGCGATCGGGCCGAATGCGTCGAAGTCGGGCGGCCGGTGCTCGACGGTGATGTGCACGTCGAAGCCGTTGCCGCCGACGAGCGGAACCTCGAACCAGGCGAAGTCCAGGCGGACCGACTCGACGACCTCGGGCCAGTCGCCGCTCAGGTGCGCGCGCAGGCCGTAGATCTCGAAGCCGGCCTCGGCGACCGATGTCCTGATGTCGAGAGCCATCCCTAGCTTCCTCCTTGCGCCGGTACGGCGGCGACGGGTCCCGCCACCGGCGCGGCGGGCTCGACCGCCAGGCCGTGGCTCGTCTTCTCCCAGAAGTGCGGGCGCGACACGAGCTGCGACACGCCCTTCCACGCCCCCAGCGAGGCCAGCAGCCAGTACGCCGGCAGCAGCAGCGAGTAGCGGACGAGGTCGTAGCGCTCCTGCTGGTAGACGGCGCTGACGTGCGCCAGCAGCACCGCGAAGTTGCCGACGAGCAGCAGCAGCATGCCGAGCATGAGCAGCGGCGCCGGGAAGGCCGCCTCGATCCAGTGCACGTCGGCGCCGGCGGCGCGCAGCCCGGCGTACAGCCACAGCAGCACCCAGAAGACCAGCTGCGACATCAGCACGACCGGCACGCCGGCGACGGTCACCAGTGCGGCCAGGTAGCGCCGCACGCCCATCGCCCGCGCGGTGCGGATCGGCGCGCGCGTCATCGCCAGCGCGGTCTGCGCGAAGCCCTTGACCCACCGTGAGCGCTGGCGGATCCACGCGCGCAGGACGGGGACCGCCTCCTCGTGCGTCGTCGAGTCGAGCGTGCGCGAGGCGTAGCCGGCCGCCGCGAGGCGCATGCCGAGCTCGCAGTCCTCGGTCACGTTCCAGGCGTCCCAGCCGCCGACGCGGCGCACGGCCTCGGTGCGGAAGTGCGTCGAGGTCCCGCCCAGCGGCATCGCGTGGCCGTAGCGCGAGATCCCCTCGAGGTAGAGCCCGAAGTGCGTCGCATACTCGCACGCGAACCACCGGGTCAGCACGTTCTGGCGCGAGTTGTAGAAGTCCAGGCGCGCCTGCAGGGACGCGACCTCGTCGGGCAGCGCGTCGAAGGCCTGCACGGCGCGGCGCAGCTGGTCGGGCTCGGGGCGGTCCTCGGCGTCGTAGATCGTCAGCAGCTCGCCGGTCAGCACCTCGAGCCCGACGTTGAGCGCGCGCGGCTTGGTCCGCGGGAACCCCGGCGGCACGTCGATGATCTGCCACCCCTCGCGCAGGTGGCGCTCGCACGCCCGGCGCGTGACGGGATCGTCGTGCTCGACGAGCACGAGCACCTCGAGGCGGTCGCGCGGGTAGTCGAGCGCCTCGAGCGCGTCGAGCAGCTTGGGGACGACGCGCGCCTCGTGGTAGAGCGGGACCATGACGCTGTAGCGGGGAGCGCGACGGGTGGAGGCCGGGACGATCAGATCCTCGACGCCGTGCCCGCGCGAGAAGTACGCGATCCGCATCGTCGTCGTGGCGACGAAGCACAGCGTGAACACCCCGGCCACGCAGGCGACCGCGACGCCGGGCGCCAGCACGAGGCCCGCGGCGAGCGCGATCGCCGCGACGAGCGCGGCGATCGCCTGGCGGCGCGTGACCGTGCGCGCCGCGGACCACTCGCGCCAGACCGTCACTTCGGCGCTCCGCGTGACTTCGCGTACCACTGTCCGAGCACCCCGAGCGTCGACGGCGTGGGCCGGTGATCGCCGCCGGTGCGCCCCGAGACGAGGTACTTCTGCGGCGGCATGTACCACCACTCGAAGCCCGCGAACCACGGGACGCGGTACCACACCTGCAGGGCCGCCTCGTAGGCCTGGCGCTGGGCCGTGGCGCTGAACGGCGCCGGGTCGGTGTCCCACGGCTGGACCGCGGTGGTCGTCACCGTGCGGTAGCCGATCTCGCCGAACATCACCGGCTTGTGGAACTGCGTGTGGAGCTGCTGCAGCTTGGCGAACGGGCTGCTCCAGCCCTTGACCAGGTCGCCCAGCGGGGCGTCCGGCCGCGTCGCGACCGGGTAGTAGCCCGACACCGAGATGGCGTCGAGGGCGTCCCACCACGTCACGTGGCGCACCTCGTCCCAGTTGGCCTGGTAGGTGACGAAGCCCTTGAAGCGCTGGCGCACGGCGGCCACGACGGCGCGCCAGTTCGCGTCGAGCCCGGACAGCGACACCATCTCGGTGCCGAGCACGAACCCGTTGACGTGCTCGCGCTGCGCGACGTCGGCGTACGTCAGGACGAAGCTCGTGTAGCTCGCGAACCACTCGTCGACCGACGCCGGCTTGATGTAGCCGCGCCAGAGCTTGTCGGCGCGCTCCACGTAGGGCCGCAGGATCACCTTGAGCCCCAGGCGCTTCGCCGCGCGGATCGCCTTGATGAGGTTGGGCCGCGGCGCGGTCTTGTCGGCGGGGGCGATCGCGGTCGAGGTGCCGTCCTGCTGCATCCAGACGACGAACAGCGTCACGGTGTCGACGTGCTCGCGCTTGAGCGAGCGCAGCAGCGTCGCGGTCTTCTTCGGCGCGTACGCCGACGGCCCCCACTCGCCGACGGTCATCCCGCGCTGGAAGGGGACGACGGGCTTCGCGGCGTGCGCAGTCGCCGGAGCGAGCGCGACGGCCAGGACGAGCGCCAGCGCGGCGCAGCTGTGTCGGGTCATCGGGGGCCTCCTCGCCGCTGCCGATACCAGTGGGCCATGACGTCAAGGGCGTTTCGGGACGGCGCGTGGTCGGCGCCGAGCTTGCCGGCGAGCAGCGCGCGCTGGGGCGCCAGGTACCACCAGTGCATGCCGGCGAACCACGGCACGCGGTACCAGACGCGCAGGGCCGCGTCGTAGGCGTTGCGCTGCGCGGTCACGCTGAACGGCGCCGGCTCGATGGCCCACGGCTGCACCGCCGCGGTGGTCACCGTCCGGTAGCCGATCTCGCCGAACATCACCGGCCGTCCCGAGCGCCGGTGGATCGCCTGCACTTCGGCCTTCCAGCGCCGCCAGCCGCGCTCGAGCTGCGGGATGGTCTCGCCCGGCCTGCCGGCGACCGGGTAGTAGGCCGAGATCGACACGGCGTCCAGCGCGTCCCACCACCGCACGCGCGCGGCCTCGTCCCAGTTGGCCTGGTAGGTGACGAAGCCCTTGAAGTGCGCGCGGACCTTGGCCACGAGCGCGCGCCACGCGTCGGCGTACCTGGACATCGAGACCATCTCCGTTCCGACGATGAAGCCGGTCGCGCCGTTACGCTGCGCGAGGTCGGCGTAGCGCAGGAGGAACGCCGTGTAGCTGTCGAACCACCGCGGCACCGAGTCGGGGCCGATCCCCGCGCGCAGCGTGCCGTCGGACGGGTCGATGTACGGCCGCACGAGCACCTTCAAGCCGGCGGCGCGGGCCGAGCGGATCGCTCGCGCGAGATTCCCGCGCGCCACGGTCTTGTCGCCGGGCACGACGATCGACGAGTCGCTCTTGAACTGCGTCCAGGTGACGAAGAGTGTGACCGCGTCGACGTGGTAGCGATGCGCGAGCGTGCGCATCAGGCGCGCGGTCGACCGCGGCTCGTAGGCCGTCGGACCCCACTGGCCGACCGTCATCCCGCGCTGGAACGGGACGACGGGCCGCGCGGCCGCGTGTGCGCTCGCGACGGGAACGAGCAGCGCGACGAGCACGGCGATCGCCGGGAAGCGGGCGCTCATGTCGCCTCTTCCGGACACGAGGGCGCGAGCGTGTAGACGTACACCCGCGCGCGCCCGCCGCCCTCCTGCCAGAAGCAGCCCTTGGCGTGCGCGCCGAAGACGATGTGCATCACGCGCGCGTCGTCGCGCTCGCCGATCCACACGATCCAGCCGATCCCCATGCGCTGCAGGTCCTGCGGGCGCTCGCTCGCCGCGCGCAGGGCGTGCGGGTCCGTCGGGTCGATGAAGTCGTCGCTCGGCAGCCCGCTCTCGAGCTCGAAGCGGTCGATCAGCGGATCGTGCGCGGGGACGAGGACGCGCGCCCCGTGCGCGTGCGCGGCGACGTAGCGCCCGACCTGGCTCATCTGGATCTGCGACGGCGCCTCGCCCGCCGCGTCCTCCCAGGCCGCGACGCGCTGCTGGGCGACCATGACGACGATCGACGCGGCGATCGCCGTCACCGCGAACCCGAGCACCGCCGGCCGCCGGATGCCGGTCGCGGTGAAGAAGGCCAGCGCGGGCAGGATCGTGATGCCGTAGCGCAGGTTCTCCCAGTCGCGCAGCGAGTCGGCGGGAGAGATGTAGGTCTTGCTGATCGCCGCCTGGAGCGTGTACCAGGCGATCGGATAGAAGAGCAGCAGCGGGATGAGGCCGAGGGCGTTGCGGCGCCGCGCGAGCACGAACAGCCCGGCGCCGAGCAGCCCGGCGACGGCGAGCGCGGGGCCGGCGTTCAGCCAGGCCGCCTGCGGATAGGTGAGCAGCCCGGCCAGCCCGTGCGGCGGGCGCACCGCGCTGCCGCCGCCGATCGACGCGATGAACGCGAGCGGGTCGCCGTAGATCAGCACGTTCATGAGCAGGAACAGCGCGATCCCGTAGCCGCCGGCGAGCAGCCACAGCAGCGTGGTCGCCTCGACCGCGGACGGGGCGTGGCGGCGGCGGCGCGCGACGAGCACGACCACGCCGAGCTCGAGCGGGACGAGGACCCACGTGTCGAAGTGCGCGAGCGTCGCCGCCGACAGCGCCAGGCCTGCGCCCAGCAGCGCGCTGCCCGAGCCGGTCGCCGCCCACCGGGTCAGGTAGTAGACGTTCGCCGTGGCCGCGGCCATGATCGTCGCCGGGAGCATCGGGATGACGCCCGAGTAGGCGAAGCCCGGGCTCGCCGCGAGCAGCGCGGCGGCGACGAACGCGCGCTCGCGCGAGGCGCCGACGAGCAGCGCCAGGCGGTAGAGGTACAGGCTCGTGGCGAGCGCGGCGGCGGCCGACACGATGACCCCGCTCGCGCCGCTGCGGAACAGCGGGTCGATCCACACGAACGGCAGCTCGAGCACGTGGAACAGCGGTGCCCAGTGCGTGCCGAGCTGGGCGAGCGAGGGCTCGACGTTGGCGAACACCCGCCGCGGGATGAGCACGTGCGACGGCGTGTCGCCGAAGCCGAAGACCATGTTGTAGTGGACGGCGGCCGCCAGCGCCGCGATCAGCGCGAGGACCGTCGCGCCGAGCGAGGCGAGCAGCCAGCGGTCGGGCGCGCGGCGCGCCGGCGTGAGGACGCGCACGGCGTGGTGGCCGTTGCCGTTGGCGACCATCGCCAGCGCGGGGATCCCGACGCGGCCGTTGCCGTTGCTCAGGGCGCCGTTGCCGTTGCCGTTGCCGTTCCCATTCCCGTTGCCGTTCCCATTCCCGTTGGCGTGGGCGTACGCGGGCGGCGGTGCGCGCTCCAGGCGGCGCTCGACGAGATACGCGGTGATGCCGAGCGGGACGGCAAGGATGGCGGTCAGGTGGTGCAGCGCGTGCAGCAGCACGCCGACGAGCGCGCGCAGGACGCCCTCGCGCCGCACGAGCAGCGCGTAGAACTCCTTGTTGAGCGCGACCAGGGCGGCCAGGCTCCACAGCGCGAGCAGCGGCTGGCCGGCGACCAGCGCGATGACGCCGCACAGGCTCGCGAGCGCGCTGAGGCGATGGCGCCAGCCGAGGTTGAGCTCGGTCATCAGCGCGTGGTGGCGCAGCAGCAGCTTCGTCCACGGGACGCCCCGCCCGAGGAGGTCCGTGCGCAGCATGCTGGGCAGGCTCCACGCCTTCAGGTGCGTGCACAGCAGCTTGGGGTCGAGCTCGATCGTCGCCCCGGTCTCGGAGAGCCGCATCCCGAAGTCGACGTCCTCCACGCACTCCGTCTTCGGATCGAAGCCGCCGAGCGCGGCGAAGGCGTCGGCGCGCACGGCGCCCAGCCCCGTCCAGAACGTGTGGGCCGGACCGGGTGAGCTCTGGTGCACGTTGTGGTGCAGCAGGTTGCGGAAGACCGAGACGGCGCCCGGCGCGGCGGGCGCGTCGTCATAGGAGCCGAAGAGCGCGGTCAGCTCCCCGTCGCGGTCGAACGCCGCCCGCGCGCGCGTGAACGTGTCCGGGTGGACGACGACGTCGGCGTCGATGAAGACGAGGACGTCGCCGCGCGCGCGCTTCGCGCCGAGGTTGCGCGCATCCGCAGCGCCGAGGTCGCCCGGGCCGTCGACCACGATGATCTCGTCGGGCGCGTCGGGCGCGGACTCGATGGCGGCCCGGCACCGCGCCAGCGTCGCCGGCCGGTCCGTGGCCGGGACGATCACGCTGAGGATTGACACTCGAGCTCCGTCTCGAGCAGCGCCTCGGCGCGCAGCAATAGTGGGTACCTCTCGGTCCCCGATCCGGCGGACATCCGTGCCTCCATCTCAAGGACGTTTCCGTCGTCCCTGAACGCGAACATAACGTCGGGAAGAAAGTGCGGTCAACCCCCAGGTGGTTAGGCAATTGACGCAACCACCAGGACGGCGACCACCCCGGAGAGCGCAACGGCGGTGAGATTTCGCTCCGGAGCGGCCCCGAGCAGTCGTGCCGCGACGACGACCGTCACCGCGCTGCCGGTCAGCAAGGCGACCGGCGCGGCCGCCGCATCCAGGAGCGGAACGCCGATCGCCACGGTGATGAGGAAGACGATCGCGCCGGCCGCGGTGGCCCAGAGCCGCAGCTCGGGCCGCAGCCGCAGCGCGGACGTCTGCGTCATCAGCCCGGTGAGCGGCGCGAGCGGAAGGACGGCGAGCGCGGCCGCGAACGCGTCGTGGGCGCCGGCGAACCGCTCGCCGAGGACGAGCCGGATCCCGGGGGTCAGCAGCGCCGCCGCGACGAGCGCGCCGGGAAGGAGCACGGCGAGCGACTGCCACGCGAGCCGCCGCGCCGCCCGCTCGGCCTCGCCGAGGTCGGCCGACCCGTGGCTGATCAGGCCGGGCAGCTGGACGGCGAAGAGCTGCCAGACGACCGCCGTGCCGGCGATCGCCACCCCGAGCGCGAGCGCGGCGTAGCCCGCCTGGGAGGTCGTGCCGCCGAGCAGGGCGACCGCGACGACGCCGCCGCGCTGCTGGAGGAGCACGAGCGCGACGCTCGCCCCGCCGAGCAGCCCGAAGCGCAGCGCGCCGGGCGGCAGCGGCGCGCCGGGCGCGGCGCGCCGCAGCGGCCCGGCGACGACCGACGCCGCGAAGGCGAGCGCGCTCGCCGAGGCGACCGCGATGCCCGCGACCGCCCCGGGGCGGCCGGCGACGCCATAGAGGAGGAGCACCGCTCCGAGCAGCAGCACGTTCTGGACCGGGAAGCGCGCGCTCCACACGCCCGCGCGGCCGAAGCCGAGGACGATCTGGAAGGCGAGCGTCGCGCCGACGTCGAGCGCGAGCGCGACCACGACGAGCGCGGTGATGAGCGCGTCGAAGCGCTCTGGGGCGACGGCCACGAGTACGCCGGCGACGACGGCGACCGAGCCGACCTGCACGAGCCGCCAGCGCCCGAGCCGCGCGCCGAGCGCCCGCGCGACCGCCGGCCGTTCGGCGGGCGCCGCCGCGGGGACGAAGCGCGCCATCAGCGTCGGGCCGGCCAGCGACAGCGACGACGACCCGATCTGGACGAGCGTCAGCGCGAGCGCGAACGTCCCGTAGTCGGCGGGCCCGAGCGCCCGCGGGACGAGCGTGATGACCAGCACCTGCGTGGCCGTCTCGACGACCTTGCCGAGCAGCCCGGCGCGAACGGCCGAGCGGGGCAGCCACCCGGCACCGGCGCTGGTCACGCGGCAAACCTACCGCTCGACCGGTTGTCGACGCCGGGCGGCGCATTCTGGGACCGGCGGTCGAGGCGGAACCGCGCCGCGCCCTCGTTTGACGTTGCATGCACAACCGCCCCCTGGCCGCCGCCGTGCTCGTGCTCGCGCTGGTCGCCGCCGCCCCCGCGCGCGCCGAGGCGCCGCCCGCCGGTCCGCTCACCCTCTCGCTCGATCACGGCCGCTTCTGGTACGCCGGTCAGATCGAGGACGGCGACGTGCCCGACGCGTCGCTGTGCGACGTCGCGGCGCCATGCCCGACGTTCGAGCTGAAGGTTCCCGGCGGCGGCCACCGCCTGCGCGTGGCCTACGACACGCCCTCGCGCGAGGACTCCTTCGACCTGCAGCTCATCGCACCGGACGGGACGGTCACCACCGAGAGCGGCTCCAACGTCTTCGACGCCGAGGCCTTCGTCGCCAAGCCCGCGGCCGGCGACTGGAAGGTCCGCGTGGTGCCCAAGGGCGCCACGCAGGCCCTCGTGCGCATGCGCGCCATGGTCGAGAGCGCGCCACCGCCCAAGCCCGCCGGGTCGACGCCGCTGCTGCCCGACCTCAAGGCGGTCCCGCCGTTCGAGTTCGGCTTCGTCGCGCCGGCCAACCCGGCCAACGCCGCCTACCCGCCCGACACCGTCAACCCGCCGCTGAGCGTCGCCGGCCAGCAGCCGATGGAGTGCACGATCGACGAGATGGCGCCGATCACGCTCGGCGGCGGCGGCGCGACGGGCTGCCTGCGCTTCACGAGCGGCCCGATCAACGCCGGCGACGGGCCGTTCCTCAAGGAATTCAAGTTCGCCAGCGACCTGGCCAGCGGGCGCATGCACACCGACGGGCCGTACATCCGCGGCGACAGCCGGCAGATCATCGTCAACGCCGACGGCAAGGAGTGGACGCGCCCGGCCGGGACCTACAGCTTCCACATGACCCACGCCCACTTCCACGACGACGGGATCCTCACCTACGAGCTCTTCAAGGTCGACGGCACGACGCTGACGCCGGCGGGCAAGGGGACGAAGTCCGGCTTCTGTCCCGCCGACCAGCTCATGGGCCAGTGGCGGCGCTTCAGCCAGGATGTCGCGGGGGACTTCGGCGACGGCGACACCGCGACGGGCAACTGCTACGGCGCGGCCGACGACGGCCTGCTCTCGCTCACGCGCGGCTGGGGCGACGTCTACCGCTGGCAGCGCCCCGGCCAGTACGTCGACTGGGGCGACAACACCGACGGGCTGTACGTCGTGCGCGCGACCGTCGACAAGTCGAACACGACGCTGGAGACCGACGAGGACGACAACGCGGCCTACGCGTTCATCCGCGTGACCGGGCGGCGCGTCGACGAGCTCGAGCGCGGGCAGGGGATGAGCCCGTTCGATCCGGACAAGATCGTGTTCAGCGGGTACGGGCCGGCGTCGCAGGATCCGTTCGGCGAGGCGCCCGACACGGGCGACGCGGCGGCGCCGGCGCCCGGCTCGGCGACCGCGCTCGACACATCCGCCGACCGCACGCCGCCGCGCACCCGCGTCCTCGCGCCACGCGGCCGCAGGCTGCGCTTCCGCCTCAGCGAGCCCGCCACCGTGCGCGTCAGCGTCCTGCGTGGCGATCGTGTGGTGCGCCGCCTCAGCCTCCGCGGGCGGGCGGGCGTCAACGCGGTGGGCCTGGGCGCGCTGCGCCGCGGGCGCTACCGCGTCGCGCTCGTCGCCACCGACGCGGCGGGCAACGCGGCCCGCGCCGTCATGACCCGGATCCGGATCCGCTGAGCCCGTCCGGGTAGCCGTGGCGCCCGTAGAGCCGCACGAAGTGCGCGCGGCTGACGTGGCGGACGGACAGCAGCCGGCCGGGGCCCTCCTTGCGGAAGAGCAGGACGTCCTCGGCGCCGCCGGTCCCGATCGGCTGGACGAGCCGCCCGTCCGCGGCGAGCTGCTCGACGAGCGGCGGCGGCACCGTCGGGAACGCCGCCGCCACGACGATCGCGTCGTAGGGGGCGTGCGCGGCGAGCCCCTCGCTGCCGTCGCCCACGACGACGCGCGCGCCGCCGATGCCCTGGCGCTCGAGGTTGGCCCGCGCCGCGCGGGCGAGGTCGGCGAAGCGCTCGACGGCGAAGACCTCGCCGGCCAGCCGGGCCAGCAGCGCGGTCTGCCAGCCCAGGCCGGCGCCGACCTCGAGCACGCGCTCGCGGCCGGTGAGCCCGAGCGCCTCGACCATGCGCGCGACGAGCGAGGGCTGCGTCGTGACCTGGTCGTGCGCGATCGGCACCGGCGCATCCAGGTAGGCCGCGCTCACGCGGTCGGCGGGCACGAAGCCGGCGCGCGGCACGTGGGCGACCGCCTCGAGCACGCGCCGGTCGTGGACGCCCGCCGCTCGGCAGGCGCGGACGAGATCTCGCGGGGAGCGGCCGAGCGTCAGTTCTCCACGAAGTACGAGCCGTGGCCCTGGCCGCTCGAGAAGAAGCGGCTGGTCACGGTCTTCTTGCGCGTGTAGAAGTCGACGGCGTCGGTCCCGTGGGCGTGCAGGTCGCCGAGGAAGCTGTCCTTCCAGCCGCTGAACGGGAAGAAGGCGACCGGCGCGGCGACCCCGATGTTGACGCCGACCATCCCGGCCTCGACGTCGTGGCGGTAGCGCCGGACGGCCGCGCCCGACTCGGTGAAGATCGACGTGCCGTTGCCGAAGCGGCTGCGGTTGACGATCGCGATCGCGTCGTCGAGGGACTCCGCGCGCACGATCGTCAGCACCGGCCCGAAGACCTCCTCCTGCACGATCGGCGCGTCCGGCGCCACGTCGTCGACGATCGTCGGGCCGACGAACGCGCCGTCGGGATGCGTGTCGTCGTGCGCCGCGCGCCCGTCGACGACGAGCCTGCCGCCGTCGGCGACGCCGCGCCCGATCCAGTCGCGGATGCGGTCGCGCGCCGCGCAGGAGACGACGGGCCCCACGTCGGTCGACTCCTCCAGGCCGTCGCCGACGCTCAGCGCCTCGGTCGCCTCGACCAGCGGCGGCAGCAGCCGGTCGTGCGCCTCGCCGACGGTCACGACGACCGACCCGGCCATGCAGCGCTGCCCGGCGGCGCCGAACGCCGAGCCGATGATGCCGCCGACCGTCTGGTCGATCACCGCGTCGGGCATGACGACCATGTGGTTCTTGGCTCCGCCGAGGGCCTGGACGCGCTTGCCGGCCTGCGCCGCGCGCTCGTAGACGATCTTGGCGACCGGGGCCGAGCCGACGAACGAGACGGCGTCGATGCCCGGGTGGTCGAGGATGCCCTCGACGACCTCGCGGCCGCCGTTGACGAGGTTGACCACGCCGGGCGGCAGGCCGAGCGCGTCGAGCTCCTCGAAGGCGATCTGCTGGGTCAGCGGGACCTGCTCGGAGGGCTTGAGGATGAACGTGTTCCCGCAGGCGATCGCGAAGGGGAGGAACCAGAAGGGCACCATCGCGGGGAAGTTGAACGGGACGATCGCCGCGCAGACGCCGACGGGCTGGCGGATCGTCTCGGCATCGATGTTGCGCGAGACGTCCTCCAGGACGCGGCCCTGCATGGTCGTCGGGATCGCGCAGGCGGCCTCGACCATCTCGATCATCCGCGCCACCTCGGCGCGCGCGTCGTCGATCGTCTTGCCCATCTCGACGGTCACCGACCGCGCGAGATCCTCGCGGCGGGCGACGAGGCGCCCGCGCAGGTCGAAGAGCTTGCGCGCCCGGGCGATGGTGCTCACCGCGCGCCAGGCGGGCAGCGCCTCGCGCGCGGCGCGGACGGCGGCGTCGAGATCCGCGGCGCCCGACAGCGGGACCCGCGCGAGCACCTCGCCGGTGGCGGGGTTGGTGACGTCGAGCGTGTCGGTCGCCGCCGTGGCGGCGGTCCACCGGCCGGCGACGTAGTTGTTCAGGAGGCGGGTGGCGGTTTCGGTGGCGGTCATCGGTTCAGGATCCGTTCGTGGTCGGGGATGGGCTCGACGTGAAGTCGCTGGGCGCGGCGGGCGTGCTCGTAGGTCGCGCGCGCGGCGCGCACCGCTTCGTCGTCGGAGACCTCGGCGACGGGCACGTCCCACCAGCTCTCGTAGCTGGGGACGCCGGCGTAGCGGTCGACCTCGATGTGGACGACGACGGGGCCGTCCGCGTCGCGGGCGTCCTCGAGCGCGGCCCGCAGGTCGTCGACGCTCCGCGCGCGGATGACGCGCGCGCCGAGGCTCTCGGCGTTGGCGGCGAGATCGACGGGCAGCGCCTCGGCGCCCTCCAGCGGGTCGAGGGGCGGAGCGCCGTTCGCCGCGCGGCGGTAGTGGGTGCCGAAGCCGGCCGAGCCGACCGATCGCGACAGGGCGCCGATCGACGCGTAGCCGTGGTTGTCGACGAGCACGACGACGATGCGGATGCCCTCCGCGACCGCCGTCGACAGGTCGCCCGGCATCATCAGGTACGAGCCGTCGCCGACCATGACGTAGACCTCGCGCTCGGGCGCGGCGAGCTTGACGCCCATGCCGCCCGGGATCTCGTAGCCCATGCACGAGTAGCCGTACTCGACGTGGTAGCCCTTGCCGGCGGGGTCGCGGGCGCGCCAGAGCTTGTGCAGGTCGCCGGGCATCGAGCCGGCCGCGCAGACGACGACGCCGGTCTCGCCCGCCGCGTCGTTGACCGCGCCGATGACCGCGGCCTGGTGGGGCAGCGCGCCCTCGCGGGGCGCGACGAGCCGGTCGACCTCGGCCTCCCAGGCGTCCTTCTCGGCGCGCGCGCGGGCGGTCCAGTCCTCGTCGGCGTGCCAGCCCTCCAGCGCCGCGGCCAGCGCATCGAGCGCCTCGCGCGCGTCGGCGACGATGGCCAGGCCGCTGTGCTTGGCGGCGTCGAAGGCCGCGACATTGACGTTGACGAAGCGCACGTCAGGGTCCTGGAACGCGGACTTCGAGGCGGTGGTGAAGTCGCTCCACCGCGTCCCGACGCCGATGACGAGGTCGGCCTCGCGGGCCAGCCGGTTGGCGGCGGCGGTGCCGGTCGCGCCGACGGCGCCGAGCGCGATCGGATGCTCGGAGGGCAACGCGCCGCGGCCGGCCTGCGTCTCGCAGACCGGGATGCCCGCCGCGTCCGCCAGGGCGCGCAGCGCGTCGACGGCTTCGCTGTAGATGACTCCGCCCCCGGCCACGATGAGCGGGCGCCGGGCGGAGCGCACCAGCGCCGCGGCGCGGGCGATGGCCGCGGCGGGCGGCGGCTGGCGGTACACGGTCCACACCCGCGGCTCGAGGAACGCCTCCGGCGCCTCGAAGGCCTCGGCCTGCACGTCCTCGGGGAGTGCGAGGGTCACCGCGCCGGTCTCCGCCGGGTCGGTGAGGACGCGCATGGCCTCCAGCGCGGCGGGGACGAGCTGCTCCGGGCGCTGGATGCGATCGAAGTAGCGCGAGACCGGCCGGAAGCAGTCGTTGACCGACACGGTGGCGTCGTGGGGTACCTCGAGCTGCTGGAGGACCGGGTGGGGCCCGCGGCCGGCGAACGTGTCGCCCGGCAGGAGGAGGACCGGCAGGCGGTTGATCGTGGCCAGCGCGGCGCCGGTGACCATGTTGGTGGCGCCCGGGCCGACCGAGGACGTGCACGCGTAGGTCCCCAGGCGGTTGCGCTGGCGGGCGTAGCCGGCGGCGATGTGGACCATCGCCTGCTCGTTGCGGGCCTGGTGGTAGGGCAGCGCGTCGCCGTACTGCTGCAGCGCCTGCCCGATCCCCGCGACGTTGCCGTGGCCGAAGATGCCGAAGCACCCGGCGAAGAAGCGCTCGCGGCGGCCGTCGCGCTCGATCTCCTGCGCGGCCAGGAAGCGCACCAGCGCCTGGGCGACGGTCAGTCTCATGCGTGTCTCCTCGCCGCGGTGAGCGGCAGTCGCGGGTCGATCTCCTGGCCGGCCCAGGTGTCGCGGATCCACGCGTGCGCGGGGTCGTCGGTGAAGCGCCACGCCCGCTCGCCCGGCCCGGCCATGACGTTGAGGTAGTAGAGGTCGTAGCCGGGCGCGGCCATCGACGGCCCGTGGTAGCCGTGCGGCATGACGATCGCGTCGCCGCTGCGCACCTCGCGGCAGACGTCGATCTCGCGGCCGGGGCCCGAGCCGTAGACGCGCTGATAGCCGAAGCCGCCGCGGGCGACCTCGTAGTAGTAGATCTCCTCGAGCACCGTCTCCACGCCGGGGCGGTCCTCGTCATGCTTGTGGGGCGGATACGAGGACCAGTTGCCCGACGGCGTGAGCACCTCGACGGCGATCAGCCGGTCGGCCGCGAACGCTTCGGGCGCGCAGAAGTTGTTGACCTGACGGCTCGCCGCGCCGGCGCCGCGCAGCTCGACCGGCACGTCCTCGGCCGGTACGTGGCGCGCGGCCAGCCGCCGGTCGGCGCGGGCCGAGGGCAGCGCGAAGCGCCCGCCCGCTTCCGAGGCGATCTCGATGTGCGACTCGCGCGGTGCGTAGACGAAGTCGCTCACCGCGGAGAAGACGTCCTCGCGGCCGTCGAGCTCGAAGCCCTCGCCGTCGACGGCGACCGAGCACGCTCCGGCCAGCGGCAGCACGATGAGCTCGTCCTCGCCGGTCGCGAACGCGTGCGCGCCGCCCGCCTCGAGCTGGAGGACGCGCAGCCCGCTGAAGCCCCAGCCGGCCTGCTCGGGCGTGATCACCAGCTCGAAGTCAGGCACGGACGGCCTCCTCCATCAGCTCCTCGACCTCGCCGGCCTCCGGCATCGCGTCGGCGCAGGCCAGCCGCGAGGCCACGAGCGCGCCCGCGGCGTTGCAGAAGCGCATCAC
>VAWY01000035.1:60828-73576 GCA_005888335.1 Actinomycetota bacterium
CGGTAGTCGAGGTCGAGGATCGTGATCCCCGACCGCGCGCGCGCCTCGAGCGCGGCGAGCGTCGCCGACCGGCTCGGCTCCTGCGAGAGCCCCGTGCCGGTGACCCAGAAGACCTTCGCCGCGCGGATCGCCTCGAGGTCGAGCTCCTCCGGCCGGATCTCGAGGTCCGGCGCCTTCGGATAGCGGTAGAAGTAGATCGGGAAGTCGTCCGGCGGGAAGATCTCGCAGAAGGTCACCGGGGTCGGCAGCCCGGACACCGCGGTGACGTAGCGGTCGTCGACGCCGAAGCGCCGCAACGCGTCGTGGAGGTACTCGCCGAACGGGTCCTCGCCCGTGCGGGTGATCACCGCGCTGTGTCGCCCGTAGCGCGCGGCGGCGACGGCCACGTTGGTCGGACTGCCGCCGAGGTACTTGCCGAACGTCTCGACCTCGCGCAGCGACACGCCGCTCTGCAGCGGGTAGACGTCGACGCCGATCCGGCCCATCGTGAGGACGTCGTAGGTCATGGTCACCTCCGCGGGGCGTCCAGCCCCGCGTTCTGATGCCGACCCTCGGCATCCGGCCTCGTGTAACCGCTCGGCTGCGCCTCGCTCCAGCTCATCTCCAGCTGGGCGCGCAGGCGGCCCAGCATCGTGTCCAGGTCGGGAAGCTCGACGCCCAGGGCGGCCGCGGTGACCGTCGCGTCCAGGCGCGTGTCGAACGGCACGCCGCCGTCGGGCAGCGCGTCGGGCTCGGGCGATCCGGTGTCGAGCAGGTCCTCGTCGAGTCCGAACGCCGCGACCGCGCGGCGCGCCAGGCCGACGCGATCGGCGTGCTCGCCGCCGCAGCAGTGCAGGATCCCGGTGACGCCGGCCTCGAGCGCGCGCCAGATCAGCTCGGCGGCGTCCGTGGCCAGCGTCGGCGTGGCGAGGGTGTTCAGCCGCGGGTCGTCCCAGACCGTGAAGCGCCGGCCCGCGCGCAGCGCGTCGACGAGCGACGCGACGAGGTAGCCGAAGCCGGCGTCCTGGGCGCGGGGCGTCTGCGGCCGCCCCCAGTGCACGCCCTGCACGCCGGCGATGCGCGCCACGGTCCCGCGTTCGGCGCGCTCGGTCACGACGAGCTCGGAGGCCGCCTTGAGGAACCCGTACGCGTTGATCGGGTTGGGCGGCTCGGTCTCGGGCGCCGGGCCTTGCGTCCCGTCGAAGACCCAGTCCGTGGAGACCAGGACGACATGGGCGCCGGCGAGGTTGGCGGCGTCGACGACGTGGCGCGTCGCCTCGACGTACGAGGCCCACGCCCGGCGGCGGTCGCGAAGCAGCGCGGCCGGCTCGTTCCAGATCGCGGCGTGCACGATCGCGTGGGGCTCGGTCGCCGCGACGCTGCGGCGGACGAGGTCGGCGTGGACGAGATCGACGTCCTCGTGCCCGGGCCGGATGAGCTCCGCGCCGCGCTCGGCGAACACCCGCGCGACGTTCGAGCCGACGAAGCCCGAGGCACCGGTCAGGTAGACCCTCATGCCGGGACCTCCGCGCCCGCCGGCGCGACGTGCTCGCCGTACGGACCGAGGACCGTCTGGTCGAAGTCGATCACCGAGCCGGTGACCATCTGCGCTGCGTCGCTGAGCAGGTAGGTGACCATCGGGGCGATGTCGCTCGTCCGCAGCAGCCGCCCGAGGGGACGGCCGGCGTCGGCTTCCGTCAGCCAGTCGTCGCTGCGCCCGGTGCCCGTCTGCACACCGTGCTCGCCCTCGGTCGCCGTCCACCCGATGTTCAGGCCGTTGACGCGGATGCGGTCGGGCTGCAGCGCGTAGCCCGCGTTGCGGGTCAGCGTGGCCAGCGCGCCCTTCGACGCCGAGTACGCGGTGAGGACGGGCTCGCCGCCGTGGCTGGCCATCGTGATGACGTTCACGACGCTCCCGCCGTCGCCGGTGCGGCGCATCAGCCGGGCGCCGTGCTGCAGGAGCAGGAAGGGCGCGCGGGCGTTGACGGCGAAGAGGCGGTCCCAGAGCTCGACGCTGGTGTCGTCGAGCGTGCCGCGCGTGCTCAGGCCCGCGGCGTTGACGAGGCCGTCCAGCCGCCCGAACCGCTCGTCGCAGGCGCGGATGATCGAGCGGCAATCGTCGGGCTCGGCGAGGTCGCCGGTGACGAGCACGCTCTCGCACTGCAGCGCGTCGCGCACGGCTTCGCCCCGCTCGCGGTCGCGGCCGCAGACGACGATGCCGGCCGCCCCCAGCCGTGCGACGCGCCGCGCGATGGCGGCGCCAAGGCCCTGTGTGCTGCCGGTCACGAGGACGACCTTGCCGTCGAGGCGCTGATCGGCGAACAGGTCGTTCACGCCTCGACCACCTCCTCGACGCGCACCGGCCGCCCCTCGCGCACCGACCGCCACGCGGCGAGCCCGATGACGAGCGGCGCGCGGGCGTCGACGGGACCGACCGGCGGCATCCGGTCCGTGCTGACCGCGTCGACGAACGCCCCCCACTCGCGCAGATAGCTCGGGACGTAGCGCTCGAGGTAGAAGTACGGCAGCGTCGCCGCCTGCGTGCCGTCCGCGGTGCGTAGGACGCCCGTGTGCGCCGGCGGGTTCTCGGAGCTCGCCATCCCGAGCGAGCCGAAGGCCTCGACGCGCTGGTCGTAGCCGTAGACCGCACGGCGCGAGTTGTCGATCGCCGTCAGGCAGCCGTTCTCGTGCACGAGGGTCACCAGCGCCGTGTCGACGTCGCCCGCGTCGGCGAACATCGGATCGACGCGAACGGCCCCGCGCGCGAAGACCTCCACGACCTCGCTGCCCGTCACGAAGCGCGCCATGTCGAAGTCGTGGATCGTCATGTCGAGGAAGATCCCGCCCGAGCCGCGCACGTACTCGAGCGGCGGCGGCGCCGGGTCGCGGCTGGTGATGCGCACGATCTGCGGCTCGCCGATCGTGCCGTCGGCGACGGCGGTTGCCACCGACGCGTGCGCCGGGTCGAAGCGGCGGTTGAAGCCGATCTGGAACGGGACGCCCGCGTCGTCGACGGCGGCGAGCGCGCGGTCGACCTCGGCAAGGTGGAGCGAGACCGGCTTCTCGCAGAAGATCGCCTTGCCCGCCTGGGCGGCGGCGACGATCAGGTCCGCGTGGGTTGCGGTCGACGAGCAGATGGCCACGGCGTCGACGCCGTCCGCGCCGAGCAGCTCGTCGACCCCGGCCGCCACGCCGACGCCGAGGTCGTCGCCGACCTCGCGCGCGGCGTCCTGGAGGGCGTCGCACACGGCGACGACCGCGGCGCCGGGCACTTGGCGCGACAGCAGATCGGCGTGCATGCGCCCGATCCGCCCGACGCCGATGACCCCGACGCCGAGCGTGGCCGTCCTGACGAGCGCCATCAGTCCTCCCGCAGCGACACGACCGGCTCCCAGGCTCCGGTCTGGTCCGACTTGAGCAGGGCGGCCTGGACGCTCACCCAGGCCAGGGCGTCCTCGAACCCGGGCCGGTGCGGCCGCTCCTCGGCGACCGAGCGGCAGAACTCGTAGTCCTCGATGACGACCAGATCCTCGAAGCCGATGCCGTTGGCGCTGCCCGGCACGAAGTTGCCGTGGTAGGGGAAGCGCTCGCCGCCGTACACCGTCCGGTAGCCGGTGTGCGGCACGTCCTCGACGAGGTAGAGCTGCAGCTCGTTGAGCTTCTCGAGGTTCCAGCCCAGCGCGCCCTGCGTGCCGTAGGCCTCGAAGGCCATCTGGCTCTCGGGGCCGACGATCGACCGGCTGGCCTCGAACGTGCCGCGCGCCCCGCCTTCGAACTCGCACAGCATCGCCGCGTAGTCCTCGTTGGTCACCGCTCCGCGCGGGTCCTCGGGGCGCCCGCGGCCGTAGTGCGTCCCGTCGGGGCCGGGGAGAGGGCGCTCGCGGATGAACGTCTCCGTGGTGCCCATCACGCGGGTGATGGGACCGAGCAGCATGTGGGCGAGGTCGACCGAGTGGCTCATCAGGTCGGTCGTGACGCCGTGGCCCGCCTGGTCGACGAGGAAGCGCCACGAGAGCACCCCGAGCGGGTCGCTGCCGTACATCGAGAAGAAGCGGCCGCGGTAGTTGGTGATCTCGCCGAGCTGCCCCTCGGCGATGAGCTGCGCCGCGTAGCGCACGAGCGGCGCCCAGCGGTAGTTGTAGCCCACGCCGCTGATCACGCCGGCGTCGCGGACGGCCTTCTCGGCGCGCACCGTCTGCTCCGGCGTGCCGCCGACCGGCTTCTCGCAGAACACGTGCTTGCCCGCCTGCGCGGCGGCCTCGACGAGCTCGACGTGCAGCATGTTCGGCGCGGCGACGACCACGACGTCCACGGCGGGGTCGTCGACCACCGCGCGCCAGTCGGCTGTGCCGCGGGCGAAGCCGAACGAGCGGACGGCGTCGTCGATGCGCGCGGGCAGGGTGTCGCCGCAGATCACGAGCTCGGGGTCGAACTCGCGCTCGGCGAACAGCGTCGGGATGCGCAGCATCGAGCGGCTGTGCGCCTGGCCCAGCCAGCCGAAGCCGATCACGCCGACGCCGATGCGCCGGCGCGCACGGCCGGTGAACGCCGGCGCGCCGGTGGTCTCGGTTGTCGCCGTGCTCATCCGGCGACCGGCTCGTCGAGCACGCGCTCGAGCTCGTGGGTCAGGGCGTCGAGCTCGGCGCCGCCCGACATCATCTTGATGAGCTCGTCGCGGCTGATCTCGCCCTTCTTCCAGGTGCCCATCAGCCGGCCGCGGTTGAGCACCACGAAGCGGTCGCCGACCGGGTAGGCGTGGTGCGGGTTGTGCGTGATGAAGATCACGCCGAGCCCGCGGTCGCGCGCCTGGGCGACGTAGCGCAGCACGACGCCGGACTGCTTGACGCCGAGCGCCGACGTGGGCTCGTCCAGGATCAGCACCTTGGCGCCGAAGTAGACGGCCCGGGCGATCGCCACCGCCTGGCGCTCGCCGCCCGACAGCGTGCCGACCGGCTGGTCGGGGTCGCGCACGTCGATGCCCATCTTCTTGAGCTCGCCGACCATCGTGTCCTGGGCGGACTTGACGTCGACGCGGCGCAGCGGCCCGCGCCCCCTCGTCGGCTCCGAGCCGAGGAAGAAGTTGCGCCAGATCGACATCAGCGGCACGGTCGCCAGGTCCTGGAAGACCGTGGCGATGCCCCGCTCCTTGGCCTCGCGCGGCGAGTGGAAGTGCGTCTCCTCGCCGTCGAGCAGGTACTGGCCCTCGTCGTGGCGGTGCACGCCCGAGAGGATCTTGATGAACGTCGACTTGCCCGCGCCGTTGTCGCCCAGCACGCAGGTCACCTCGTGGGCGCCGACCTGCACGCTGACGTCCTTGAGCGCGACGACGTTGCCGAAGTACTTCGAGACGTTGCGGACCTCGAGCAGGGGAGTGCTGCCGTTCGTGCTCATCGACGGGCCCCCTCCGCGCGCTTGCGGATGTAGTTGTTGACGAGGACGGCGGCGAGCAGGATCACGCCGAGGAACAGGAAGCGCCAGTCGGTGTTCCAGCCGGAGAACTGGATCCCGATGAACGCCATGCCGATGATCAGCGCCCCGAGCGACGCGCCGATCGCCGAGCCGAAGCCGCCGGTCAGCACGCACCCGCCGACGACCGCGGCGATGATGAACTGGAACTCGTCGCCGACGCCCTGGCCGGCCTGCGTCGACGCGAGCCGCAGGGCGATCATGATCCCCGTCAGCGCGCAGACGAACGAGGTCGTCATGAACAGCCCGATCTTCACGCGCTGCACCGGGACGCCGACGTTGCGGGCGGCGATGGCGTCGCCGCCCACGCCGAAGATCCAGTTGCCCACGCGCGTGCGCGCGAGCATCCAGGTGGCCAGCGCGGTGACGGCAATCCACCACAGGACCGTGATGCGGAAGTCGTGCGGCGACCAGAAGCTGCCGCCGAAGATCTTGTTCGCGCTGTCGTAGCCGGCGGCGCCGTCGATGTTGCTGACCGCCACCTGGTTGGTGATGGCCTTGGTGACGCCCAGGTTGACGCCCTGGAGGATGAAGAACGTCGCGAGCGTGACGATGAAGCTCGGCAGCTTCGTCGTCATGACCACGTAGCCGTTGACGAACCCGACGGCGCTCGCCGCGATCAGCGTGAGCACGATCGCCAGCCAGATGTTCATGTTCACCTCGGTGGCGAGGACGCCCATCATCAGGCCGGCCGAGCCGGTCATCACGCCGGCCGACAGGTCGAACTCACCACCGATCATGAGGAGCGCGACGACGACCGCCGGGATGCCGATCGTCGACGCGACGTCGGTCCAGTTGGCGATCCCGTCGAGCTTGAGGAACAGCCCGTTCTGGGTCCAGAAGAAGATCGCCACGACGACCGCCGCCAGCCCCGCGCCGATCTCGGGGCGGCGCAGGAGCCGGGCCGTCGGGCTGATCTGGGCCAGCCGCTCGTCCTTGAGCGGCACGGGCGGCGGGGCAGCCGCCGCCGGCGGGGTGGGCGCCGGGATCGAGCCCGACGCCATTCCGTGCTTGCCGATCACTTGTCTCTCGCTCCTACCGGGTGCCTTGGGCGGCGAGCTTCTCCACGGTCGCCGCGTTGCTCTTGTCCACGAAGCCCGGGCCGGTGAGCACCGGCTGACCGCCGCCGACCGTGTTGGCGTTGGTCTTGTAGAGCTTCAGGAACACGATCGACCGCGAACAGGACGGAGCCCGCCTTGATGTTCTTGATGACCCCGGGGGTGAGGTCGAAGGTCGCCAACTTGGCACTCGAACCGGCGCCCTTGATCGCCGTGGCGGCGGCACTCGCGATGTCCGGGTTCAGCGCGATCACGGCGTCATATGACTTGTCGGCCTGCAGCTTGGACCGGATCTCGGTCTGGGTCGTGGCGATGTCCGCCGTGCCCTTGACCTGTGTGTTGGTCACGGTCCCGCCGAAGCCCTCCTTGACGCCCTGGCAGCGCTGCTGGAGGCCGATGTTGTTCTGCTCGTGGATGACGCAGAGGACCTTCTTGGCGCCGGCGGCCTTGAGCTTGGCGCCCGCCGCCTTGCCCGCGATCTCCTCGGTCTGGCCGACGTGGGTGATCGCGCCGAGTGCCTTGTAGTCGTCGACGCCCGAGTTCAGGGTGATGATCGGGATCCCGGCCGACTTCGCCTTGGCCAGCGCGCCCCGGATCGCGGACGCGTTCGGGACCGAGACCGCGAGGCCGTCGACCTTCTGCGAGACCGCGGCGTCGATCAGCTGGGCCTGCTTCTGCGGGTCGTTGTTCGAGGGGCTCCAGATCAGCTTGACGCCCTCGTCCTTGGCCGCCTGCTGGGCGCCCTTCTTGACGACGGTCCAGAACGCGCCCTCGTCGCTGTGGGTGACCATCGCGAACGTCAGGCCGCTGCCCTGCGTCAGCGTGACGTTGTCGTTGCCCTTCGAGGCCCCGCCGCCCTTGCCCGTCGGGCCCTTGTCCTCGCCGCAGCCCACCGCGACCAGCGTGAGGGCCAGCACCACCAGCAGCCCGAGGCTGCCGAGTAGCCGTCTCATCGTTGTGCAACCTCTCTCTCGGGAGCCTGTCTCGTCAGGTACTCGATGCTCCTCGCGACATCGAGGACCGGACCGTCACCATCCGGCGGCTCCTGCCCGGTGATGGCGGTGTCCTGTTCGAGGACGAGCCAGCGCTCGTAACCGGCGTCGTCGAGTGCGCGGAGGACCTCGGCGATCCGCGCGTCGCCCTGCCCGAGGGGCCGGAAGAGCCCCTGCTGCGTCGCCTCGACGAGCGACAGCTCGCCCGCGCGCACGCGCGCGACGATGTCGGCGTCCACGTCCTTGAGGTGGACGTGGACGATGCGCTCGCCGTGGCGGCGCACGAAGTCCACGGGGTCCGTTCCGCCGATGAGCAGGTGCCCGGTGTCCAGGCACCAACCGGCGTCGCTGTCGGCCAGCAGCCGCTGCACCGCGTCGTCGCGCTCGATCAGCGTGCCGACGTGGGGATGAACGGCGAGGCGCAGGCCGTGGCCGGCGACCAGCGAGTCGATCTCGCCGAGGTGCGCGACGAGCCGGTCCCATTCGGCGTCGGTGAGCGGCGCCGGGGCGCTCCAGTCCTCGTCGGCGACGATCGCCGCCACGAGCACGTCGGCGCCGGCCGCCGCGAAGAGCTCGGCCATCCGCGTGGCGAGCTCGCGGGCGCCGTCGAGCCGCGGCTCGTGGAGCACGAGCGGGACGAAGCCGCCGACGAGCTGCAGCCCGAAGGCGTCCAGGCGCCGGCGCAGGTCGTCCGCGTCCAGCGGCAGGTAGCCGACCGGCCCCAGCTCGGTGGCCTGCAGGCCCAGCGCCGTCATCTCGCGCAGGACGCGCTCCGGCGCCAGCTGGCGACCCCAGCCGGGCACCTCGCAGACGCCCCACGAGATGGGGGCACCGGCCAGCCGGCGCATCCGAAGTCTCTCCCTCACCGCTCTCTCCTGCGGTCCATCGAACCCACGCTCCCCACACACCCGTTGGAGCGCTCTAACCGCGACGGTATCGAGTGAAGGGCCGCGATGCAAGTCTTTTCGTTGGAGCGCTCTAATGGCATACTCGACGCCATGGCGGAGGAGGGTCGCAACGGCCGGCGCTCGTACGTGACGATGGACGACGTCGCGCGCGAGGCGGGGGTCTCGCGCGCGCTCGTGTCGCTGGTCATGCGCCAGAGCCCGAAGGTCAGCCCCGCGCGGCGCGAGCTCGTGCTCCAGACGGCGGCGCGGCTCGGCTACCGGCCCAACGCGATCGCGCGCAGCCTCGCCAGCCACCGCACGCAGACCGTCGGCGTCCTGCTCAACGACCTGCACAACCCGTTCTTCGCCGAGATCGCCAACGGGATCGAGGACCTCGCCTCCGAGGTGGGCTACCGGCTGCTGATCATCACGGGCGGGCGCCGTCAGCAGCGCGAGCGCGCGATGCTCGAGGCGCTGCTCGAGTACCGCACCGACGGGCTGATCCTCGTCTCGCCGCGGATGCGCGCCGGCCAGATCGCCGCGGCCGTCGGCTCGCTGCCCTGCGTCGTGGTCGGCCGCCGGATGCGGGGCGAGGTGGACTGCGTGATGACCCACGAGGCCCACGGTGCGCACCTCGCCGTCGAGCACCTCGTCGCGCTCGGGCACGAGCGGATCGTCCACGTCGACGGCGGCCAGGGCGCCGGCGCGGCGCCGCGGCGCGCGGGCTACCTCAAGGCGATGGAGGAGGCGGGGCTCGGGCGGGCCGCAAAGGTCCTGCCCGGCGACTTCACCGAGACCGCCGGCGAGCAGGCGGCCGAGACCCTGCTGCAGCGCGGCGAGCTGCCCACGGCGGTCTTCGCCGCCAACGACCTCGTCGCCGTGGGGCTCATCGACCGGCTCGAGCGCGACGGCGTGATGACGCCGCGCGACGTCTCGGTCGTCGGCTACGACAACACGTTCGTCGCCGCGCTGAACCACATCCAGCTGACGACGATCAACCAGCCGCGCCACGAGATGGGGCGCGAGGCGCTCCAGCTGCTGCTCGAGCGCGGCGAGGGCCGCACGAAGCGCGCCACCCGCGTGCACGAGCCGTGCCTCGTCGAGCGCACGACGACCGCTGCGCCGCGATGAGGCGGCGGGCCGCCGCGGCGCTCGCCGTGCTCGCGGTCGCCGGGCCGGCCGGGTGCGGCGGCGGTGCCCCGCGGGCGGACCGCGCGCCCCGGCCGCTGCGGGTCAGCGTGACGCAGGACGGGCGGCCGGCCGAGATCGCCACGGGCGTCGCGGCCGGCGACGGTCGCGTCCTGACCGTCGCCCACGTGCTCGCCGGCGGCGGCCGCGCGCGCGTGGCCGGCCTGCCGGCGACCGTGCTCCGGCTCGACGAGCGGCTCGACCTCGCGGTCCTGGCCGTCCCCGGCCTGCGCGCGCGGGGGCTGCGGCTCGCTCCCTCGGCCGGCGGCGTCGCGCTGCGCGTCCTGCGCGACGGCCGGCCGCGCACGGTGCGCGCGGCCGTGCGGCGAACCGTCATCGCCCACGTGCGCGAGGCGCCGGGCGACCCGGTGCGGACGCGACCGGGGCTCGAGCTCGCCGCTCACGTGGTCGCGGGCGACTCGGGCGCTCCGGTCACGGATGCCGAGGGGCGCGTCGTCGGCGTCGTCTTCGCGAGCTCGCGCGATCGCGCGGACACCGCCTGGGCGGTCGGCGCGGCCGCCGTTCGCGCGCTGCTCAGGCGCTGACGGTCGCCGGGGTCAGCCGCGGCAGCCGCGGGCCCTGACCGTCACCAGCCGGCTCGGCGCGGCCGACGCCTTGCGCCACTTGTCGCCCGCGTAGCTGGCCGAGACGCGGTAGCGGCCCTTCCTGAGCGCGCCGAACCGGTAGCCCTCGGGGTCGCCGAGCGTCACCCGGCGCGTCTTCGCGTAGCCGCGCGCCGCGCCCGACACGCCACGCACGCTGACCGCCACCCGGCCGAACGTGAACAGGTCCGCGGGCTTGAGGACGGGCTGGACGGCCAGCTTGACGTCGATGCCGCAGCCCGAGCGCCTGGCGCTCAGCGCGACCTTCGAGGCAACCGCCGCCGGGTCGGCCTCGGAGTTCGCGGTCGCGTCGCCGTGGCACCCGGGGTCCTGGTCGAAGTCGATCTTGCCGTCGTGGTCGTTGTCGATGCCGTCGCGGCACGCCGGGATCTGCGGCAGGACGACCGGCGCCGGCGTGTAGCCGTCGAAGTACGCGGTCTCGACCGTGTCATGGACGAACGTGTGCGAGAAGAACGTGCACTCGGGGTTGCCGCAGTGCCCGATGTCGTCATAGGTGATCGTGTACGCGTTGAAGCAGCGCAGGTCCGCCTTGACGAGCGTCGGGCTGGAGAAGGCGAGCGTCATCTCGCGCTTGTCGGGACTGATCGCCAGCGTCCCGGTGCCCGAGCCGGTGAAGCGCGCCACCGCGAACGTCGACTGCGTGGCGGTCGGCGCGACGTCGGCGCCCATCAGCACGTCGCCGGGGTTGCACAGCCCGCCGATCGTCGGCGACCCGAGGCCCACCTGGAGGCGGTGGCCCGGGCTCGTCGTGTCGATCGGCTGGTAGAAGCGGGCCGTCGCCGTCACCGCCCCGGTCGCCTGATCGAAGCGGACGCGGACCTGCTCGAAGTCCGGGGTCTTGCTCGGCCCGTTGACGTCGGGGATCTGATCGACGGGGTCGCTCGCCTGGCCGACGCGGACGTCGGCGCCTGCCGTCGCGGGGGCGGCGCCCAGCACGGCCAGGCACGCGAGGAGGACGATCAGGCGGGCCGGCCGAGCAGGAGTGCAGTCCATTGCAACGCCGACCCTCTCCGGACCGGCGACCGGAGTCAAGTGCCGTCGTGCGGTTCGCGACCTGAGCGGCTACCCGCCGGGGTTGAGCGCGGCCGCCACCTGCCCGCCGCCGCTGCCGTCCGTGTTCGTCACCCAGACGGCGATGGCGTCGCCGGCAGGCGTCATCGCGACCGAAGGCCAGAGGGCGTTGCGGTCGGTCGCCGAGATCGTCTCGTCGGCGGCGAACGGTCCCCCGGCCTGCGGCCGGGTCGCGGCGTGGACGGTCCAGCGCAGGTGGTTGGCGGTGGTCGTCCCGCGCATCCACGACAGCACGGCGGAGCCGCCGGGGCCGCCGGCGAGGACGACGCCCTCGGCGCCGGTCGCCAGCTGCTGCGCGGCGCCGAAGGCGCCGTCCGCGCCGCGCGTGAACACCTCGAGCGTCCCACCCGCTTCGTAGTCCGTGCCGGGCTTGGCCCAGGCAACCGTCGCGGTCCCGTCGGCCGAGAACGCCGCCGCGACCTGCGACCCCGAGCTCGTCCCCTTGCCGCCCGTCGACAGGACGTCCGGGCCGGCGAGCGGCGCGCCCGCGACGCCCTGGGCGACGTGGAGGCTGACCGGGCCCTCGTGCCCGTAGTAGTGCTGGTCGGCGTAGGCGACCTGCACGGCGCCGGACGGGCCGACGGCGAGGCCGACGTCGGCGAGGCCGCCCGCGTCGCCGAGCTCCTGGTCGGCGCCGAACACGCCGTCCGTCCCCGCGGTGAGGACGTGGAGCGAGGACTCGGGCAGCTGGTAGTCGCCGCCGATCTGCCACGTCAGCACGGCGCGGCCGCCCGGGCCGGCCGCGACGTTGATCCACGGCCGCTGCCGGCTTCCCGCCAGGAACGGGGCCGGCGGCGAGACGGTCTGCGGCTTGTCGAACCGCGGCTCACCGGGGCGCCGGATCGCCGCCTGCACCCGCCAGCCCGCCTTGTCGTGCCACTGCCACGCCGCGACAGCGGTGCCGTCGGGCGCGACGTCGAGGCTTGGCTGGCTGGCCGAGTGCGAGCGGTCGGAGATCGTCAGCGGGCCGGTGCGCGTACCGTCGAGCGCGACGAACGTCGCCCGGATCCGCTGCGTCGGCTTGTGCCTGCGCAGCGTGAGGACGATCGCCTCGCCGTCGTCGGCCATGTCCGGCTCCCAGACGCGCTCGTACGGGTCGGCGACGGTGATCGGCGTCAGCGGGCCGAAGGCGTCGCCGCTGCGCTTGGCGAGCGAGACCGTGGGGTCCAGCCAGCCGGTGAGGACGCTGCCGCCGAACGCGCCCTCGGCGAGCGGGTCGGCCGTCGAGCGGCTGTCGACGGTGACTGGGGCCGACCACGCGGCGAGCGCGGGGGCGGAGGCCGTGAATGCGCCGACGACGCCCGCCGCGAGGAGTGTGTGACGAAGGCTCATGCCACGCCAACGCGCCCGGGCGACGAAGGTCGCGCGGGCGCGTCGGCGGGCGATCGTCCTGGTGGACCCGTCCGCAAATCCGACGCGGAACCGACGGACCCGACCCACGGGCTTCGCCCGCGTGTGCCCGGCCGCCCCTGCGTGCGTCCTCG
>VAWY01000162.1 GCA_005888335.1 Actinomycetota bacterium
CGCCACCCCGCCCGCGGACGGCCCGCTCACTTCCCTTCGGCGCCACAGGCCTCGTCCGACCGCCACGACGTCGCGCGCGGAGCGCCCCGCGGCGGCGCGCGCATCGCCTCCGTCGTGACCACCCGGCCGTGTCCTATCTGTAGCGTCCCGGGCGATGGCCCTTCGCGGGCGTGAGATCCAGCTGGCCGCACGGCCGCAAGGCGAGCCGCGCGACACCGACTTCCGCCTCGCCGAGGTCGACGTCCCCGAGCCCGGCCAGGACCAGGTGCTGATCCGCAACGCGTGGATGTCGGTCGACCCGTACATGCGCGGGCGGATGAACGACGTTCCCTCCTACGTCCCGCCGTTCGCCCTCGACGCGCCCCTCGAGGGCGGGGCGGTCGGCGAGGTGATCGCCTCCAACGCCGACGGCGTGGACGTCGGCGACTGGGTCCTGCACAACTTCGGCTGGCGCGACTACACGATCGCGGATGCGAGCGCCGTGCGCGTGGTCGATGTCGCGCTGGCTCCGGCGCAGGCCTACCTCGGCGTGCTCGGGATGCCCGGGTTGACCGCGTACGTCGGGCTCCTCGACATCGCGGGCCTGCGCGAGGGCGACGTCGTGTTCGTGTCGGGGGCGGCGGGCGCCGTCGGCAGCCTGGCCGGCCAGATCGCCAAGCAGCGCGGGCACCGCGTCATCGGCAGCGCCGGGTCCCCCGAGAAGGTCGCTCACGTCACCGGCGAGCTGGGCTTCGACGCCGCGTTCGACTACCACGGCGGCGACGTCGCCGCGCTGCTGCGCGACGCGGCGCCCGAAGGCATCGACGTCTACTTCGACAACGTCGGCGGCGAGCACCTCGAGGCGGCGATCGCCAGCCTGCGCCAGAACGGGCGCGTCGCGCTGTGCGGCGCGATCTCGCAGTACAACGCCGCGGAGCCGCCATGCGCGCCGCGCAACCTCGGGCAGGCGATCGGCAAGCGCCTGACGCTGCGCGGGTTCATCGTCAGCGACCACGGCCATCGGATGCGCGACTTCGCGCGGGAGGTGGGGGCGTGGCTGCGCGAAGGGCGCATCCACCACCGCGAGACGGTGGTCGACGGCCTCGAGCGGTCGCCGGCGGCGTTCATCGGCCTGCTGCGCGGCGAGAACACCGGCAAGATGCTGGTCAAGCTCGGCGAGGGCTGAGCCTGAGCTTGCCGTCCGGCCGGCATGCGAACATCTGTTCGTCATGCCGCCGCCGTACACCGAGCTTCACCTGCACTCGGCCTACTCGTTCCTCGACGGGGCCTCGATGCCCGACGAGCTGGTGCCGCGCGCGCTGGAGCTGGGCTACGACGCCGTCGCGCTGACCGACCACAACTCGCTGTCGGGCGCGATGGAGTTCGCCCAGCAGGCCAAGGCGCTCGGGCTGCGGGCGCTGCACGGCGCCGAGATCGATCTCGACGACGATCGGCATCTGACGCTGCTCGTGCGCGACGCGCGCGGATGGCGCAACCTCTGTCGGCTGTTGACGCGCGCGCACGCGCATACGCGTGAGGCCGGCCGGCCGGGATGGGTGGGGGAGCCGTCGGTGTCGCTGGCCGACGTCGTCGAGCACGCCGAGGGCCTGGTCTGCCTGAGCGGCTGCGCGCGCCAGGGGGTGCGCGACGAGCCCACGATGCGCCGGCTGCTCGAGGCGTTCAGCCCGGACGCGTTCCGTGTCGAGCTGCAGCGGCCGTACGCCCGCCATGACCGCACGCTCAACCGCGGCCTGGCAGCGCTCGCGGCGCGACTCGGGGTGCCGTGCGTGGCTACGGGCAACGTCCACGCGCACACGCGCGCGCGGGCGCAGCTGCAGGACGTCTTCGTGGCGATCCGCGAGCACACGACGCTCGACGCCTCCGAGCCGCTGCGCCGCGGCAACCACGCGCATGTCCTCGCGGCGCCGGCCGCGATGGCCGCGCGCTTCGCCGACCACCCCGACGCGGTGGCCGAGACCGCCCGGCTGTCCGAGACGCTGCACTTCGACCTCACCCAGGACCTCGGCTACCGGTACCCCGGCGCCGAGGACCCCACCGCCGACCGGCGACTGGCGGAGCTGTGCGCGGCGCGGCTGGAGGATCGCTATCCGCCCGGTCACCCGCATCGCTCCGAGGCGCTGGTGCGTCTCGAGGACGAGCTGCGCATCGTCCGCGCGCTCGGGCTGTCGGGATTCTTCCTGCTGCATCACGAGCTGCTCGAGCTTGCGCGCGAGGTCGCCGCGGAGGTGCGCGGCCCCAGCCTCGCGCGCCAGGTGCTGCCGCCGGGCCGCGGCCGCGGCTCGTCGGTCTCGTCGATCGTCTGCTACCTCACCGGGCTCTCGCACGTCGACCCCATCGCCAACCGGCTGGCGCTCGGGCGCTTCCTCAACGAGGAGCTCACCGCGCTGCCGGACATCGATCTCGACTTCCCGCGCGACGTGCGCGAGGTCCTCATCCCGCGCGTGCACGACCGCTACGGGCGCGACCGCTCCGCGCTCGTCGCCGCGTTCCCGACGTACCGGTCGCGCGGAGCGATCCGCGAGATCGGCAAGGCGCTCGGCCTGCCGCTGGGCGAGGTCGAGCGGGTGGCGCGCTCGGCCGACGGGTGGAGCAACGCGGTGGGGGAGGACATCGCGGTCGCGCTCGGGCCCGGGCGCGAGCGAGAGGGGCGTTGGGCGTGGCTGGCCTCGCTGTCGCGCGAGGCGTATGGCCTCCCGCGCCACCTCTCGCAGCACTCGGGCGGGATGATCGTCGCCACCCGGCCGCTCATCGACTGCTGTCCGGTGCTGCCCGCGGCCATGGAGGGTCGCCAGATGGTCCAGTGGGACAAGGACTCCTGCGCGGATGCCGGCTTTCTCAAGATCGACCTGCTCGGGCTGGGGATGCTGTCGGCGGTCGAGCGCTGCGTGGATCTCATCGCGCGACGCCGCGCCGAGACGATCGACCTCTCGCGCATCCGCTTCGACGACCCCGAGACGTACCGGACGATCCAGAACGCCGACACGACCGGCGTCTTCCAGATCGAGAGCCGGGCGCAGATGGCCTCGCTGCGCCGCACCCGGCCCGAGAACCTCGACGACCTGACGGTGCAAGTGGCCATCGTGCGGCCGGGGCCGATCGTCGGCGGCGCGGTCAACCCCTACATCAAGCACCGCCAGCGCCTGCGCGAGGACCCGAGCTTCCAGGTCCCCTATCCGCATCCCTCGCTCGAGCCGGTCCTGCGCGAGACGCTCGGGACGATCATCTTCCAGGACCAGGTGCTCGAGGTCGCCCAGGCCTTCGCCGGCTTCTCGGCCGGCGAGGCCGAGGGCCTGCGCCGTGCGATGAGCCGGCGCCGCTCGGAGGCGGCCATCCGCGCCTACCAGGAGCGCTTCATCTCGGGCGCGATGGCGGCGCATCCCGACGTCGACCGTGCCACGGCCGAGGGCGTGTGGTCGATGGTCGCCGGCTTCTCGGGCTTCGGCTTCCCCAAGGCGCACGGCGCGGCGTTCGGCCTGCTCGCCTACCAGTCGACGTGGCTGCGCGTCCACTACGCGCCAGAGTTCCTCTGCGCGCTGCTCGACGAGCAGCCGATGGGCTTCTATCCGCCCGACGGGCTCGTCCACGAGGCGCAGCGCCGCGGCCTGGAGGTCCTGCCGCCCGACGTCAACGCCAGCGCGGTGGGCTGCACGGTGACGGACGCCGGCGCCATTCGCCTCGGCCTCGGCTACGTCCTCGGCGTCCGCCGAGACGAGGTCGAGGCGCTCGTCGCCGAGCGCGACCGCAGCGGCCCCTTCCGCTCCATCGAGGACCTCGCGGCCCGCGCCGGCGCCGGCCGCCCCTCCCTCGAGCACCTCGCCTGGTCGGGCGCCTGCGACGCCCTCGTCGCCCCGCCCGAGTCGGTCGCAGCCGAGCACGAGCGCGCTGCGGCCGCGCGCTCCGCCTCCGTCGGACCGCTCGGCCGCCGGCTCGCGCTCGTCGAACCGCCGCCGCGTGCGCCCGCCCCTGCCCGCCGGCCTGCCCCGCGGCGCGCTGCGCTGTGGCAGCTCGGCGTCGCCGCCCCGGGCGTGCGCGTCGGGGAGCAGGGGACACAGCTCGCGCTCGCCCTGCCGCTGCCGCCGGCGCCCGACCTGCGGGCGCTGTCGGACTGGGAGCGGCTCGTCGCGGATTACGCGACGACCGGCGTGGCCATCGAGCACCATCCGATGGAGCTGCTGCGGCGCAGCCTCGAGCGCGGGGGCATCGCCTCCAGTCGCGACCTCGATGCCGTGCCCCACGGCGGGCGGGTGCGGATCGGCGGGCTGGTCATGGCGCGCCAGCGGCCCGCGACGGCCAACGGCGTCACGTTCCTGCTGCTCGAGGACGAGTTCGGGACGATCAACCTCATCGTCCCGCCGCCGGTCTACGCCCGCCATCGCCTGGCCGTGCGCGCCGAGCCGCTGGTGCTCGCGGAGGGCAAGCTCGAGCGCTTCGCGTCCGCCGGCGGGGCGATCAACGTCCTGGTGGACTCGATGCGGGCGCTGGAGTCGCCCGATCAGCCAGCGGCCCCCGTCGCCGAGCTGCCGGGGGTGGCGTCGGGGCGGGTGCCCGACCAGGCGAGCGAGCCCACGCCGCTCGACGTCATCCAGGAGCGCAAGGTGCGGGCGGCTCGAGAGGAGCGCGAGGAGCAGGAGCTCGTCGCGGCGGCCGGTGGAGCGAGCGACTTCCGGGCCGTCGCGCCGCCGGTCATGTCGTTTACGCAGGGACGCCGGCGATGAGGCTGCCCGCGCGGCACCACGGCCACCGAGCCCGATCGCCGCCTCGGGCGGTAGGGTCCCGCCGCGATGTTCATCTGGGTGATCCTCGCGTTCTGGATTCTGCTCGGCCTCGGGGTCTTCTTCGTTGCCTTCCGCGGCGGCCGGCGCCGCGGTCCGCGGGGCGCTCCGCCCGGCGAGACTCGATCCTCCAGGCGAGCCGTCGCGATCGGCTCGCTCGCGGTCTGGGCGGTGTTCGGACTGGGCCTGCCGGCTCTGGTGCTGGCCACGAACGGCGGCGACCACAAGAGCAAGCAGGCGCCCGGCGGCGTGGATCTGATGCCCGCGGAGGTGCACGGCCGCGAGCTCTTTACCAAGAACTGCGCCACCTGCCACACGCTGCGGGCGGTCAACGCAGTCGGGAAGGTCGGACCCAACCTCGACCAGCTGCGTCCGCCCAAGGAACTGGTCCTCAACGCGATCGAGGCCGGTCGCGCGCGCGGCAACGGCCAGATGCCGGCGGATCTCGTCGCGGGCCAGGAGGCGAAGGACGTCGCGGCCTTCGTCGCCGCGGTCGCCGGCCGCTGACGGCGAGCAGGCGCCTCCCCGCCCCCGCCGGGCCGGCGGCGACGGCTCCAGCGCCCGGCGGCTGGCGGGCCCCGGACGGCTCCGCGCCGCCTGGGCCGCGGCGAGCGCCGCTCCGCTACGGCCTCGACCGCCGCGAGCGCCGATCCCCGCGGCCAGGATCCGTCCGGAGCGAGCGGGAAGATGCGAGTTGACAGAACAACGCTTCGTCTTGCAGGAGCTTTCGCCGCTGCTACGATGCCCGCCGTTCAAACCGCTGAGTCTTCGGCCGAACCGCCCTCGGCCGGGGAGCGGGGGACCCAGGTCCTGGGGCGAATCGCCGCAAGGCGTAGCGCGTGCTCTTTCAGCGCGAGCCCGACAGCTAACCCCGTAAGCCGCAGAAAGAGAAGGAATGTCGGAGGCGCACGCCCGCGCGTGGTGGGAAGACGTCCAGCATCTCCGTGAGGCTGCCGAGCAGCGCATCGCGGAGCGAGAGCGTGCGCAGCGCGAAGGCCGACTGCGGCCCCGCGCGGACCGCTCGCCGTCGGCCGTGACGAGCTCGCCCGCCGCCGCGACCAGCTCGTCGGCGCGCAGGGCCGCTTCGTCGGCGCGCGTCGCAGCATCGCCCGTGGCGATCGCGCACTCGCGCTCGGCGGCGGCGGGTTCCCCGAAGGCCGTCGCCGCCTCGGCGGCAACGGCCGCCGCGACCGCGACCGCGACCGCGCTCGCCATCGATCTCGAGCCCGAGCTCGACCCCGAGCTCGACCCGTTTGCCGAGCGCCACCGCGACGAGCACCGCGGCCGCTTCGAGCGCGAGGCAGCCGCGACGCGAACGGGACGCTTCGACCGCCAGACCGACGTCGATCGTGGCTCCCGGCGGGGCCGCTCCACGGGAGCTCGCGTCGACGACCGTGCTTCTGATCAGCGCGAGCGGCCGAGCCGTCGCGAGGAGCTGAGCCGGCTGGCGCGCGAGCAGGCGCGCGCCGCCACCGCGCCGCGCCCGCGCGCCGGCAGTGACCAGGCCGCCGCGACCGCCCGGCGCACGATCGAGATCCGCGGCCAGGTGGCGCAGCGCCCGGCCATCGCCGCCGTGCCCGACCCGGTGGACCCCGCGCTGGCGGTCGCGCGCCGCCGCTCCCGCCCGGGGCCGTCGCCGGCGGAGCGCTTCGCGGCGCGCCCCGATCGCGTCGCCCAGTGGGCGTTCCTGCTCGGGCTGTTCCTCATCTTCGTCGCCGCCGTCTCCGCGCACGGGTAGCGGGCCACGACCGCGGGGGCGCGCGGCCGGGCGAACGGAACGCGAGCCGGCCGGCCGAACGGAACGCGAGCCGGCCGGGCGCCGGCCCGCTGGGCTCGCGCGGCGAGAACCGCTCCGGTTCCGCGCGCCGCAGCACCCCTTGCCGCCCCTTGCGCCCGCTCGTACACTTACGTGGAGTAAGCGGACCGAGGATCGGTAAGCGCCTGACGCCGCCCGGGCCGTCGCTCGTACCTCTCCCCCGGAGAACAAGGGCTTCGCCATGAAGACAGCCATCAGCAGATTCCTGATCCACGACGAGCTCACCGCCCCCGAGGGCTCGATCCCGGTGCTGCGCGGGGCGCTCGCCACGGGCGGCCAGCTGCCGAACTTCCTCGGCGTGCTGGCCGGCTCGCCGGCGGCCCTCAGGGCCTACGCCCGCTTCCGCAGCGAGCTGCGCCGCGGCAAGCTGCCCCTGGCGACGCTCGAGCGGATCGCGCTGGCCGTCGCCGCCCAGCGCGGCTCGCAGCCCGGGCTCGCCCTGCACGCCCGCACGGCCCGCAACGCCGGCCTGACCATCGACGAGGTCACGCGCGCCCGCGCCTTCGACTCCGCCGACGAGCGCGAGGCGGCGCTGCTGCGCTTCCTCGAGCCGCTCGTCGCGACCGGCGAGCAGCGCCAGCACCTCTTCGAGGAGGCGCGCGAGGCCGGCTGGAGCGACGAGCAGCTGCTCGAGGCCATCGGCTACGCCGCGCTGGAGATCTTCACCGCGATGGTCAACGTCGCGGGCGACGTACCGGTGGACGGCTCGGTCGAGGAGGCGCGTCAGCTGCGCGCGGCGTAGGCTCGGTGGTCCGGATGCCCCGCGTGGAGGAGAGCGAGCGAGGCGCGGCGGCGGACCTCCCGCCGCCCGGCTGCTGCCCGCAGCTGCACGAGGCGGTGGAGCTCGTCGGGCGCCGCTGGACCGGCGCGATCCTGGAGGTCCTGCGCCAGTCGGCGCGACCGCTGCGCTTCAGCGAGATCGCCCAGGCGGTCCCCGACCTCTCGGACCGCCTCTGCTCGGAGCGCATGAAGGAGCTCGAGCAGCGCGGGCTCGTCGAGCGCCGCGTCCACGCCGGCCCGCCGGTCCGCGTGACGTACGCGCTGACCCCCATGGGCGAGGCGCTCGGCCCGGCGCTGACCGAGCTGAAGTCCTGGGCCCAACAGTGGCTCGCTGGACCCGGCGTCCAGGTCAACCGGACCGGCGGGCGCGTTCCGATCGACTAGCCTGCGCACCCGCCATGGCCGCCACCGCCGACCGCCCGCGCTCCGCCGAAGACGTCCAGGCGCTGGTCGAGGAGCGCGACATCCGCTTCGTGCGCCTGTGGTTCACCGACATCCTCGGCCAGCTGAAGTCGTTCTCGATCGGCCGCGACCAGCTGGCGCACGCGCTCGCGCACGGCATGGGGTTCGACGGGTCCTCGATCACCGGCTTCAACGCCATCGAGGAATCCGACATGGTCGCCATGCCCGACCCGGAGACCTTCGCGATCCTGCCGTGGCGACCCGAGGAGCAGGGCGTCGCGCGGATGTTCTGCGACGTGCTCACCCCCGAGCGCACCCCGTACGAGGGCGACCCGCGCCACGTCCTCAGACGCGCGCTCGAGCGCATGCGCGCGCTGGGCTTCGACACCTTCCACGTCGGCGCCGAGCCCGAGTACTTCCTGTTCAAGGACCGCCACACGCCGCAGCCGCTGGACGAGGGCGGCTACTTCGACCTCACGACGCTCGACGCCGGCTCCGACCAGCGCCGCGAGACCGTCCTCGCGCTCGAGCAGCTCGGCATCAGCGTCCAGCTCTCGCACCACGAGGGCGGCCCGAGCCAGCACGAAGTCGACCTCGGCTACGCCGACGCGCTCAAGATGGCCGACGACTGTGTGACGTACCGCATCACGGTCAAGGAGATCGCGATGAAGTACGGCTGGCACGCGACGTTCATGCCCAAGCCGCTCATGGGCCACAACGGCTCCGGGATGCACACGCATCTCTCGCTCACGCGCGGCGGCGGCGGCAACGCGTTCTTCGACCCGGGCGACGCCTACAGCCTCTCGGAGACCGGCAAGGCGTTCATCGCCGGCCAGCTCAAGCACGCCCGCGAGATCACCTCGATCTTCGCCCAGTGGGTGAACTCCTACAAGCGGCTCGTCCCCGGCTTCGAGGCGCCGGTCTACGTGGCGTGGAGCCGCCGCAACCGCTCCGCGCTCGTCCGCGTGCCGCCCGTGCTGCCCGGGCAGGAGGACTCCACGCGCATGGAGCTGCGCTGCCCGGACCCGGCGTGCAACCCGTACCTGACCTTCGCCGCGCTGCTGCAGGCCGGGCTCGAGGGCATCGAGAAGGGCTACGAGCTGCCCGAGCCGATGGAGAAGAACCTGTACCACCTGGCCCCCGACGACCGCCGCCGGCTGGGCATCGAGCAGCTGCCCGAGACGCTCGGCGAGGCGATCGAGATCACGGCGGAGTCCGAGCTCGTCCTGCGCACGCTCGGCGAGCACATGTTCAACCGCTACGTCGAGATCAAGCGCCAGGAGTGGGAGGACTACCGGGTGCAGGTCACGCCCTGGGAGCTCGAGCGCTACCTGCCGGTCCTGTAACGCACGTCGCGACGCAGCTGAGCCCCGCGCCCTCGCGACCTTGAGGTCTACCGCGACGCCTGGCCGGGCGCGTCCAGGAGCGCGGCGAGCTCGCCGGGCTCGGCCACCGGGCGCTGACAGGCGAAGCGCTCGCAGACGTACGCCGCCGCGCGTTCGTCGAGCGGCTCGCGGCCGGCGAGCAGCGGCACGCGCTCGTCGGGGCCGGGGCCGCCCGCGAGCACGAGCCGCGGGCGCAGCCGCGAGCGCACCACGCGCGCGAGCGGCGCCACATCCGGGCCGACGAGCGCGACCTCGCGCGGCGGGCGGGCGGGGTCGGCGACCCAGTCCAGCGCCTGCAGCAGGTGCCCGAAGGCCGTCGGGTGCTTGGGCGCGACCTCGTGCAGCAGCCGCAGCACGCCCAGCGCGCGCTCCTCGTAGTCGCGCTCGCCGGTCAGCGCGCCGAGGCGCAGGAGCCCGAGCGCCGCGCTCGAGTTGCCGGCCGGGATGGGGGAGTCCTCGAGATCCTTGCGGCGGGCGACGAGCGGCTCGTGGTCGGCCGACGTCGAGAAGAAGCCGCCGCGCTCGTCGTCGGCGAAGCGCTCGATCATCGCGTCGGCCAGGGCGCGCGCCTCCTCGAACCAGCGCGCCTCGAACGTCGCCTCGTACAGCGTCAGCAGCGCCTCGACGAGGAACGCGTGATCCTCGAGGTAGGCGTTGAGCTTCGCGCGCTCGCCGTCGGAGGTGCGCAGCAGGCGCCCGTCCGCATCGCGGTGCACGCGCAGCAGGGCGCTCGCGCTCGAGCGCGCGGCATGCAGGTAGTCCTCGCGCTCCAGCACGGCGCCGGCCTCGGCGAGCGCGCCGATGAGCAGCGCGTTCCACGAGGTCAGCCGCTTGTCGTCGAGGCCCGGGCGCACGCGCTGCGCGCGCACCTCGAGCAGCCGTGCGCGGATGCGGTCGCGCGCGTCGCGGTCGGGCGCCGGACCGCGGCCCTCGAGCACGTTGGCGCCCTCGAAGGTGCCCTCGTCCGAGGCCCCGAACCAGTCGATCGCAGCGTCGGCGTCGGGACCGAGCGCCTCGATGAGCTCCTGCACGGTCCAGACGTAGAACTTGCCCTCGACGCCCTCCGAGTCGGCGTCGAGCGCGCTGTAGAAGAGCCCCTCCGGGCCGCGCATCTCGCGCAGCGCCCAATCGAGCGTGCGTTCCGCCACCTCGCGCAGGCCCTCGTCGCCGGACACCTGCGAGCCGTGCAGGAAGGCCCGCGCGAGCAGCGCGTTGTCGTAGAGCATCTTCTCGAAGTGCGGGACGGTCCACGTGCGGTCCACCGCGTAGCGCGCGAAGCCTCCGCCGACCTGGTCGTGGATGCCGCCGGCCGCCATCGCCCGCAGCGTCCCGAGCGTCATGTCTGTCTCGCCGCGCGCGAACAGGAACTCGAGGACCGACGACGGCGGGAACTTCGGCGCGCCGCCGAAC
>VAWY01000163.1 GCA_005888335.1 Actinomycetota bacterium
AGTCCCTCAGACCGTGCCAGACGACGGCAAGGACGTCGTTCATGGTCCCTCAGTATACCCCTGGGGGGTAAATCACCTGACGTCGCTCCGGGCGCCTCCGTGCTCGGCCCCGATCACGCGGCCGCCACGAGCCGCCGCGATTCCCTGAGCGAGCCTGTCTGCGTCCGCGACGCCGATGATGTGCCCGACGACGCGTCCGCGGGCGGTCCTTCGTCGGTATGGGCGTCAGTCGCGGCGCGCAACCTGCGACGACTGTAGTACGCGGCAGGGTCGTAGCCCCCTTGCCGGGCTCCGGCCGCTCAGAGGCTCCTGAAGAGGTTCAACCCGTAGCCGTCGAGGAACTGCTGCGCCTGGACGTTCAGGCGGAAGAGCTCGCCGGTGAGCACGAGGACCCCCATGCCGAGGAGCACCAGGCCCGCGCCGACCTGGATGACGGCGTAGTGGCGCTTGACGACGGCGAAGGCGCGTGTCGTCGCGTCGAAGGCGACGGCCGAGGCGAGGAACGGCAGGCCGAGTCCGGCCGAGTAGACGGCGAGCAGGAGTGCCCCCTGACCGGTTCCGTGTTGAGTCGAGGCGAGCCCCAGGATCGCGCCCAGCGTCGGGCCCACGCACGGGGTCCACGCGATGGCGAAGGCGGCTCCGGCGATGATCGGCCCGCCGCGCCCGGCGCGCCGCGCGAGGGTGTCGGGACGCCATTCGCGGTTCAGCGAGGTGACGAAGACCGAGCCGATGAAGAGCAGCCCCATCGCGATGATGGCGGCGCCGGCCACCTTGTTGAGGGTCGGCTGGTTGTCGAACAGGAACGAGCCGATTGCGGTGGCGCCGAGTCCGAGCAGGATGAACAGCAGCGAGAAGGTGGCGACGAACAGGGCGCTGCGGCCGAGCACGCGGGGGTCGACGCGGCGGTCCTCGCGCTTGAGGTCCATCCCGGAGACGGTCGCGAGATAGCCGGGCACGAGCGGTAGGCAGCAGGGCGACAGGAAGGACAGGGTGCCGGCCGCAAAGGCCAGTCCGACGCCGGGGGCATCAGCCATCGAGGGGAACGCTCCAGATCTCCGTTCTCATGTACGACGGCGGTCGTAGTTCGGCCGCCGGATCAGCATCGGCCGTCCGGGCCTGAGTCTTGAGCGGGGGCATCGCGCCGCACACGGGCTAAAGTCAGGGATCTACGACCTTTGTCGTAGATAAAGCCGCAGTGAGCGAACGGCGTCGGTGACAGCGGATGAGACGGCGGAGGTCTCGACGGGCTCGTGGCGCGCACGGCCTGCTGTTGGTCGTGACCGTCGCGCTTGCCGTCCCCGGGACCGCGAGCGGCCACGCCGCGTTCTCGGACGCGGTTCCTGAGCCCGGTTCCCGGCTCGAGGCCTCGCCGTCCCGCGTGGTTCTCGCCTTCACCGAGGCGCTGAACCGTCGGCTCACCCGCGCGACGCTGATCGACGCGCGGTCCGGCGAGGCGGTCGCCGCCTCGGCCCGCTTCGAGGGCGGCGACCGGCTCGTGCTGCGGCCGCGCGGGGCGCTGCCGAGCGCGCCGTATCGCGTTGTCTGGCACACCGTGTCGCGTCTGGACGGGCACGCGCTCGAGGGATCGTTCGGCTTCGGTGTCCGCACGGCGGCGCCCGGCGGTGAGGCGCAGCTCGAGCAGAGCCCGCTGGCGCGCGACGGTTGGCTGCGGGTCGCGCTGCGTGGTCTGCTCTACGTGCTGACGATCTTCTTCGGCGGGGGTCTGCTGGTCGGCGCGCTGCTCTCACCGGCCACGCCGGCGGGATGGCTTCGCGGCGGCGCGGTCGGTCAGGGTCGCGACGCCGCCAGGCGGGCCTGGCGTCGCACGTGTCTGGCCGGCTGGATCGCGGCGGCGGCGGCCGTCGCGGTCGCGCTCGTCGAGACCAGTGACGCGGCCGGCTCCATCGGTCCGGGCGCGATCGACGCCTACGTGCTCTCCACGGCGTCGGGGCTTGCGCGTCTGGCGACGGTGGCGTGCTTGGCGGCGGCCGCCCTCGTCGCGGCCAGGTGGCGTCGCGTCGCCGCGGCGCTCCTCGTCGGGGCGCTGTTGAGCATCGCCATCGGCGGCCATGCCAACTCCGCCTCGCCGCGCGGACTGGCGGTGACCAGCGACTGGCTTCACCTGGTGGCGGCGACCGTCTGGATCGGTGGAATCGCTCAGATCGTGCTGGCCTGGCTGCCGAGGATCCGGAGCCTGGATTCCGCCGACCGTCGCTCCGTCATGCGAAACGTGCTCGCGCCCTTTGGCCGCATCGCGCTGCCCGCGTTCGCCGTGGTCGTGGCGGCCGGCGTGGTCAATGCGGTGATCGAGCTCGGGCGGCTGCGCGAGCTGTGGTCGTCGGGCTACGGCCTGGCCCTGGCCACGAAGGTCGCGCTGGTGGGAGTCGTCGCGCTGGCCAGCTACGTCCATGCGCTACGGCTGCGACCGCGGCTCGTCAGTGCCAGAAGCGACGGGCACCCCACGGCCGAGCGGCGCCACTGGCGCCTGCTCGGCCTGGAGCCCGGCCTCGGAGTGGGCGTCGTCGGGGTCGCCGCGCTGCTCGCGGTCGTCCCGGTGCCTCCGCGACAGCTGTTCGAGCGCGCCGAGGCCGGAGACGAGAGTCCCACGGGGCCGGCGTCGCTCCGCGCGCCCCGCCGCGGCGAGCTGGCCGTCGCCTGGCACGCCGGGCCGTGGATCGCTGCGGCGTGGATGAGCCGCGCGGCGGACGGGCTCGCCGGGACGGTCCGGCTGTTCAGCCCGAACCTCGTCGCCCCGCACGCCGCGATCGGGGTCCGCGGCGCGGTGACCACGGTCTGCGGGAAGGGGTGCGCGAGGTTCCGCCGGGTGCAGGGAGCCGAGCTGCGCCTGGCCGTCGCGACGCGCCATCGCCGCTACGACGCGGTGCTCCCGGCGCGCTGGGACCACGGCGGCGAGCGGGAAGCGAGCCGCCTCGCCAAGGCGGCGACGCGCGTCATGCGCCGGTTGCGCACCGTCCGCGTCGCCGAGCACCTGTCGGGTGGCGTGGGCCTCGCGGTGACGAGCCGTTACCGGCTGCAAGCCCCCGATCGCTACGCGAGCGTCGTGCGTTCGGTCCAGGTCAACCGTGACGTCGTCATCGGCGCGCGCAGCTGGTTCAAGTCCGGCGACGGCCAGTGGCGGTACGAAACGCTGGGCGACCGTTTCGACGCGCGCAGCTTCTTTCCCTGGGTCGGCCACCTGCGCGGTGCGCGGCTGCTCGGGCGGTTCCGCCGGCGCGTCGACGTGGCGCTCGCCGATCCCGGCGGGGCGGACGCTTCACGTCCTCCGTTCTGGTTTGTGCTGACGATCGACCGGGCGACGATGCGCGTGGTGCGCATGCGGATGACCGCCCCGGGCCACTTCATGACCCAGCGCTACTTCGCCTTCGACGCGCCCGGAACGATCAGGCCACCGCGCTGACCGTCACGTCCCGAGCGCGTAGCGGCGGATGTCGGCGTCGAGGTCCGCCTCGCTGCGATACGCCCCCTGATGCGTGTAGACCAGCTTCCCGCCTGCGCGGTAGTACGCGGTCGTCGGCCACGACCGCCCGCCGTGGAACAGGCGGCTGACCGTCGCCCTGGGATCCTGGAGGTGCGCGTACGGCGTCGGGAACTCCGCGAGGAACCGGCGCGCGTCGCTCGCGTTGTCCTTCGCGTCGACGCCCAAGAACGCGACCCGGCCGCGGTAGCGCTGCGCGAGCCGCTGGAAGAACGGGAACTCGTACCGGCACGGCCCGCACCACGAGGCCCACTGGTTGACCACCACGGGCCGTCCCGCGCTGCGGATCCGCCGCTCGAAGTCGGCGGGCGTCGCCGCGAGCAGGCGATTGGCCTCAGGGTTCTCGCGCCGGAGGCGAGCGAGCTCTTGGGCATCGGACCTGATGGCTGAGCTCGACTGCTTGCCGCACGCGATGACGACCAGCGACGCGGCGATCAGCAGGAGGGCGGCGAAGGAACGGGTCATGGACGGGCTCTCCTGCTACGGCGATAGTAGCGAGAGAGCGGTCCGCGCTCCGTCGACGGTCAGCGCTGTGCGGCGCGCCGCCAGGCCGCCCCGGCGAGCGCGAGCACTCCGAGGATCGGCAGCACGGTCATGGTCAGGCGGCACAGCTGCATCGCGACGAGCGGGGCGCTGACATCCCCGGCGGGCACGCTCGCGCTCAAGATCGCGACGCCGACGAGCGCGACGGCGCCGCTCACCAGCAGCGACGGGCGCAGCCGCCAGCGCGGCGCCGCGCCCAGCAGGTGGTCCACGCGCTCGGCGGCGATGCCGAGGGCGCCGTCGCCGCGCGCGCCGAAGTGCAGGAGCGCGGCGGCGAGCGGGCGGGGGCCGGCGCGACGGACCGCGGCCTCGTCGGCCGCCACTTCGGCGAGCGCGGCGTAACGACGCTCGGCGTCGCGCAGCGCCGGGATGAAGAACAGCGCGTCGCGCAGCACGCCGACGAGCAGGAGACGAAGCGGCTCGCGGCGGCGTGCGTGGTGCGCCTCGTGCGTCACGACGGCGTCGAGCTCGGCGCGCGCCAGGACCCGCGCGGCGGCGGTCGAGACGAAGATGTGCGGGCGGGCCAGCCCGGCGCAGAAGGCCTCCGGGCACCCGCTCGAGAACAAGCGCACGGCCACGCCGCCGAAGACGGCGGGGGTGCTTGGCGGCAACACCCGGAGCAGGCGCCCGTGCGCGCGGACGCGGCTGACCGCGGAGACGACCCCTCGCAAGGCGCTTGTGGCGCTGACCGTCGCGAGGACGGCCACCGCGAGCGAAGCCGGCTGCAACGACGCGAGCTCCATCGCCGCGCACGCCCGGAGCAGGTCTTGCGCGCTCGGCGGGGCCAGGCTCGTGGCGCGCACCACGGCGACGACCGCGTAGCCGAGCACGAGCGCTCCGGCCGCGCCGACGGCGAACTGGAAGCGGAACAGCCGACTCGCGCTACGCACGGCGCGCCAGCCGCCGAAGCTCGTCGAGGCGCTTGCGGTCGAGGCCGTCCATCTGGCGGGCGAACTGCACAAGCGCGCTCTCGCCGAACCGCGCGACCAGGTCATCGACCTCGACCTGGGCTCGCGCCTCGCGGTACTCCTCCCGCGACCACACCGGCGCGTAGACGTGCATCCGGCCCTCCCGCCGACGCGTGACGACGCCCTTGCGGTCGAGGCGCTGGAGGATCGTCATCACGGTCGTGTAGGCCAGCGGCTTGCGCGCGCCCGCGTTCAGCCGCTCGAGCACCTCGCGCACCGGCGCCTCGCCGAGGTCCCACAGGCGCTCCATCACTTTCGCCTCGAGCTCGTGCAGCGCGGGCGGGACGGCGGGTCGCGTGCGCGCCCTCGGCATGGGGCGATGGTATCCGGCGCCGGCGTCTGTCCGGCGCACCTTCTACTACAGTGTGCGTACTTACGGCCAGGAGGACGCGGTGGCGGACCTGCTCCCGGCGCTCGGAGCGCTCGCCTGTCCGGTGGGCATGGGCGTCATGATGGTGATGATGGCGCGGGGCTCCCGGCGCAATGAGCAGCCGGCGCAGCCGCCGTCGGTCGAGGTCCTACGCGAGGAGCACCGGCGGCTTGGAGCCGAGATCGAGCGCCTCGAGCGGGCCGACGCCGAGCGCGCCGGTCAGGCCCGGTGAGGCTTTCGGTGACCGCGTTGGCTCGGCGGTTGCTCGCGCCTGTGCTCGCCGCCGCCGCAGCAGTCATCGCCGGCTGCGGTGGTGGCGGTGATGGCCCGACTGTTGCGCCCACCGCCGCACCGATGCCACCCGCATCCGGGCCGCAGCACATCCACGGACTGGGCGTCCGCGGCGGGACCCTCTACATCGCGACGCACACCGGGCTGTGGACGGCCCCCGCCGGCGAGACCAAGGCGCGTCGGGTGGGCGTCTCGCGCCAGGACATCATGGGCTTCTCGATCGTCGCGCCCGATCGCTTTCTCGGCTCGGGCCACCCGGCGCCGGATCAGACCCTGCCGCCCAACCTCGGGCTGATCGAGTCGCGCGATGGCGGGCAGACCTGGCAGAGCCTCTCGCTGTTGGGCGACGCGGACTTTCACGTGCTCCAGTCGGCCGGACGGCGCGTTTACGGGTTCGACGCCACGCACGCTCGGTTGATGGTCTCGTCCGACGACGGACGCTCATGGAGCGAGCGCATCCCACCCGCGGGCGTGTTCGGGCTGGCGATCGAGCCCGGCCGACCGAAACAGATCGTCGCCTCGACCGAGCGCGGGCTGTTCATGTCGCCCGACGCCGGCCGCGGCTGGCGACCGCTCCGGGCTGACATCGGCGGCCTGCTCAGCTGGCCGGCGGGCGACCGGCTCTACCTGATCGACGGCGACGGGAGCGTCCGGCTGAGCACGGATCGCGGGCGATCGTGGCGCTCCCGCGGCAGGATCGGCGGTGAGCCGACCGCCTTCGTCGCGCACGGCCGTGACCTCTACGCGGCCCTCGGGGACGCCACCGTCAAGCGCTCGAGCGATGGAGGACGCACATGGCAAGTCCGCGCCAGACCATGAGTCGGCTGTCGCTCGCCGTCACGGCCGTCGCGCTGCTCGTCGGGTGCGGCTCGCAGGCCGGGCCGAAGGCCCCGCCGGGCGTCTCGCAGAAGACGTTCGAGCAGCAGCTCGCCGAGGCGGCGAACGTCAGCGCTGCGGACTTCCCCGCCCCCAAGGGGCGCACCGCGCGCGACATGGCGCGACAGATGCTCTCCGGCAACAGCGTCGGCTTCGCAACATCGGTGCTCGTGCCCGGAACGCAGCGCCTGGCCTTCGGCGTGCTGGATCGCGCCAACCGGTTCGTCTACGGCAAGACGGCGGTCTACGTCTCCCCGTCGCCTGACGCAAGGGCCGAGGGCCCGTTCCCGGCTCCCGCCGACACGCTCGTCACCAGGCCGGCGTTCCGCAGTCAGACGGCGGCTTCCGAGACCTCCCCGATCGCGGCGATCTACGCCGCGCAGGTGCCGTTCAAGCGCTCCGGCCTCTACGACGTCCTCGTCGTGACGAGACGCGGGTCGCGACTGCTCGGCGCCGGCGCGCGCGTGACCGTCCGTCCCGACACGCCGATCCCGGGCTTGGGCGAGCGTCCGCCGGCGATCGACACCGACACCGTCCAAGGTGCCGGCGGCAACATCGGTTCGATCGACACCCGGATCCCCCACGCCTCAGAGCTGCACAAAGTCAGCCTCAGGGATGTCCTCGGGCGCAAGCCGACCGTCCTGCTGTTCGCCACGCCGCAGCTGTGCCAGTCGCGCGTCTGCGGCCCCGTGGTGGACATCGAGCTGCAGATGAAGGACGAGTTCGGCGACAAGCTCGCGTGGATCCACGAGGAGGTCTACCGCCACAACAAGGTCAGCGACGGCCTGCGGTCGCAGCTGCGCGCGTTCCATCTTCAGACCGAGCCGTGGCTGTTCACCATCGATCGCAGCGGGCGCATCCGGGCGCGGATGGAGGGCTCCTTCGGCGTCAACGCGTTCCACGACGCGATCGAGGCGGCGCTGCGAGCGAGCTGAGCCGACCCGACCATCCGAGGTCGCGCCCGACGTCTACCGGCTCGACGTTCGCGGGCGCGCCCGTGGTTACGTTCATTCGCAGATCCGTGCGAACGTCGGTATGGTGCCCGTCCGTCATGACCGATCCCGACACGTGCGACCTGCTCTGCCTGGACCTGCCGAAGGCTGAGCGACTGCGCGCCGCTCAGCCGGGACCCGAGGCGCTCGAGCGTGTCGCTCAGGAAGCCAAGGCGCTGGGCGATCCGACCCGTCTCGCCGTGGCCGTCGCCTTGCGGGACGGCGAGCGCTGCTGCGTCTGTGATCTCGCCTGGATCGTTGGGCGCGACGAGAAGCTCGTCTCGCACCACGTCCGCCTGCTCAAGGCCGCCGGATTGGCGCGCTCACGCCGCGACGGCCGGATGGTCATGTACGAGCTGAGCGAGCGCGGCCGCGCCCTCGTCGAGCGGTTCGCCACGGCGGCGGAGGCGCCGGCGTGAGCTCGCTCGAAGCGCCGCCCGCGCTGCCGGTCGCGCCGGCGCCGAGCCCGCGGCGCATCACGCGCGAGCGCTACGCGCAGCTCGCGCGTCGCGCGAGGCTGCTGTCGTGGTTGTCGCTCGCCTGGATGACCGTCGAGGGCGGCGTCGCGATTGCGGCGGGCGTAGTCGCCGGCTCGATCGCGCTGGTCGGCTTCGGCCTGGACTCGGCGATCGAGGGTTTTGCCAGCGTGATCATCGTCTGGCGCTTCACCGGGCATCGGGTCTTCTCGCAGGCGGCCGAGGACCGCGCGCAGAAGCTCGTCGCCGTCCAGTTCTTCCTGCTCGCTCCGTACGTCGCCTTCGAGTCGGTCAAGACGCTCGTCGCCGGCGATCACCCCGAGGTCAGCTGGGTCGGCATCGGCTTGTCGGTCGGCTCGGTGGTCCTCATGCCGATGCTCGCGGTGGCCAAGCAGCGCCTGGCCGACCAGCTCGGCTCGGCGGCGACCGCGGGGGAGGGCCGCCAGAACATGCTCTGCGCCTATCTCGCAGGCGCGCTGCTGGTCGGCCTGCTCGGCAACGCGCTGGTCGGCGGGTGGTGGCTGGACCCCGCGGTCGGTCTGCTGATCGCCGCCGTCGCCGTCAAGGAGGGCCGCGAGGCGTGGCGCGGCGAGGGCTGCTGCGTGAGCTCACCGCTCGACGGCGCCGACTTCGACGACCCCTGCTGCGACGACGACTGCTGCGCCGCCGCCGACAGGTCGCCGACCGCCTCCTGAGTCAGCCGGTCCCCGGCTGGGAGGCCAGGAACTCGCGCAGGCAGTCCGTCGAGCAGAACCACAGCTCGTCGCCGTCGTGCTGCAGCCGCGCCGCGGGCGGGGCGTCCACGGACTTGCCGCACACCGGATCGGTGCGGGTCTCGCTGTGGCGCAGTCGGTACAGGGGCAGCGGGCGCTCGACGCCGCGCAGCAACCTCACGCCGGCCGGCTCGACGTCGATCCCGCCATCGGATCGCTGCGCGACGACTTCGGTCATCAGCGTCTCACCGGCGGTGGCCTGGCTGGTCACGCGCGATGCGATGTTGACAGTCGTGCCCAGGTAGTCGCCGCCGCGATAGATCGCCGGCCCGCAGTGCATCCCGACGCGGAGCGGGGGCATGGAGGCGTCACGGCGCACGCTCTCCTCGAGCTCGGCGGCGAAGCGGACCGCATCGCCCGAATCGCGGAAGGCGAGCATCAGCGCGTCGCCGATCTGCTTGACCACCTTGCCGCCGTGTTGGAGCGCCAGGTCCCGGACAGCGGCGTCGACACGACCCATGGTCTCGATCGCCGCCTCGTCGCCCTGGGCCTCGGTGAGCTGGGTGAACGACTCCACGTCGATGAAGACGATCGTCGCGTCGACCGAGCCGCGCCCGCCGGGCACCTCGGTGTCGACGAGATGGACGTAAGCGTCCTCGATCGACGCCAGCAGGAGGTGCTCGTGATGGACGCGCTCGACGATCCCGTCGAGCAGCGGGATGACGGCCTTCTGCAGGCCCTCGATCTGTCTGACGATCGCCTCCTCGTCGGCGCCGGCCGCTTCGAGTCGCTCGTGGATGTGGACGTGCACGAGGCGGGTCTCGGCCTCGGCCAGGCGGCGCAGCGTGTCGCCGAACGCGCGCGCGCCCTCCAGGACCGCCTCGAACGGCATCCCCGCAGCGGCCATGACGTTCAGCCCCTCGAACAGCTTCAGATCGTCTTCGAGGAGCGTCTCGCGGGTGAAGCCGAGCGCCGTGCGCAGCCTGGCCAGCGTCTCGGGCTCGATGCCGAGCCGCCCTGCGGCCTCTTCGACCGACAACTGTGGACCTCGCGGATAGATGTACTCGCCGAGAAACGGCTCGACCTCTCCGCTGGCCAGCGCTTCGGCGAGCGCCTCGGGCGTGCAGCCCAGGGCGGCGTAGTGGCGGACCGTCATGAGCCGCAGCAGGTCGAGCTCGTCGAAATGCCCTCGGCGGTCGGGATCGAGCAGCCCCGCTTCGGTCAACGCACGCAGCTCGTCGTTCGGCGTGTCGACCAGCGCGGCGAACTCATCGAGCGACATGGTCGCGCGCATCAGGGCGGCCCCCTCAAGACCTTCTCGCAGCTCGCGAGCAGCACCGGTCTGACATTGTGGTCAACGAGGCGATCCCCCTCAAACCTCGGGCTCCGCTACGACGACGGCGATTAGGGTCTGGCCGTGGATCCGGTCGAGCTCGCGTACGCCGGGGTCGCCCGCCAGGCCGAGCTCGTGCGGTCGGGGGAGGTCTCGTCAGTCGAGCTGGTCGAGCTCGTGCTCGCGCGGATCGAGCGGCTCAATCCGCTCCTCGGAGCATTCACCGCGGTGGACGGAGAGCGGGCGCTTGCCGCCGCACGGGCGTGCGACGACGCGCGAGCGGCCGGCGACGACCGGCCACTGCGCGGCGTGCCGATCGCGATCAAGCAGGACTGCGACGTCGAGGGATTCGTCACGACGTTCGGCGGGGCGGCAAACCTCAAGCCGGCCAGTGCGGACGGCGAGCTCGCGCGACGCCTGCGCGAGGCCGGGGCGGTGATCGTCGGCAAGACCGCGATGCCGGAGTTCGGCCAGTTCCCGTTCACGGAGTCCTCGGCGTGG
>VAWY01000164.1 GCA_005888335.1 Actinomycetota bacterium
TTCTCGGCCGCCTCGTCAGGGTCGAGGAGCGCGTGGACGAGCGGACGGTCGTCGCCCCGTTCCCGTCGCGGCAGCCCGTGTTCCAGGATCAGGCAGCCTGAAGCCACCGAAGCGGCGGGAGTCGCGATGGCTCCCGCCCGCACGCATCACGTCGTGGCGCGAACGGGGACAGAGCTCAGAGCAGCCCGAGATTGTGCGCGGCTGCCACGGCCTCCGCTCGCCGATGCACTCCGAGCTTCGAGAACGTGCGAGCCACCAGCGTCTTTACGGTCTCCTGCCCGACACCGAGCTTCTCGGCGATCTCGCGGTTAGTCGATCCGGTCGCGACGAGACGCATGACGTCGCGCTCCCTAGGACTTAGCGCCGCCTGTCCCGGCGCTCGGCGGGGGTGGCGCGCGTCGAAGGCCGTCGCGCCGCGAGCGATGGTTCGCAGCGCTCGCAGCAGATCCTCGACGCTACCCGTCTTGAGCAACGTCCCTTGCGCGCCCGCCTCGCGCGCGACCTCGTTGAAGCCGGGCTCTGGATTCCCCGTCATCAGCACGACGGGCGCGGCCACGCCCTCCGCGCGTAGCCTGCGGACGAAGTCTGTTCCGACGGCGTCCGGCAGGCGATAGTCGGTGAGGACGAGATCTGGACCTCGCCGCGTGCAGAGCTCGAGCGCCTCGGCAATCGATCCCGCGAAGCCCGCAAGCCGGAACTCGCTTCCCGTGAGGGCGAGGCGCACCCAACCGCGCGCCATCGCGTCGTCTTCGACGACGAGGATCGTCATCTCCCCGTCCGATGGCGCGTGCTCGCTCACCGCGCCGTCACCGAACCTGGCGGACACGCGCCACGCCTCTGCGAAATCGAAGACACGCTCGAGCGCCCGCTCAGGCGGCTCTCAGCGAGCCCCTGTTGCCGCCCGAGCCCGGCAGGCCGAGGGCTGCCAGCCGAACGCGGCGTCTCGGGATGCCGGTTAGGGACAACCGTTCGAGGGCGAGGCACCGACGTCTCACTATCCGCCTCGGTGGCCGAGGCGTCCAATACCCGGTCGTGCGGGCATCCGTATCACGCCGCTTTTGATCGGGTCCCTAGGCTTTGAGCTCGTCCTGACGGAGTTCGCGGGCGACGCTCCGAACGACCGCCAGGCGAGCCTCGAGGTGAGGCGGAGGATCGCGGCGCCAGGCCACAACGGTGTCCGGCATCGAGAGCGTCGGCACGAGCGGACGCCGGATCACGATCGCCCCCGCCTCGCTCACGTCCACGAGCGAGAACGGCGCGATCGCGACGCCGTGGCTGTCGGCGACGCCGAGCATCAGGTCGCGCTCGTTCGACCCACCGGCCTCGCGAATACCTCGGAAGGTGTAGTCCGCGTCCTCGAGGAGCGCGAGCGTGCGATCGTAGAGGGGCGGATTGGCGCTCCGCTGGGCGCCCAGGAGCATCTCCCCGCGCAGGTCGTCCGGGCCGATCGCCTGCTTCGCCGCCAGGGCATGGTCGGGCGGGAGCAAGACTGCGAGGTGCTCGCCCGGGAAGAGGGGCTCGACCTCGAGATCGGGGTACTCGCCGGCGTCGTGGAAGAGACCGATGTCGAGCTCGCCGCTGCGCAGGAGCCGAACCTGCTCGAGGAACGGAAGGTGCGTGACACGCGTCTGCCCCTCCGGAGCCTGGGTCTGAAGGCCCGCGAGGAAACGGAGTAACCGTTCGATCGGAAGGCTCGGGATGCAACCGATGCGCAGCGCTGTCCCGAGCCCGCCGGCCAGGCGCGCCTCGAGAACGGCATGGTCGAGCGCCGCGAACACCTTGCGCGCCTCCTCCGCGAAGACACGCCCCGGCTCGGTGGCGGTCACGACCCGGCTCGTCCGGGCGAGGAGCTGCACGCCGAGCTCCTGCTCGAGCTTCCTGATCGCCTGCGATAGCGGAGGTTGCGCCATGTGCAGCCGCTCGGCCGCGCGGCCGAAGTGCAGCTCCTCGAAGACCGCGAGGAAGTAGCGCAGATGGCGCAACTCGATGGCGATGCCGGAGCTCAGGCGATCAGCCTCGCGCACGTTCAGTTCGAGCTGGTCGCTCGGCGACGCGCGGAGGCAGTTCTGCGAGCCGTGCGCGACGCTGCCCCTGGGCAACGCACCGATTTATTCTCGCAGTCAAGGAATCTTCACGTCCAATACCGCTGCTCACCTGAACGATACGCCGTCGATATCGATTTGGGTCCAATGCCGTCAGACAAGGCTCCAACGAGATACCCGAGTGCGGTTCCGGCAAGAAACCGCCGAATTCGCGTCCGCGTCTTCAAGCAGCCTGCTTGCCTATTGTGAATGAGGATACTTGCGGAGGTCGTCCAAATGCTGCGCGTCCACCGTCTGTCGCGGGGGGCCCGGCGAGTTCAAGGATGGATCTCGAGCCCTTCGTGCACTTGTGCCGCGCGCGCTCCTTCGACTGCGCCATAATCTTTTCTTACCTTCTGTACCTCTCGATAGACAGGTCTGTCTCACCTACCGTAGCAGACATGAGCTCCCCCGAGAACGCCGAGCCGCGCGAGCGTCTGCTGCAGACCGCATACGACCTGTTCACCCACAGCGGCGTGCCGACCGTCGGCGTCGACCGCATCGTCGCCGAGGCCGGGGTGGCGAAGATGACGCTCTACCGGCACTTCCGCTCGAAGGACGAGCTCGTGGTCGCAGCGCTCGAGCGTCGCGAGCAGGTCTGGACGAACGACTGGCTGATTCGGGAGGTGGAGCGGCGCGAGGCGACGCCGAAAGGTCGGCTCCTCGCCATGTTCGACCTGTTCGACGAGTGGTTCCGGCGCGAGGACTACGAGGGCTGCTTCTTCACGAACTCGCTGATCGAGAGTCACGACCGGCTGAGTCGGATCGCCGACGAGAGCGTTCGCAGGCTCGAGAATGTCCGCGCATTCGTGAAGGGTTTGGCCCAGGAGATGGGAATGCCCGACGCGGAGGGCTTCTCGCGGGTGTGGCAGCTGCTGATGCTCGGGGCGATCACCGCCGCGGACAGGGGCGACCGGGAGGCCGCTCTGCGCGCGAAAGAGATCGGGCTCGCACTGCTCGAGGGGCCATACGCCGCGTAGATCGCGTTCCGCTTCCGCGGTCAGAACTAGGGCATCGGGACGGTCTCGATCACCGAGCCGTCCGCGCGCCGGGCGGTCAGCGAGACCTCGGTGCGGTGGAGCGGCAGGAGGTAGAGGGCCCAGCGGCCGATGAGCGGCGCCCGCGTCGGCGGGCCCTCCGCGTACTTCACCTCGAGCGTCGCCGCGTCGTCGCCCGCGTACGCGACGAGCACGCCGCCGCTCATGATCGAGAGGCCGAAGCCGAGCCGCCCGCCTCGGCCGCGATAGACCTCCATGGCGCCCGGATGGTCGTAGAGATGGGCGCACCGCCCGCCGCGCGGGATGGCGAGGAAGACCGGCGCGGCCCGGGCCGTCGGCTCGCGGATCACGGCGGCGTCGGTCATCCCTCGCTGCAGCGAGCACTCGCCGCCGAAGCACTGGCCGAGCACGATCGGTAGACCTCGGCGGTCGCGACCACCCGGCTGCCGCCGCGGGCGACGAGCTCGGTCGGGTCGCTCTCCGGAAGCGGCGTCAGGAAGTAGCCGTCGGCGACAGGACGGGTCGCGTCGAGCCGTCCAGCCGGCGCAGCTCGAGCGAGGTCACGCTCGCGACGAAGTGGCCCTCGAGCATGCGCACCCGGTGCGATTGACGTGCACGTGTACCGCCGACCAGAGAATCGGCGACTGCCTCGTGTGCGGCGTCGTGCAGGGTCCCGCTGCCGGCGCGCGCCTCGCCGGCCGGCGGTCGGCCTGCGCGAACGTGCAGGTTCCGCCGGCGCGGAGCGGGACCTCCCCGAGATCGACGGCGCCGGCAGGGGTCGTCACCTGGAGCAGGCCGCGCGTCTTCGAGACGACGAACGCCGGGCTCCGGAACTCGGCGGGAAGGATCGCGTTCTTCCGGCTCAGCGTCGCGATCGCATGCTTGACCCGAGTGCGGAGCCGCGCTCGGCGATCGAGGTCACGGCGTCGCCCTCTCCCGCTCGAACGCCTCCCGCAGCGCGCGCAGTCCGCGGACGAACCGCATCCGGCACGCCTCCTCGCTCGTTCCGAGACGTCCGGCGATCTCGGCGAACGGTCGCCCTTCGAGCAGCCGCCACACGACGACCCGCCGCTGGTCGTCCGGCATTCGTTCCAGGCCGCTGCGAAGCGCCCTCGCGACCTCTTCGCCGTACCGGGCCTCGGACGCTGCCGGCTCGCCCCATCGAGCGGCACGACCTGCACCGGCCCGCGCTCGAGCCGCCGCGCCTCGTCCGCGAGCCTGCGCTTCGCGACCGTGTAGAGCCACGCGAGAAGGGGCGGCGATCCCGGCCGGAGCCGATCGGCTGCGGCGACTGCGTCCGCGAAGAAGGCCTGGGTCAGGTCCTCCGCCTCCTCCGCGCTCGCCGCGCGGCGGCGGACGTAGCGGTAGACGTGCCGGTAGTGGCGTCGAAAGGCGCGCTCCGCGAGGTCGCCCACAGCCGGTATCTCGGTCACGCGGCCTCAACGTAACGCGGCACAGGAACAATGGGGTGGTGGCCGGCCTTGCGCGCGATCGAGTCGGGAGTTTGCTCGTGGCCGCGGAGCGCCGTCCGCTCGTCGTCGTCCTCGTCGCCGCCGCGCTTGCCGTCGCCGCCGCCCTCGGTCTCGGCGACGTCGCCGGGTTCCATCGCGTCCGGCACGAGCTGGGCAACATCCATCCTCAATGGCTCGCGGTCTGTCTCGGGGGCGAGCTCCTCGCGTACGTCGGCTACGTGCTGGCGATCCGGGACACCGCACGGGTGGACGGCGGGCCTCGTCTCGGCGCCCTCGCCTCGACCCGCAGCGTTGTCGCGGGGTTCGGCGTGTTCGCGGCGACCCGGACGAGCGGCGGCTTCGCCGTCGACTACTGGGTCCTCCGACAGGCCGGCGAGGACCGCGACGGGGCAATCGCCCGCGTCCTCGCGCTAGGCGCGCTCGAGTACGCCGTCCTCGCCCCGGCGGCTCTCTGCTCCGCGATCTTCCTCGCCCTGAGCACGCAGGAGCAGATCTCCGATGCGCTGACGCTTCCCTGGCTCCTCGTCATCCCCGGCGCGATTGCCGCCGCGTGGGTGACGTCGCCCCGGCGGGCCGCTCGCTTCACCGAACCGCGCCAGGACGGCCGCATCCGGCGGGCCTTCGCGCACGCGGTGTCCGGCCTCTCGATCCTGCGGTCGCTGCTCCTCGCCTCGCCGCTCGAGCACGGGCTCGGCTTCCTCGGCGCGGCGCTCTACTGGACGGGCGACATCGCCTGCCTGTGGGGCGCGCTCCAGGTCTACGAGGGCCACCGGCTCTCGGTTCCGGCTCTGATCCTCGGCTACTCGACGGGGTACGTCCTGACGCGCCGCTCGCTCCCAGCCGGCGGAGCGGGGATCGTGGAGATCGCGCTCACCTTCGCGCTGCACTGGGTCGGGCTCCCGTTCGTCCCGGCGCTCGTTGGCGTCGTCACGTACCGGCTCTTCAACTTCTGGCTCCCGATGGTGCCCGCGACGGCGGTACTGCCTGCGATCGCCGAGCTCCGCGCGGAGTTCGCCGGCGCCGAGGCCGCCGCAGATCGGGGTTAGCCGCAGCCGGCGGGCTGCCGACGAGATTCCCGAGGTCCGCGACTTCGTTGCCTCGGGATTGAAGATCGACGACTGGAGTAGTAGGTTGGTACCAGGCAGGCTCATTGCTCTGACCAAGGAGGACTCAAATGGACAGGGTGACGCGCCGTCAGTTGTTGACGCGAGCGATCGTCGCTGGCTCGGGTGCGACGGTCGTTGGGGCGTTGAGCGCCGCAGAAGCGCGCGCGTACGGTCTCGGCGAAACGCAAGCGTCCGGGGCGACGCCGCTCGACCCACGCGCGGTCGACCCCGACTTCGTCGCGGGGCGAGTCATCGACCGGGGCCGTGACATCCTCGTCGTGCAGGACCCGGACGCGCAGTTCCGCCGGATCCGGATGGCACCCGACGGCCTCCTGTGGAAGGAGGACCAGTGGAGTCAATCGCCACCGCAGGTAGGCGACTGCCTCTACGCGCGCGGCTCTGTCGGATCCGACGGGGTGCTCGCCGTCAAGAAAGCCTGGGCCTCCATCTTCAACCTCTCCGGCCGGCTCGTGCGGTCGAGGCCCGGTGGGTTCACCGTCGGACTGCTTCGCGACGACCTCGGCCCGATCGACCTCGGCTTCGCGCCCGGCGCCAAGTCGACGGACGGCAGGCCCGCTGCCGCCGCCGTCACCGCGCTGCCGCCGGGCACGCCGATCCGCGTGATCGGCTTCGAGAGCGAGGTCACCGGGGACCTCACAGCGACGCTCGTCGCCGGAGCGGTGCCTGGTGGACCGACCCCGGCGGAATCCGCACCGGCGTCTTCGGCACGAGTCATGTCGAGCGTCCGACGAGGCTCTTCGCCCGAGGCGGCGACGACGTCGAAGATCATCTACGGCGTCGCGAGCTGGCAGTGTTGCGGGGGCGTCAACGGCTGCGGGTCCCAGTGCTGCAGCTGCAACCCAGCCCGATGCTGCCCGCCGCCGAGCAGCCACGGAGCGTGCTCGACCTGCCGAACCGATCAGCAAGGGGTGGCGTGGCCGAACCTCACGACGGGCTGCTCCGCGACGTGCTGGAGCTGCTGCGTCCCGATGGACAGGCTCGCCTGCGGGCAGATCGTCACGATCTGCAACATGTGCTCGCCGGGGTACTGCTGCGCGATCCCGGTGAACGACTGCGGCCCGAACCTGCACTGCGTCGCGGCCACTCGGTGCCAGGGCTATCAGGTCGTGAAGTGGGACCTGACGGCGTGCACGTTCACGTGTTGCGGCGGGAACCTGAACGCCGGCTTCATGGACTCTCAAGCGTCGTATTTCATCTAGGTGCCGAGGCTTCCGAAAAGGCGGTGAGGAGAGGGTCAGCCGCCCAGTTGGGTGGAGGATCCAGGCCTCGTGGCCGCCGTCCGATCGACCAAGCGGAGCTTGCTCTACCGCGAGCGGCGAGCGCTCCTGCAGAGTGTCAGCCCGGCCGACGTGTGGGCCGAGCCCGAGCATGCGCTTGCGATCGTGACGTTCGAGACGGCGCCGGCGGACGAGTCGGCGTTCCAAGGGTTCCTCGCGTTCAGCGTGGACGTCGAGACGGGGGAGGTTCAGGACGTGAGCCTCCTCTCGCTCGCGCTCGCGGACGAGGGCTGGCGGGTGTCGAACGCGGAGGCGGCGGCATGAGCCGTCGGCCTTGCGCCTGCGTTCTGGCGGTTGTGGTCGTCGCGTTCTGGACGTCGGCCGCGGCGACAGCAGCCGCCGAGACGTACCCCGGCACGCGCCTGACCAGCGTGGCAGGCGTCGCCGTTTTCGTGTCCTCCCTCGCTCAGCAGCGACCGGCGGCGGTCTGCCCGCGCCACCCGCGGCCGCTCACGGCGGCGCTCCTTCGCCAAGCGGCCGTGGCCGTTGCGCAGGCGATGCCGGCCTTTTACCGGCACGCCGCGAAGCCCGGGTCGCCTCGCATCGACGCCCGGGACGCCCGCGCGACCGCGGGGCCGGCCACTGCGGCCAGGACCGGAACGTCGCTGGCGGGCTTCTGCGGTGCGACGGTCTGGAGGCGATCGGCGTTCGTCGCCGTGCGCCTCCCGCGCGTCCGCTTCAGCGCGAGCCTGTCACGCGCCTCCTTCGAGGTCGCTCGGACGCCCGTTGGCTGGGTCATCTGGGCCGAGGTCCACTGAGCCGTATCGCACGCCACGCGAACGTCCGAGATCGCCTCGCGGCATAGGATGCCGCACGTGCTGCGTCTCCGGACGTTCCGCGTCGCTGGCGCGATCGTCGCCGCGTCCGCGGCGGGTGCCGCTGCGGCCGAGGCGTCGACGCCGCCGTTCACCGTCTTCGCGAAGGCAGGCCCCGCCAGGACGTCGGGTACCGCGACGCTCGAGCACGTCCGGGTCGCACACCACCAAGGCTTCGACCGCGTTGTCTTCGAGTTCGGCGGCGAGACGCCCGCCTGGTCGGCCGGATACGTGCCGAGGATCGTGAAGGACCCGTCCGGTCAGATCGCCACGGTCGCCGGGCGCGCGTTCCTACACGTCGTCTTCCACTCGACGCGCGTCGACCGTGCGGCAGTCGGGACTCCGATCGTCCGCACGCCTCGCTTCCCGACGCTGCAGCAAGTCGAGGAAGCGGGCGACTTCGAGGGCGTCGTCTCGTTCGGCGTCGGCCTCCGCCGGCGCACCGGCTTCAGGGCCTTCCACCTGAGCAGCCCCGGCCGGATCGTGCTCGACGTCGCGCACTGAGCCGCGCGAGCGATCTTGCCTGCACGAGCTCAGCCGGGGTCTGACCCCGAGCCGGCCGCTCCGTTCTCGGCGGCCGTGTTCGAAAGGGCGGAACCGGGGCCAGACCCCGAAACCGGGAGAGCGGCGCAATCGCCCGTGCCCTGGTGGTTCGGCCGCCTCCGCCGGAGAAGTGTGCGCAGGTTGTGCGCGGAACCGGGGTCAGACCCCGAGTCGGAGCGCTGCGGCTCGGAGGCCGGGCGTCGAACCGGTGCTAGGTCGTGCTCAGCTCCGCGGGCGACGGCGCGGCGCGTCACCGTTCACGAAGGCGTCGCTCGCGTAGAAGTCGTAGAACGTCTGCTCGGTGAACTGCGCGAGCCCCTCGCCCCTGATCTGAAGCTGCGCCGCCTGTAGATACTCCTTCGCATCCTCGATCGTCCGGAGCTCGTAGAAGGCGAAGTACGTCGCAGACTCGGTCGCGTGGCGGAGCAGCCGTGCCTGCGCGCAGCCGAAGCTCCGCCGAAGCGCAGCCGTTCGCGAAGACGATGTCTGTAGAGGTCGGCGCCTTACCGGGCCGGGTCGCCGACTGCGAGCCACGACGCGCGGAGCTCGCGCGCGCAGGTGCTCAGGTCCGCGAGGAGCCCCTCCAACTCGGCGAGATCCGGGCGAAGCTCGCTCACGCTCCGCAGTGCATCCGCCATCTCGGCGAGCGGGGCCGCCGGATCCGAGGCGAGCCGCACGAGCCTCCGCTCCTCCTTGTCGAGCTGCCCGCCGAGGATGAGCGCGCACGCCTGCCCCTCCTCGAACAGCTTCCGCAACTGCGCTTCGGTCACCGGCCGGCTGTCGAGGACCGCACGGAGCCTCTCCTTCAGCGCGGAGTCGAGCGTCTCGGCCACCACTTCCGCTGGAGTATCGCCGACGGTCGTTTGCGATCGCGGCCTCGCAGCGTAGTCTCCCACGGGTCGAGAGGGAGGATCGAATGCGCATCGAGAAAACCGTGACCGCGATCTTGTGGATTCCGTCCGAGGCGATCGAGGGGCTGCCGAAGGTTCCCTTCGAGCTCGGGATCGGGAAGTACGACGAGCCGCCGCCCGACCGCGTCGAGCCCGCGGACCTCCCCCGGCTCCGCGACGACGACCGCTTCCGGGAGGCGAACCTACTCCGAGCGTGGGTCGAGGTCGAGGACGGCCGGATCACGGACTACGGCCAAGCCGGCGAGGCGTTCGTCGGGTCGACGACGTTCCGCTTCGGCCCGAAGGACGTCGTCTTCTCGGGCGTCCCGTTCGAGACGCTTCGGCCCGAGCCGCAGGCATCCGAGGATGCCGTGCGCTTCGTGCAGACGGTCGGCGGACGGGCCGGCTTTCCGGCGCCGCGCCGGGTGCGCGGCAAGCCGTTCTTCCGCATCAACAGCGCGACCGCGTGGACGACGCTCGCCCTCACGATTCGGGCTGACGGCTCGTCCTCGCACGAGCTCGTCGGCGCGAGCGCCTTTCCGCGGCATTGGATCTACGACGACGGCGGCCAGCTCGTCCACAAGGCCGGGACGATCGACTTCAAGTCCTGGTACCGCGAAGCCCACGGCGAGCGCACTCCGTGGGGCGACGAGGACTCGCCGGCGATCGTGACTGCGGCAGAGAGCGACCTCGAGCGGGAGCTCTCGGCTCAGATCATGCGCGGCGGCGTCGCTCCCGAGCGGAAGCGCCTCGCACCCGACGAGATGCTCGTCGAACAGGGCGAGCCCGGCGACGTGCTCTACCTGCTCCTCGACGGCGTGCTCGCCGTCGAGATCGACGGCGAGCAGGTCGCCGAGGTCGGTCCCGGCGCGCTCGTCGGCGAGCGGGCGCTGCTCGAAGGCGGCACCCGCAAGGCGACGCTCCGCGCGGCGACCCCGTGCCGCGTTGCGGTCGTCGCGGGCGACGCTGTCGACCGGGAGGCGCTCGAAGAGCTCGCGAAGGGCCGCCGCTAGGGGGAGGCTCCGGCCCGCCGGCATGCGTCGGAGGATCCTCGTCGTCGCCGTGTGCGTCGCAGCGGCCGTAGCCGTGTTCGCGCTGACGCGGCACGAGGCGCCCAAGACACACCTACGGCTGGCCCGGCTGTCGAAGCCCGAAGCGACAGACGTGTCGTCGGCGCGGGCCCCGCAGAGCGAGGTCGCGGTCGCCGTCGACCCGACGCGCGCGGCGGTCGCGGTGGCCGGTTCGAACGACCTGGGTGCCCGTCGCATGCGGGTCTACAGCTCCGTCGACGGAGGGTCACGCTGGCGGTCGGGCGCGCTGCCGTTGCCCTCGGCAGGCGTCTGTGGGACGAGCGACCCGTCAGTCGCGATCGACCGCACGGGGCAGCAGTTCTACTCGTTTCTCGGCATCTACTACACGCGCGTGTACGTCGCGACCCGCGCCGGTCCCGCTGCGAGGTGGCACGCGCCGCTCCTCGCGGTGAAGAAGACACCGCCGAGGACGCTCGCCGACGACCGCCCGAGCATCACGGTCGACAACGGCGCCGACAGCCCGCATCGAGGACGGCTGTACATGGGCTGGACGCGCTTCAGCATCGCCCACCTCGACTTCTGGATCGACCCTGACGCGAGCGACGTCGAGCTCTTCGACGTCAGGGCTCTCGTGAGCCATTCGGACGACGAGGGGCGGCATTGGTCGACGCCGGTCGTCGTCTCGCAGCAGGGCGACCCGCTCGAGGTTCGGCTGGCGACCGCGCGGAACGGAACCGTGTACGCCACGTGGCGGGAGTCCAAGACGAACGCGACTACGTCTCCTCCTCTGTCGACGGACGAAAGTTCGGGACGCCGAAGCTCGTGGCGCCGGCGGTCGTGCGCCCGGATCGAAGCTGCCACACCTTCCGCGCCCGCATTCCGGCACAGCCGAAGCGGTGCGTATCGCCGAATCCCACCATCGCCGTCGACGCCTCGAACGGCCCCCGCTCGGGTCGCGTCTACGTCGTCTGGGGCTCGACGAGCCTCAATCAATCGCAGGACGTCTACGCCGCCGCCTTCGACCCAGATCTGCGGCCGCTGCTCGGCGTCGGCCATCTGAAGCAGGTGAACCCGGCCGAGGGGTTCCCCGGCCCGGATCAATTCCTCCCGACCGCGGCGGTCGACCAGAGCAGCGGCGATCTGTGGGCGTGCTACTACCAGACTCTCGGGCGGTCGCACCGTCGTGCGCGGTTCACGTGCACGATGTCGCAGGACGGCGCGAAGACGTGGCTGCCGACGGTCGCGGTGACGACCGTCCCGTCCGACGAGTCCCGGAAGCCCGCGAACGTCGCGAACGGGTACGGAGACTACGAAGGCGTCGCGGCAACGGGAGACGGCGCGTTGGCGACGTGGACCGATGGCCGCCAGCTGAAGCGACTCGGCGAGGAGATCTATTCGGCGCGGCTCGGCGTGCGCGAACGGCGCTAGACGCCCTGCACGTACTTCCGCAGGATCAGTGCGGCGTTGTGTCCGCCGAAGCCGAGGCTGTTGCTGAGCGCGACGTCGATCCGTAGTCGGCGGGACTCGTTGGGCACGCAGTCGATCGCGCAGCGGGGGTCCGGCAGCTCGTGGTTGATCGTCGGAGGAGCGACGTCCTCGGCGACGGCCAGGGCCGTGAAGGCGGCCTCGACTGCGCCCGCGGCCCCGAGGCAGTGGCCGGTCGCGCCCTTGGTCGAGGAAGTCGGCGTCGCGCGCGCCTTCTCCTCCCCGAGCGCGAGCTGGAGCGCTCGAGCCTCGAGCCGGTCGCCCACCGGCGTCGACGTGGCGTGCGCGTTCACGTAGTCGACCTCCTCGGGGTCGACCCCGGCGTCGGCGAGCGCGGCGGCGATCGCACGTGCACCGCCCTCCCCGAGCGGATCGGGGTCGGTGATGTGGAACGAGTCCGAGCTGAGGCCGTACCCGGCGAGCTCGGCGTAGACGCGGGCTCCGCGGGCTCGCGCATGCTCCGCCTCCTCGAGCACGAGCACGGCGGCGCCCTCGCCCATCACGAAGCCGTCGCGCTCGGCATCGAACGGGCGGCTGGCGCGACCGGGATCCTGGTTTCGACGCGAGAGCGCGCGCAGGGCGGCGAACCCGGCGA
>VAWY01000316.1 GCA_005888335.1 Actinomycetota bacterium
CCGTACTCGGCCTGGCGCTCACAGCGCAGGCTGCCGTCCGCGACGTCCATCTTGATCACCTGCGTCAGCGAGGGCATCTGCAGGTGGTCGGCGACGATGGCGCCGATCGTGTAGCACTCGCCGTCGTCGGACTGCTGGCCGAGCAGGACGAGGTCGGGGGATTCCTTCTCGAGCACCTGCGCCAGCGCGTAGCCGGTCGCGGCGACGTCGGAGCCGGCGAGTGCGTCGTCGGTGAGCTGGACCGAGCGGTCGGCGCCGAGCGACACGGCCTTGTGCAGCGCGCGCACGGCGGACTCGGGGCCCATCGTCACCGCCACGATCTCGTCGACCTGGACGGCGCCGCCCTCCTTGATCTGCATGGCGGCTTCGATGGCGTGGGTGTCGTAGGGATTGAGGTTCTTCTCGCCGGAGCGGTCGAGGCGGCCCGTGGACGGGTTGATCCGCTTGGTGACCGCCGCGTCCGGGACCTCCTTCACGAGGACACGCGTGAGGTTACCCGGTTCGTTGACTGACGAGTCAATGGCGATCGACTTCGTCGATCGCTTACGCGAGCGGCGTTCGCGGGGCCTACTAGCGGGTCACGGCGCCGCGGATGAACTCGATGATGTCCTGGGTCGTCGCACCCGGCGTGAAGACCTCCGCGACCCCCAGCTGCTTGAGCTCGGGGATGTCGTCGCCCGGGATGGTGCCACCGACGGTGACGACGACGTCGTCGACGCCCTGCTCGCGCAGCAGCTCGACGACGCGCGGCACGAGCGTCATGTGCGCGCCGGAGAGGATCGACAGGCCGACCGCGTCGGCGTCCTCCTGGATGACCGTCTCGACGATCTGCTCGGGCGTCTGGTGCAGGCCGGTGTAGATGACCTCCATCCCGGCATCACGCAGCGCGCGCGCGATGATCTTCGCCCCGCGGTCATGGCCGTCGAGCCCGGGCTTGGCCACCACGACCCGGATCTTCCGTGTCTGCGTGCTGTTCACGGCGGCGGCGGATGTTATGGCACCCGCCGCCGCCGCAGGGCTCAGCTCAGCCCTTGCCCTTGGTGGCGCCGGTCGTCCCGCCCGCCAGCTCGCTGTTCGGGGACGGCTTGTCGCCGAGGAACGACGACCACGACGCGCGGCTCCACGAGGCGCGTGTCGGATCGGTGCTCGTCGCCAGGCCGTCGGTGCAGCCGGCGCAGCTCCAGCTGGCGCGGCTCCACGACGCGCGCAGCGGGTCGGTGGTGCCGAGGCTCGACCACGACGCGCGGCTCCACGATGCCCGCGTGTAGTCGATGTCGCCCGTCGACTTGATGATGTACGTGTTCGGCGCCAGGCCCTTCTCGGTGTACGACCCCAGCGCGCTCGCCGTGGCGTTGAGCGCCAGGTCGCCGGCGATCTCGTAAGCGCCGTCGGCCGTCGGCCGCACGTCCGTCTTCGTCTTCGAGGCGTTGTAGGTGAGCGCCGCCTTGACCTGCGCCGGCGTCCACGTCGGGTGGGCGCCGAGCATGTCGGCGACCAGGCCGGCCACGACGGGACTCGCCATCGAGGTGCCGCTGACCTGGAAGTAGCGGCCCTCGATCACGCACGTCGAGCACAGCGACGTGAAGTCGCTGTTCGGCGCCAGCGTCGCGACGATGTGCGCGCCGGGGGCGTTGATGTCGGGCTTTGAGAAGCCGTCCTGCGTGACGCCGCGGCTCGACCACGACGCGCGGACGTCGTCGCCCGTGTCCTTGGTTCCCTTGTCGTCGACCGCCCCGACGGTGATCACGTACGGATCGTTGGCCGGCGCGTACTGGACGGCGTCGGCGGCCGTGCCGCGGTTGCCCGCCGCCGTGACGACCGTGATGCCGTGCATCCACGCCGACTCGACGGCCGCGTCGAGCGGATCGGTCGTGTAGGACTGCGCCGTCGTCGACTCGAGCGAGAGGTTGACGACGCGGATGTTGTGGTCGGCCTTGTGGTCGACGACGAACTGCAGGCCCTCGATGACGTCGATGACCGACGAGTTGCCGTGGTCGTCGGAGGCCTTGACCGAGATCAGGTTGGCGTTGGGCGCCGCGCCGATGTAGCTGTTGTACTGCGGGTCGTCTGTCGGCAGGTTCTTCGAGTTGCCGGCCAGGATCCCCGCCACGTGCGTCCCGTGCCCGTAGAGGTCGGCCGCGGACGTCGCGTTCGGGTCGGTGACCACCGAGGCGACCACGCGCGAGGTGGTGTCGGTCTGCGAGACCTGGAAGTCCGGCAGGTCGCCGGCGATCCCGGTGTCGATCACCGCGACCCCGATGCCGCCGCCGGTCGCCTGGTAGGTCGGGTCCGTCCACGTCTTGTCGAGGCGCGCGGACTGGATGTAGCTCGTCTCCAGCGCGCCAGGGCACCAGGACGCCCAGCGGTCCGCGCACTGCGGCGTCGCCGTGGGCGACCCGAGCGCCTGCGGGCGCATCGCGGCATCGCGCGAGACGACGCGCACGCCGCGGCCGGCGGCCAGCCTGCGCGCGCCCGAGGGCGACACGCGGACGGCGAGGCCGTGGATGACATGCAGGTCGCGGGTGACGCGGCCGCCTGCGGCGGCGACGAGGGCCCGCTCGGCGCGCGGCGTGACGCCGCGCTCGAACTGCACGATGTAGTCAGGCGTCGCCGCCTGGGCTGCGGCCGGGGCTCCCAGCGCGAGGAGGCAGGCGGCGGCGAGGAGATGCTTGCGCGTGTTCATCACAGGCCTCCTAGAGGTTCCACGCCGTCGACCAGGAGCTGCGGCTCCAGCTCGAGCGGGTCGGGTCGATCGTGCCGCTCGACGTCTTGGAGCAGTTGCAGCTCCAGCTCGAGCGGGCGAAGCCGGCGGTCAGCGAGCTCGGCGCCGTGCTCCACGAGGAGCGGCTCCACGACGAGCGCGTGTAGTCGATCGCGCCGGTCGCCGGGTTGACGAGCGGGTTGGGGATCAGGCCGGCATTGACGTCCTGGCCGCCCGCGCCCGTGGTGATGGCGCCGCTGGCGTTGACCTCGTAGATGCCGTTGGCCATCGGCCGGGACGTCCGCATGAGCGCCGTCTTGACGACGTCCGGCGTCCAGTCGGGGTGGGCCTGCAGCGCGAGCGCGGCGACGCCCGCGACGACCGGCGCGGCCATCGACGTGCCGCCGGCGCGGATGTAGTTGGTGTCGACGATGCAGCTCGGGCACAGCGTCGTGAACGTC
>VAWY01000081.1 GCA_005888335.1 Actinomycetota bacterium
TCAATGGGGATGAGCCGAGCAGCGTCCGCAGCCGCCATCGCCGGGAGGTACCGCTCAGGGATCCGGTCGTGGACGTCCTCGGGCGCGATCGTGCGCACGAGGACGCGACTGCCGGCGCCTAGCACCCGGAACGCCTCGCCCAGAGCTGCCTCGGGACGCTCCAGCTGGTGGAGGACGAGCGAGAGGAGGACGCGGTCGAACGAGGCGTCGGCGAACGGAAGCCGCTCGGCGTCGCCGACGACGAAGTCGACAGCGCCGGCGTCCTCACGCGCACAAGCGACGAACCGCCCCGACTCGTCGATACCGGTCACCTCGGCCGAGACAGCTGCCGCGATCTCGATCGCGTACCCGCCCGTTCCGCAGCCGACGTCGAGGACGCGGTGGCCGCGCTCGATCCCCGCCGCCTCGACGAAGAGCGGGGCCCAGAAGCGCAGGTTGTCGTCGGAGAAGCGCGAGTGGAAGTGGTCGACGTCGAGGCGGTCGGAGCGAAAGCGGCGACGGTCGACCACCCCGGGAGTATCGTTTCTCCCGTGTTGGAGGAGCCTCAGCGTCTCGACCTGTCGCTGGAGCCGCTGGACGACTTCGTCGTCGTGCAGCCCGCCGACGAGGAGACCGAGACGCGTACCGGGCTGATCATCCCCGCGAGCGACGACGCCGGTTGCCGGAGCGGCATCGTCACCGCCACCGGCCCCGAGGTCCACGGGGTCGAGCCGGGCGACAAGGTGCTCTTCCCGAAGGGGAGCGGCTTCGACGTCCGGGTCGCGGGTGCCGCCGTGAAGCTCCTCAGGCGCAGCGAGCTGATCGCGCGCGTCAACGACTAACGATCAGCCGCCGGAGGAGCCCGATCGACTCGTGGTCCTTCTCGCGGAGCGGGCGGCCGCGGTTCGCCCGATAGGGTCTCCTTCTCGTACAGGAGCGCGTGTGGGGCGAGCGTCCGGTACGACACGTCGCCGATCCGGCAGATCGGCCCTTCCAGCGATCCTTCCGGGAACGGCCACTGCTCGAACCCGTGACAGACGAGGGCTCCCAAGGGCCCGATCTCGACGAGCAGGACCTGGATCGACTCTCCGTCCTTCTCGAAGTCGACGGCGGAGTCCACGAGCTCCCGATCGTGCCGGTACCCGCGCGCGGTCAGCGCGTCGTGGACTGCGTCTCGGTCATGGCGCCACGCCACGAGGTCGATGTCCGCATGGTCGCGGGTGATCTTCCCGAGCAGGAAGTCGAGCGCCCACCCGCCTCGCAGCCACGACGAGACGCCCGCGTCGGCGAACGTGCCCTCGAGCTCGCCCAGGAGCCGGAACTGGCGTTGCGCGACCTCGCCCACGCCGACTCCTAGGTCGCTGCGGCGCTCCACAGCGGTACGCCGTCCCGGCGCAGGTTCTCGAGGAACGGCGTAGGCGGGTCGACCTCGAGCTCGCGTTCCGTCCGGAACTGCGGCCCGATCTGCCGGCCGCACTCGAGGAACAACGGATACGTCGCGTTCACGAGCTCCCCGGCGTTCCTCGGCGAGCGGCGAGCGAGTCACGACGAGGAGGTCGACGTCCGAGCGAATCGGCATGCCCGACCACCAGGCGTCGCCGCGCGCCGCGGAGCCGAAGAGCCAGACGGCCACGAGCTCCTCTCCGAGCTCGTCTTGGAGGACCGAGAGGTAGCGGCCGAGACAGTCGTGCTCGAGCTCCGAGACGTGCGGCGTCTCCTCCACAGGCGTCGCATTGTGCCCCCGGAAAGGGCAAAGCCCGCCTTCGTCGCCGCAGACGGGCTTGCAAGGTGCCGGTCGAGGGGGGAGCCGGCAGATCCCATCATCGTCCGAACGGCGCCGAAGGCATGCCCCCAAAAGGGGATCGTCGACGACTGGCGGCAGACGGCTCGGCTACGATCCGCCGGCACGGAGAAGTGGCCGAGTGGCTGAAGGCGGCGCCCTGCTAAGGCGTTAAGGGGGTACTAACCTCCTTCGAGGGTTCGAATCCCTCCTTCTCCGCTTAGCACGGGTGAACCCATGGTTCCCCCGTGAGCCCCCTCCTTCGCGGCTGCCGGCACAGCGGTCGTGTGCGGAGCCGGAGTGAATCCGGCTCCGCGGCGATCTAGGGCGGCGGCTAACCTGTGCCGGCTCGGAGGGGTGGCAGAGCGGTCGAATGCGGCGGTCTCGAAAACCGTTACGGGCCTCTGGGTCCGTCGAGGGTTCAAATCCCTCCCCCTCCGCTTAGTAGGCCGGAACGCGGGTCGTTGAGCGGGATTCCGACGTGATCGTGCCGTGATGCGCGAGCCGATCGGTGGTCCCGGATGGCGCAGTTAGAGCGGCATCCAGTTGACGGCGAGTGACGGCCGCGCGTCCCGTCCGAGCTCGGCTAGGAGCCGCTGGTTCGCGAGCACGTTCGCGTGCGTGAGCATCACGCCCTTCGGATCCGCTGTCGACCCCGAGGTGTACTGCAGGAGGGCGAGCGACTCGGGCGAGCCCACCGCTGGACGCCACGCGTCGGCGAGGCCGTCCGGAACGGTGTCCGTCGCGATGCACGCCATGCCTCCCGCCGACGCGACCGCTTCGGTCGCCGCGAGGAACGACGACGTCGTCAGCACGGCTGCGGGTTCCCGCGTCACGCGCGATCGCGCCGAGCCGGGCAAGCTCGCGATCGACGCGGCGGCGCCGAGGCGCGTAGGCTGGCACGGCGACGACGCCGGCGAAGAGGCACCCGAAGAACGCCTCCACGAACTCCAGCCCGCTCGGGAAGAGCAGGAGCGCGCGTTCTCCGCCGAGCTCGCGCTCCTGGAGAGCTGCCCCGATCGCTCGTGCGCGGCGCGCGAGCTCGGCGAAGCTGACGCGGGCCGCCGCGACCTCGCCGTCCTTGAGGAGACAAAGGCGACCTGGTCGCCGAGTTCAGCCGCGCGCTCGTCGACGAGATCGACGAGAGTCGCGGCTTCCGTGATCGTCGTTGTCATCCCGCGGCCTCAGGTTCGCGTCGGCCGCCGTCTTCGGCGCTTTCCAGCGCGACCAGAACAGCCTTCGTGATCAGACCCCGGGCGTCGCACTCGCTCAGTTCCAGCCCGGAGGCGGCGGCCAGGTCGGGAAGGTCGCACCAGATCGCTTTCCGGCTCCATTGTGCCTCGGGCACAAAGAGCGGCCGCATCGACCGTCGGCGGATGGCGGCCGTGGCGCCGACACAGAAGCGGAAGAACCGCTCGAGCAGCTTCGAGCCGCGGGTGCCCGGACCGCGGAGGATGAGGACGACGCGGCCGCCTGGACGCAACAAGCGCCGGAACTCGAAGAAGGCTGGCGCCGGGTCGGGGAACGTGTCGAGGACGCCGCTGCAGAGGATCCCGTCGAACGATGCGTCGGCGAACGGTGCGCGAGTCAGGTCAGCGCAGACGAATTCGACATTGCCGCTTCGAGTTCGCGCTCGGGCGAGGCGGATGAACTCAGGCGAGAAGTCGAGCCCGACCACACGCTCCCGCCGCTCGACGGAAGCGAGGTAGCTCGCCCAGTATCCAGGACCGGTGCCGGCATCGAGAATGGACCGGCAACCGGCGAACCGAGAGGCGAGCCACGGGTGCAGGCTGCGGAAGCCGTAACGCCAGACGTAAGGAAACGTCGCCGTGTAGAGCTTCGCCGAAGCGTCGAACAGGTCGGAGCGGCCGCCCTCTGCGTTCCTATCCGCCAGACGAGTGCTGGTCGCCGGTCGGGCATCCCTCTGACTCATCCCTGACAACCCCCGTCTCTGGGTTGAGCCGCAGCTATTCGACGGGAGCTTACAAAAGGAGGGCGCGCTTTGAGTTGACGGGCGTGAAGGGCGCCATTATTCGTGGCACATCTCCAGGCGGCGGCTCGGTAGTACTCGTGCATAAGGCCGCCGAGCCGGTCGCGGCGGCGGATCGCGCCGACAGTCGGTGTTGGTGCTGGCTGCTCAGGCTTGGGCGGCTGGAGCTGGAGGGCACGATGCGGTCTCTGCGTGTTGTAGTGGTCGACGTAGACGCGGAGCACCCGCTCGAGGTGGCGTCGGTTGACGATCAGCAGCCAGTCGAGACACTCGGAGCGGACGGTTCTGACGAAGCGCTCCGCGAGGGCGTTCGCCTTCGGCGCCCGCACCGGCGTCTTCAGGATCCGGACCGGCTCGCTGCGGAAACCTTCATCGAACGACCCGGAGTACCTGCTGTCGCGGTCGCGGATCAGGAAGCGGATGCCCTGGTCGGCCAAGTCGAAGCCGAGGTTGCGCGCCTGCTGGGCCACCCAGGCGCCAGTTGGGTCGGTCGTGCAGCCGGCCAGCCAGACGCGGCGGCTCGAATGAGCGATGAAGAACAAGGCGTAGTAGCGGCGCAGGAACACGCTCTCAATGGTGAAGAAGTCGCACGCGACGATGCTCGCCGCCTGCGCTCTGAGGAACTCGCGCCAGTTGGGCCCTTGGCGTCTGGGCGCGGGATCGAGCCCCGCTCGGGCGAGCAGGCGACGGATGCTGGTCGGCGAGACTTCGAGGCCGAGCTTTGCCAGCTCGCCGCAGATCCGTCGATGGCTCCAGCGCGGGTTCTCCCGCGCGAGCCGCAGCACAAGCTCCCGGATCTCAGCCGACAGCCGCGGCCGTCCGCGCTGACCCGACGGCTGTCGCCATTTCCGGCGCACGAGCGCCCGATGCCAGCGCAGCAGCGTCCGCGGAGTCACCAGACGCCTGCCGCGCGACGAGCGCGGCAGGTGGCAGGCTGCCGCCGCGAGCAGAGCCCGATCAGCAGGCCGAAGCTTCGGCCGCGCGACCTGGCGGCGCAGAACCTCGAGCTCATGGCGCAGTACCAACAACTCGACGTCCTTCACGTCCAGACCACGGCGGCTCCGTACAAGGGCGCCGAGCAGCGCCCGCATAGCGAGGTAGAGGAAGGAGAAGACCATGCCGCCGATCCTCACAGCCGCCGCGCAGACGAGAGCCGACACGAATATTGGTGCCCTTCACGCTAGGGTCACGACCCTGGCCCCTTCCGGATCGGGAACCAGCTTGACTTTCAGCAAGGACGGGGCGTATGTTCGTCGCTCACTCCCGAGATCGGTGAGGCATGTCGGAAGGCACCGATCGACCCGACGAGCGGGTCGCATTCACGGCAAGTAAGCGGGAACCACTTCCGGGTGCCCGGCGCATCGGCGATGTCGATCCCGACACCGAGATCCCGCTGACAATCGTCGTCCGTCGGAAGCCGGGCGGATCGCTTCCGAGCGACGTCGCAGGCCTCGGCTCGCGAGCCGAGGCTGGTCAGCGCCTCGCCGCGGCCGCAGGAGCGGATCCGGAGGACCTCGCCGTGGTCGAGCGTTACCTCCGCGAACACGGGATCGAAGTGGTGTCGTCGGATGCCGCGCGGCGCGTGATCGACGTGCGGACGACGGCGGCGAAGGCCGCCGCGGCCTTCGCCGCCGAGCTCGGCCGGTACGAGGCCGGCGACGTCAGTTACCGCGGTCGCGAGGGCGAGTTGAAGCTGCCCGCCGATGTGGCCGAACGGGTGGAGGCGATCCTCGGTCTCGACGACAGACCGCAGGCGCGCATCCACCTGAAGCGCGGTGCCCCGCTGACCGAGGACGAGCTTCCGGACGTCGACGCGGCGAGCGTGCCGGCCGCGCTGCAGGCCGGGATCTCGCCGGTGGTCGCCGCCGCGGGGGCGCCGGAACCGCAGCCGCTGTGGCCGGCTCAAGTGGCGAAGCTGTACTCGTTCCCGTCAGGCGTGAACGGCAACGGCGCCACGATCGCGATCATCGAGCTGGGTGGCGGGTATCGCGACGACGAGCTGGCTACGTACTTCGCGAAGGTCGGTGTCCCGGCTCCGAGCGTCGTCGCGGTCTCGGTCGACGACGGCGGGAACATGCCGGGCGGCGCGGCCGACGACGAGGTGTTGCTGGACATCGAGGTCTGCGGCGCGATCGCCCCGGGGGCGAAGATCGTCGTGTACTTCTCCGATCCGTCCGATCGCGGGTTCTACGACGCGCTCTCGACGGCGATCCACGACGCCGAGCACAGTCCGTCGATCATCTCGATCAGCTGGGGTGCCCCAGAGGACAGGTGGACGGCGCAGGCTCGCAAAGTCTTCGACGACACGCTCGCCGACGCTGCCGCGCTTGGCGTCACGGTCTTCACCGCCGCCGGAGACCACGGCGCCGGCGACGCCGCGGACGACGGCAGCGCGCACGCCGACTTTCCCGCGTCGAGCCCGCACATCGTCGCGTGCGGAGGCACGACCCTCGTCGGCGTCGACAGCGAGACAGTCTCCGAGGTCGTCTGGAACGACGGCGACGGGTGGGCGACCGGCGGCGGGATCAGCGACGCCTTCGCGGTGCCGCGCTGGCAAGCCGTGTCCATGCCCGACAACCTGAACAGAACCGGCCGGCCCGGACGCGGCGTGCCCGACATCGCCGGAAACGCCGACCTCGCGTCCGGGTACATCGTCCTCGTGAACGGGCACTACAGGCCCATCGGAGGCACGAGCGCCGTCGCGCCCCTCTACGCAGGTCTTGCCGCGCTGCTCCATGAGGCGCTGGAGAGTCCGCTCGGCGATCTCCTGCCGAAGCTCTACGGGATCCCGCGAGAGACCTCCGCGACCGTCTTCCGGGACATCACCGAGGGTGACAACAGCGTCCCCGCGAGCGAGTTCGGCCCCGCGACGCCAGGCTACGAAGCCGGGGAGGGCTGGGATGCCTGCACGGGTCTAGGCAGCGTCCACGGCGATGGCCTGCTCGCCCAACTGCGTGCAGATGTCGGCCTACTCTCTGCTCCCGCCTGAAAGGAGGCGACGGTGACCGAGCCAGCGGACGGGATACAGGCGGTCGACCCGAACGCCGAGGAGGCGGTCGAGGCCGCGATCGTCGCGCACCTCCCCGCGCTCCAGAAGCCGGGTGTGCTCGCCGTTCGCGCGGGATACAAGGTCGTCGCGGGTTGGCCGACGCGGAAGCCGGCGATCGTCGTCACCGTCGCGAACAAGACCGACGCCGTTCCGGAGCAGAATCGCCTGCCGGACAAGGTGGACGGCATCGCCGTCGACGTGCGCGAGGCATCCCCGCTGAAGGCGCTTGAGCTCAACGACCCGGCGCGCTACGAAGCGATCGCCCCCAATCTTCCGCCGGAGCAACGAGTTGCGCGGTTCGCGGACGAGCAGCCGATTCAGGCTGCTCCGGGAGAGCCGGTCGCAGTGCCCCTGGCGGCGAAGCCGAAGCTTCCGTACACGCCGCCGGCGGACGGCGACCTCAGCCCGGTCCAGGACGACTTCACGATCATCTGCCACGCGAGCCCGGACGCGGGCTGGCCGACGCTGTCGGCGTTCCTCGGCCAGACCACGGAACGGCTCGTCGTCGGCCTGTACGACTTCACGTCGGTGCACATCCTCGAAGCGGTCAAGACGGACCTGAGCGGAAAGCAGCTCGATCTCGTCCTCGATCACCCCGCTCCGAACCCGACCGCTGATCAGACCGACGAGGAGACCCACACCGCCCTCTCGGACGAGCTCGGCGGCGGCCTCCGCTTCGCGTGGGCCCTCGAAGGCGCGGATCCGTTCGCGGCCGTCGCGATCTTCCCCAACGCCTACCACATCAAGGTGGCGGTGCGAGATGGGCAGGCCTTCTGGCTCTCGAGCGGGAACTGGAACAACTCGAATCAGCCCGACATCAACCCGGTCAACAATCCCGGAGACGCCGGCGCCGCGACCAAGACCGACCGCGACTGGCACGTCATCGTCCAGCACCCGGGCCTCGCGGAGACGTTCTCGAAGTACCTCAAGAACGACCTCGCCGTCGCTACGGAGCACCAGGCGGAGGCCAGCGGCCTCGCGCCGGCAGCCGCAGCCGAGCTGGCGCTCGAGCCGCTTAGCCTGCCTGCGGCGGCGTTCGCGCAGTTCTTTGCGCCGCAGACGTTCTCGGGGCGGATGCGAGTTACGCCGTTGCTCACGCCGGACCCAGGCGTCTACAGCTCCGCCGTCCTCGACCTCGTCCGCAGCGCCACACAGAGCCTCTACATCCAGACGCAGTACGCGCATCCCTCCGCGCGGCCCGGAGACGAAGCATTCACCGAGCTGCTCCACGCCGTCATCGATCGCCAGCAGGCCGGCGTCGACGTCAGGATCATCTTCAGCCAGTGGGAGAAGACGAGCTACCTCGAGAAGCTGCAGGCCCTCGGCTTCGACCTCGCGCAGGTCCGCATCCAGCAAGGCGTCCACAACAAGGGCATCGTCTGCGACGGTTCCGCCGTTCTCATCAGCAGCCAGAACTGGTCGGCAGACGGCGTGCTGAGGAATCGCGACGCGGGCGTGATCATCGAGGACCCGGACATCGCGCAGTACTTCCAGCAGATCTTTATGCACGACTGGACGCACCTCGCGCACCAGCAAGCGCTGGACACCTGACGAAGAGCGGAGCGGCGTCGTCAAGGCCCGGGCGCGCGGTGGAGTGGCGGACGGCGGCGCGGGCGGGTCGGCCCTGCGTGCGCCTGCGGTCAGGCGAACGGGTTCGTAGGGCCGCTCGTTGCCGGTTCAGGAGTGGAGGAAAGGTGCTTCTGATCGAAGCAGTGGGTGGCGTCGGTGCGGCCTCGGGAGCGCACTGGTGAGGGGAGAGCGCCGCATTGCTGGCATTCGGCTGCGCCCAGCGGCGAAGCGGCAGTTAAGGGGCATTCACGCGGCAGCTGTGGAACACGGGACGCCGGAGCGCTCGAGACGCGCCGGGCCCGGAGTCGCATAGGCTCGCCGCATGGGCGCGGTCGGCCCGAGAGCCGAGGCCCTCAGCGCGCTCATGGTTTTTCGTGTGTCGCTCTGTGTTGGAACTGCGACAGAGCGCGCCCAAGCAGGCTGCGCGGGTAAGGGTCCGCGGGTCTGGATCGGCGTCAAATCGATCGAGCCGGCTCCGTCCGGATTACTCGACGATCGTGACAGCGGCACCGAGGTTCGCCTGTCGCCAGCGCTCGAGCGTGGCCTCCAGTTCAGCTCGGTCGTAGCGGTAGCTGACGCTGTTTAATGGCTGCACCTCGAGGAGCCCGGCGCCAAGCTCGCGGACGAGGTAGTCCTGGTGGCGGAGCGCCTCGGCGAGCGCCTCGCTTCGCTGCTCGTCATCGATCCGGACCCGCATCAGCACCCCTCATCCCCGGAGACGCCAAAATCCCCGCAAGCTCGAGAGCTCACAGGGATCTGGCGGACGCGAGTCTGGCACGGGCGGCGGAGTTGGTCAAGCGGCTCGACCCAGGCGCCGCACCGCTGCTCTGAGCTGCGCAGCGCGTCGGGTGCACGCGCGAGCTCCGCCCCCCCGGCTCAGTCGAAGGGGCGTGTTCGGTGGGTTGCAGGTCACTTTGGGTTACCTCTAGAACGGCTGACGGGATAGAAGTGCCCTGCAAATCGGCACTTTCATACTTGAAATCGCGGGAACCGGGCTCCGCCTGTGCCGGCCTGAACGAGTGAGCTCGTCTGTCGCACCTTGTTGGAAGGACGACAGCGCGACGGCGGGCGGACCGGTGGGCGCTTTTTGTGTGTATGGAGGGCGTTGCGTTCCAGGTTCGTCGGCTCCGCCGTGCTCGTCCTGGCCGTGGTGCCCGTCGCTGCGGGGGCGCCGCTTGCCGCTTCGGGGCACGCAGCTCCGCGTCGCGACCGTGGCTTGATCGTTTTCCTTGACGCTGGGAGCGGGGAGCAGCTCGCGCGGGTGGCCGCGAACGGAGTCGTCGATGCGGCGGTCGCCGATGGTCGTGGCGGTTGGTTCGTGGGCGGCAGCTTCACCCGTCTCGGCCATCGGCGCCATATCGGGATCGCCCATGTGCTTCGTGGCGGCGCGGTTGACGAGTCGTGGCAGGGCTCGGTCGGGAGCGTCAGCGGGCGAGCGGTCAGCGTCCAGGCGCTCGCTCGCGCCGGTACGCGCTTGTACCTGGCTGGCGCCTTCGCCCGCGTCGGCGGGCTGCACCGTCCAGGGCTGGGCGCGCTCGACACCGACAGCGGCAGCGGGATCCGCGGCTGGCGGCCGCGGCCGTTGCTCTGGCTTGACGTCGGCGCCCTCTTGGCCACCGGCCCGAGGCTCTTGGTCGCCGGGCAGTTCAGCTATCCGACCGCGGGGATCAGCGCGCTCGATGCCCGCACCGGCGCCATCGATCCAGGCTGGAACCCACACCTGCGCGTGATCGGGGACGCCGGCAGCTTCAGCACCTTGCTGCGGCATGATGGACGGGTGTACGTCGCCGGCAGCTTCCGCGTCGCCGGCCTCCGCCGCAACGGCCTCGTCGCCCTCAACCCGCGCAGCGGCCGACCTGACACGCGGTGGGCGCCGCGAGCGCAGAACTGCCCGGTCTGCAACCACTTCGC
>VAWY01000036.1 GCA_005888335.1 Actinomycetota bacterium
CATCGACTCCGACATCCGCGCCAGCGCGGCGGCGTCGGCGGGGCGTCCGTCGTGGCGCAGCTCTCCAGCGATGCCGCACACCGCACACCAGGGTGCCATACGCCCCGATGGACCAGGTGTCGGTGCGGGCTTGGACGGGCGGGCCATGTTGCGGGCGGCGCGCGCGGGGAAAAGTCGCAGAATGCGGAGATTCGACCTGGTCCCGGGTTACGCTGCGCCGCGCGTGCATCTGGACCCTCCTCCGCTGATCGGCGTCTCCACTTCGGAGATGCGCATCCCCGCGCGCACGCGGAGCCTGGCGGAGTCCGAGCCGCCCATGCGCGAGCTCGCCCTCGGCCTGGCGTACCCGCGCTCGGTCGAGCGCGCCGGGGCCCTGCCCGTCGTGCTGCCGCCCATGGACCTCGAGCACATCGAGAAGCTGCTCGACCGCCTCGACGGAGTGATGATCTCGGGCGGCCCCGACCTGCATCCCTCCGCGTACGGCGAGGAGGAGCACCCGGCGCTCGGGCCGACCGAGCGCGATCTCGACGCCTTCGAGCTCACGCTCGTGCGCGCCGCCGACGCGCGCGGGATGCCCATCCTCGGCATCTGCCGCGGCGAGCAGGTCCTCAACGTCGCACGCGGCGGGACGCTGATCCAGGACCTGCCGAGCACGGTCGGCGAGGAGATCGACCACCGCCAGGAGGTCGCCGGGCGCATCCCGACGCACCAGGTCGTCCTTGAGTCGGGCACGCGGCTCGAGGGCGTCATTGGCCGCCTCGAGCACGACGTCAACTCGTTTCACCACCAGGCGGTCGAGCGATTGGGCGAGCACCTGCGCGCCGTCGCGTGGGCGCCCGACGGCGTGATCGAGGGCATCGAGGCGACCGATCGCGACTTCGTCCTCGGCGTCCAGTGGCACGCCGAGTCGCTGTCCGAGCGCGAGGACCAGTTCGGGCTCTTCGGCGCGTTCGTCGCCGCCGCCGCGCGCTACGAGGCCGCCCGGCGCCGCCCGGCGGCCGCCTAGGGCTAGTAGGGTCCACACGGTCCAGCGGGCGGCCCGAGACCGGGCCGCCGGGCCGATTCCCTCCTCGCAACGCTGCGAGCAGGCGTACCGGGATGACCCTCACGGACGGCACTCCCAGCACCGTTGCGGCCTACGAGCCGCCGCCCGGCTACGACGAGGCCTTCAGCGCGCCCGGCACGCCGCGCCCGCACTACGCCGACCTGTTCGCGGCGCTAGGGGCTTGCGATCTGGAGGCGGTCGCCGAGCGCATCACGGCGCACATGCGCTCCAGCGGCGCGACGTTCGGGGGCGGCGAGGTGTTCCGGCTCGATCCGGTCCCGCGCCTGCTGACCGCCGTGGAGTGGTCGCAGCTCGAGGAGGGCCTGGCCCAGCGCGTGCGGGCGCTGGACATGTTCGTCGCCGACGTCTACGGCGAGCGCGAGGCCGTGGTGCAGGGCCTGCTCCCCGAGCACGTGCTCGAGGGCATCGAGTTCCTCGAGGACCTGCGCGAGGTCCCGCCGCCGACCGGATCGTGGATCGGCATCGCCGGGCTCGACGTCGTGCGCGACGCCGAGGGACGCTTCCGCGTCCTGGAGGACAACGTGCGCACGCCGTCGGGCATGGCCTACGCGCTGGTCGCGCGCCACGCCACGGCGGCGCACCTGCCCTACGACGGGCGCTGGCGCAACATCGCCGCCGAGCTGGCCACGTACCTGCGGCTGGTCATCGCCGCCGCCAGGCCCGAGCCCGAGGCGGGCGGGATTGCCGTCCTGCTCACCGACGGCCCGGGCAACGCCGCCTGGTACGAGCACGGCGTGCTGGCCGAGATGGGCGAGCTGCGGCTGACCCACCCCGACGAGCTGGTGGTCGTCGGCGACCGGCTGGCGCTGCGCGACGGGCGGCGCGTCCAGGTCGTCTACCGGCGCACCAACGCGGACCGGCTGCGCGACGACGACGGGCGCCTGACCGCCGTCGGCGAGCTGCTCTGGCCGGCCCTGCGCGCGGGCACCGTCGGGCTCGTCAACGCGTTCGGCACGGGCGTGGCCGACGACAAGCGCGTCTACCCCTACGTCGACGACCTCGTCCGCTTCTACCTGGGCGAGGAGCCGCTCGTGCGCTCCGTGGCCACGCTCGACCTCGCCGATCCGCGGCTGCGCGCCGAGGCGCTCGAGCGCCTCGACGAGCTCGTCGTCAAGCCGCGCGGCGGGTTCGGCGGGATGGGCGTCGTCATCGGCCCGGCGGCGAGTTCCGCGAAGCTGCGCGAGGCGCGCCGCGCGATCGAGGACCGCCCGGGCGACTTCGTCGCGCAGGAGACGATCCGGCTCTCGACGCACCCGACGGTCGTCGACGGGCGGCTGGTGCCGCGCCACGTCGACGTGCGACCCTTCGTCTTCTTCGACGGGACCCGTGCGCGGGCGCTGCCGGGCGGGCTGACGCGCGTGGCGCTGCGCGAGGGGGAGCTCGTCGTCAACTCGTCGCAGGGCGGTGGAGGCAAGGACACGTGGGTGCTACCGAGCTGAGGGCGGGATCGTGGGCGCAGTGGGCGCCGACCGCGCCGTTCACGCTCGGTGTCGAGGAGGAGGTCATGCTCCTCGACCCCTGGACGTGGGGGCTGGCCCAGGCCATCGAAGAGGTCCTGCCGCGGCTGCCCGGCGCGCTCGCCGCGCGCGTGACGGCCGAGACGCACGCCGGGGCGGCCGAGCTCGCCACCGGCGTCAACGCGACGGTCGGCGACGCGGTTCGCGAGCTGCGCGACCTGCGCACGGCGATGCGCGAGACGTGCGCGGAGTGCGGGCTGGCGGTCGCCAGCGCCGGCACGCACCCGTTCGCGGTGTGGCGCGAGACGGCGGTCTCGAGCGGCGAGCGCTACGAGGTCATCTACGGCTCGATGCGCGAGCTCGCGCGGCGCGAGCCGACGTTCGCGCTGCACGTCCACGTGGGCGTGCCCGAGCCCGAGGACGCGATCCGCGCGGTCAACGGGCTGCGCGCGCACCTGCCGGTGCTGCTCGCCCTGTCGGCCAACTCGCCGTTCTGGCAGGGGCGCGACAGCGGGCTGGCCTCGGCGCGCACGCCGCTCTTCCAGGCCTTCCCCCGCGTCGGCATCCCGCGCGCGTTCGACGGCTACGCCGATTACGTGCGCTCGGTCGACCTGCTGCTGCGCCTCGAGGCGTTCCCGGAGCCGACGTTCCTGTGGTGGGACGTCCGCCCGCAGCCCCGCTTCGGGACGATCGAGGTGCGCATCATGGACGCGCAGGTCACGCTGAAGGCCACGGCAGCGCTGGCCGCGTTCGTGCAGTGCCTGGTGGCCCTCGAGCTGCGCAACGGCGTGGCCGACGAGCGCCAGGCGACGCCTGAGGTGCTCGTGGAGAACCGCTTCCTGGCCGCGCGCGACGGCGTCGAGGCGGCGCTCATCGATCCGGTGCGCGAGCAGCGGGTGCCCGTCGCCGAGCTGGTCGGCGAGCTGCTCGAGCTCTGCGCGCCCCACGCGCGGGAGCTCGGCTGCGCGGCCGAGCTCGCCTCGGTGGAGGACCTGCTGCGCGAGCCCGGCGCGGCCCACCAGCTGGCGGTGGCGCGCGGTCCGGACCGCCTGCCTGGTCTCGTGTCAGACCTGGCGCGCGAGTTCGGCTCCGGTTAGGTTGGCGCAGTCGGCGCGCGCGCGGGCACGCCGCCGGCTTCCCTCCACCCCACAGTCAGCCGGCCGGCAGCTGTAGCGGCAGCACCGCGCTGACCGCCTCGTCGATGCGCAGCAGCGCGTCGGGCGGCAGCTCGACACCGCTGGCCGCGCAGTTGTCGTCGAGCTGCTCGGGGCGCGAGGCGCCGACGATCGCGCCGGCCACGTTGGGCTGGCGCAGCACCCAGGCGATGGCCAGCTGCGCCATCGTCAGCCCGAGGTCGTCGGCGATCGGGCGCAGGCGCTGGACGGCCTCGAGGATGTCCTCGCGCATGAACAGCCGCACGAACTGGCTGGTCTGCGGGTCGGGATGCCCGGCCCGCGTGTCGCGCGGCGTCGGCTCGCCGGGGCGGTACTTGCCGCTCAGCACGCCCTGGGCCAGCGGCGACCAGACGATCTGGCCGACCCCGAGCCGCTCGGAGACCGGGATCACGTCCTCCTCGATGCGCCGCCACAGCAGCGAGTACTGCGGCTGGTTGGAGACGATCGGGTCGAGCAGCAGCCGGTCGCCCACGGCGCGCGCCTCGTCGAGCTGGCCGGCGGTCCACTCGCTGACGCCGATGTACAGCACCTTGCCGGCGCTGACGAGGTCGTCGAGCGCGCGCAGCGTCTCGTCCAGCGGCGCGTCGGCGTCGAAGCGGTGGCACTGGTAGAGGTCGATGTGGTCGGTCCCCAGGCGCTCGAGCGACGCGTGGCAGGACTCGACGATGTGCTTGCGCGAGAGGCCACGGTCGTTGGGCCGGTCGCCAACCGGGAAGTAGACCTTGGTCGCGAGCACGTACGAGCTGCGCGGGTAGCGCGCCAGCGCGCGCCCGACGACGCGCTCGGCATCGCCGCGGCGGTAGACGTCGGCGGTGTCGAAGAGGTTGACGCCGAGCTCGTAGGCGCGGTGGACGCACGCTTCGGCGGCGCGGTCGTCGACGTGGCCGCCGTAGGTCAGCCACGAGCCCAGCGAGACCTCCGAGACCTGGACGCCCGCGGCGCCGAGACGTCGGTAGCGCATGGCGCGCGACACTACCGCGCCATGCCCGTCGATATCCGGACCGTCGAGCGCTCCGAGCTCCCGGCCTGGCAGGCGGCGCTGGAGGTCGGCTTCCACAAGTCGTCGCTCGCGCCCGAGCACGTCGAGCCGTTCTCCGAGGACTTCGCGAAGGAGGTCGAGTGGACGCGCATCCAGGGCGCGCACGACGGCGGGCGCTTCGTCGCCACGTTCCGGTCGTTTGCCACGCGGCTGACCGTGCCCGGCGGCGAGGTCGCGGCCGGCGCGATCACCAACGCCACGGTCTCCCCCACCCACCGGCGCCGCGGCCTGCTGTCGCAGATGATGGCCCGCGACCTCGCCACGGCGGCGGAGCGTGGCGAGCCCGTGGCGATCCTCATCGCCTCCGAGTGGCCGATCTACGGGCGCTACGGCTTCGGTCCCGCATCCGACATCGTCACCTACGAGATCGACGCCCTGAGCGCCGCGTTCGCGCACGGCGGCGACGGCGAGACGCGGCTCGTCGAGCCGGCCGAGCTGGCGGGCGCAGCGGCGGCGATCTACGACGCGCACCGCCGGTCGACGCCGGGGGCGATCGACCGCTCGGAGCGCTGGTGGGAGCGCCGCGTGGGGATCGACGTCCTGCGTCGCAAGCCGCCCGGCACGCAGCGCTGCGTGCTCGCCCTCGACGAGCGCGGCGCGCCCGCCGGGCTGCTCGTGTACCACGTCGACGAGAACTGGGACGACTGGCGCCCGCGGGCCAAGCTGCACGTCCGCGACCTGTTCGGCACGACGCCGGCGGCCGAGGCGCGGCTGTGGCGCTTCGCCTGCGAGGTCGACCTCGTGGCGACCGTCTCGGCGGAGGAGCGCAGCGTCGACGAGCCCCTGCCGTGGCTGCTGCGCGACGCGCGCGCCGTGCGCCAGCGCCTGAAGACCGATTTCCTGTGGGCGCGGCTGCTCGACGTGCCCGCCGCGCTGGCCGCCCGGCGCTACCTGCGCGAGGGCGAGCTCGTCCTCGAGGTGCGCGACGCGGCGGGCTTCGCGGCGGGGCGCTTCGCGCTGCGCGGCGGCCCCGACGGCGCGCAGTGCGCGCCGACCGACGCCGCGGCGGACGTCGCCCTCGACGTCGGCGCGCTGAGCGCGGCGTACCTCGGCGGGCGGAGCCTGGTGACGCTGGGCGCCGCCGGTTGGGCCGAGGAGCTGCGCCCAGGCGGGCTGGCCCGGGCCGACGCGCTGCTGCGCTGGTCGGTGGACCCGTGGTGCGCGACGATGTTTTGACCGGCGCGCGAGCGCGGGGTTAGGATCGGGCGAGGAGAGATGGGCGCGCCGGTTCAACTGCTGCGCCGGGTCCCGCTGCTGGCGGCAGTGGAGGATTCCGAGCTGACCGAGCTCGCTGACCGGTTCACCGAGCGCCGCTACGACCGCGGCGCTCCGATGGTCAGCCGGGGGTCGTCGGGCGTCGGCTTCTTCATCATCGCGGAGGGCGAGGCGTCGGTCGACGCGGGCGGTGGCAAGCTCGCGCATCTCGGCAAGCACGACTTCTTCGGCGAGGTCGCGCTGATCGACGGCGGACGCCGGTCCGCCGACATCACGGCCGAGACGAACGTGCGTGCCTGGGGGATCTCGCGCAACGCGTTCCGGGCCTTCGTCCGGCAGCACCCCGAGGTCGCCTGGCGGATGCTGGAGGTGCTCGCCGCCCGGCTGCGCGCGGCCGATGCGGCCGCGCCGAAGGGACCGTCCGCGCCGCAGGAGCGCCAGTGGCGCTTCCGCCGCCGCGCCCGCGCGGTGCGAACGCCCTCCTGATCAGATCCGCGCAACGAACCCCTCCCCCGGTCCGAGGGTGGCGGGGACGGACCTCGGCCCGACGTGGTGGGTGTGGCGGACCAGGCGGTGCGCGCGCGGCGCGGGGCGCGGCTCGGGTCCGACGTTGAGGGCGATGAGGTGCTCGCCGCGCCGATGAGCCAGGACGCCGTCGGCCGCGTCGACGACCTCCACCGGCCCGTCGAGCGAGCGGCGCAGCTCGATGAGGTCGCGATACAGGTGCAGCAGCGAGCCGGTGTCCGCGCGCTGCACCGCGACCGCGCCGTCCGGCGCGCCGGTCACCGGCAGCCACGGCGTGCCCGAGGTGAAGCCCTTGTTCGGCTCGCCGTCGTCCCAGGCCATCGGGTGGCGGTACGGGTCGCGCCCGGCGCGGTCGTCGGGCGGCTCGCGCCCGGGACCGTTGGTCATCCCGATCTCGTCGCCCTGGTAGACGAAGACCATCCCGGGCAGCGTGAGCAGCAGCAGCGCCGCCGCGCGGACGTTGGCGTCGCCGACGCGGTCGGGCAGGCGCTTGAAGTCGTGGTTGGAGAGGACCCAGGCCACGCGCTTGGGGCCGACCGCGGTCGCCTGGTCGATCGCCGCCCGGATCTGCGCCGCGTCCCACGGCGCGTGGAACAGCTCGAAGGCGAAGCAGACGTCGATGTGCTCGAGATACGGCGGCAGGTCGCGCGTGGGCACGTAGGCCTCGCCGACCAGCAGCGCGTCGCGGGCCGCGGCGCGCAGCCGAGCCAGGGCCGTCCCGATGTCGGGCGCGTTGCGCGAGTGCACGTGCTCGAGCACCTCGTGCTCTTTGTGCAGCGGCAGGGGCGGCGGACCTGACGCCGGCGGGTCGTCGCGCAGCTCGGGGTCCTTGAGCAGGCGGTCGATCGCGTCGACGCGGAAGCCGTCGACCCCGCGCTCCAGCCAGAAGCGCAGGCAGGCGCCGAACGCGTCCGGCACGGCCCGGTTGCGCCAGTCGAGGTCGGGCTGCTCGGGATAGAACGAGTGCAGGTACCAGCGACCGCTCACCTCGTCGCGCGACCACGCCGGGCCGCCGAACGCGGCGCGCCAGTTGTTGGCCGGGCCGTCGACCGGCGACCAGACGTACCAGTCGGGATGCTCGCGAAACCACGCGTGGGCGATCGATGTGTGGCACGGGACCGCGTCGAAGAGGACGCGCAGACGCCGCGCATGCGCGGCGGCGACCAGGCGCTCGGCGTCGGCAACCGTGCCGTAGCGCGGGTCGACGGCCATGTAGTCGGCCACGTCGTAGCCGCCGTCGGCCATCGGCGACGGGTACATCGGCGACAGCCACAGCGCGTCGACGCCGAGCCAGGCGAGGTGGTCGAGGCGCGAGGTGATCCCCGGCAGGTCGCCCTCGCCCGAGCCCGTCGTGTCCTGGAACGAGCGCGGATAGACCTGGTAGACGACGGCGTCCGTCCACCAGCTTGCCGCCGCGCTCAGAGCGAGACCGCCTTCCCCTCGACGAACCCCTCGGAGCGCACGAGCTCGTCGACGACGTCCCGCGGCACCGGCTGGTCGGTGGTGACGACCATCACCGCGCAGTCGTCGTCGGTGTCCTGCGGCACGTGGCCGACCGCGGCGGCCCCGATGTTGATGCCGTGGTCGCCGATCACGGTGCCGACGCGGCCGATCATCCCGGGCACGTCGCGGTAGCGGAACAGCGCGACATGGTCCTCGAGCTGGAGGTTGAAGCGCTGCCCCCAGGCCTCGAGCAGGTGCGGGCGGTGGAGGCGGCCGAAGACGGTGCCGACGACGCGCCGGCCGCCGACCGTCACGCGGACCAGGTCGGCGAAGTCGCGCGCGGCCGTCCGCTTGGACTCGACGAACTCGATGCCGCGCTCCTCGGCGAGGCCGGGGGCGTTGACCGCGTTGACCTCCTCCTCGGTCTTGCCCGCGAGCACGCCGACGAGGACCGCGACGCCGAGCGGGCGCGTGTCGCGCTCGGCGATGCGCCCCAGGCACTCGACCTCGATGCGGTCCAGGCCGACGTCCTCGCCCAGCGCGGTGGCCAGCCGGCCGAGCTTCTGGCACAGCGGCAGGAACGGCCCGAGGATCTCGAGGTCCTCGGCCGCGACCGCCGGCACGTTGACCGCGGTGGTCACCGAGCCGCCGGTCAGCGCGGCGATGACCTGCTCGGCGGTCTGCACGCCGGCGCGGTCGGTCGCCTCCGCGGTCGACGCGCCCAGGTGCGGCGTGACGACGACGTTGGGATAGCCGAACAGCGGGTGCTCGGTGATCGGCTCGGTCTCGAAGACGTCGAGCGCCGCGCCGGCGACCTTGCCGCTGTCGAGCGCGTCCTTGAGCGCCTCGGTCACGACCAGCCCGCCGCGCGCGACGTTGAGGACGCGCACGCCGTCCTTGCAGGCGGCGAGCGCGTCGGCGTCCAGCCAGCCCTTCGTCTCGGGCGTGTTGGGCAGGTGGATGGTGAGGAAGTCGGCGGCCGCGTAGACCTCGTCGGAGGACTCGGCGCGGTCGACGCCGAGCTCGCGGTAGCGGTCGGCGGCGACGTAGGGGTCGTAGGCCAGGACGTGCATGCCGAAGCCCTGCGCGCGCGCAGCGACGAGCTGGCCGATGCGCCCGAAGCCGAGGATCCCGAGCGTCTTGTCCATCACCTCGACGCCGGAGAACTTCGAGCGCTCCCACTTGCCCGAGGTCAGGCTCGCGTGCGCCTGCGGGATGTTGCGCGCCAGCGCGAGCAGCAGCGCCATCGTGTGTTCGGCGGCGGTGACGACGTTCGACTGCGGCGCGTTGGCGACGATGATCCCGCGCTTGGTCGCCGCGGGAACGTCGACGTTGTCCACGCCGACGCCGGCCCGGCCGATCACCTTGAGCTTCTCCGCCCGCTCGATCAGCTCGGCGGTGACCTTCGTCGCCGAGCGGACGATCAGCGCGTCGTACTCGGAGATGCGCTCGGCGATGTCGCCGTTGCCGCCGACGTCGACGTCGAAGTGGCGCCTGAGCAGCTCGACGCCGCCGGCCCCGATGTTCTCTGCGACGAGGACCTTCATGCCAGCCGCTCCACGACCCAGTCGATGCACGCGGTCAGCGCGTGCACGTCGGAGGGCTCGATCGCCGGGAACATGCCGATGCGCAGCTGGTTGCGGCCGAGCTTGCGGTAGGGCTCGGTGTCGACGATGCCGTTCTCGCGCAGCGTGCCGGCGACCACGGCGGCGTCGACCGAGTCGGCGAAGTCGATCGTGCCGACGACCAGCGAGCGCTTGGCGGGGTCGGCGACGAACGGCGTGGCGAAGGGCGAGCCCTCGGCCCAGCCGTAGAGGTGGCCGCTCGACTCGCTCGTGCGCTGCACGCACCAGTCCAGCCCGCCGCGCTCGAGCATCCACTCGACCTGGTCGGCGAGCAGCAGCAGCGTCGCGACCGCCGGCGTGTTGTACGTCTGGTCCTTGCGCGAGTTCTCGAGCGCGGTGGCGATCGAGAGGAACTCCGGGATCCAGCGGTCGGAGGCGGCGATCTCCTCGACGCGCGCGACCGCCGCCGGGCTGAGCAGCGCCAGCCACAGCCCGCCGTCGGCGGCGAAGCTCTTCTGCGGCGCGAAGTAGTACGCGTCGGCCTGCGCGACGTCGACGGGCAGGCCGCCGGCGCCCGAGGTCGCGTCGATGAGGACGAGGGCATTGCCGGCCGGCCGCTCGACGCCGACCATGACGCCGGTCGAGGTCTCGTTGTGGGCCCACGCGACGACGTCGGCAGCCGGGTCGGACTTCGGGCGCGGCGCGTCGCCGGGTTGCGAGCTGACGACGATCGGGTCGGCGAGGAACGGCGCGCCCTCGGTGACCTTGGCGAACTTGCTCGAGAACTCGCCGAACGTGAGGTGCAACGCCTGCGTGCGGACCATCCCGAAGGCGAGCGCGTCCCAGAACGCCGTGGTGCCGCCGTTGCCGAGCGCGACCTCGTAGCCGTCGGGCAGCGAGAACAGCTCGCGCAACCCGTCGCGGACACGGCCGACCACCGCCTTGACCGGCTTCTGGCGGTGCGAGGTGCCCATGATCGTGGTGGCCGAGTCGACGAGGTGCGCGACCTGCTCGGGGCGCACCTTCGACGGGCCGCAGCCGAAGCGCCCGTCGGCGGGCTTGAGCGTCTCGGGGATCTGTAGCGTCGCGGTGGTCGGCGTCACGGGCAGCCTCCTCGCGGGGGTCGGGGGTTCTGGTGCCCAGGCGCGCGGCTGTCTCAACGCCATCGCTTCCCGGTGGTGCTCCACCTGATCGACGCCAGTCGCGACAGCGACGGCGGAGTCTAGCTCGACAAAATGATTTGCTAAGCTCATTAGCCTTGGAAACTACCTCGACAGCCGCCCAGCTCCGCGTCGTCATCACGCGCACCGCCCGGCGCCTGCGCCAGGAGGCGGGCGCGGACCTGAGCCCGTCGCAGACCGCCGCGCTGGCGACGATCGAGCGCCGCGGGCCGCTGACCCCGAGCGAGCTGGCGCAGTACGAGCGCATCCAGCGGCCGACAGCGACGCGCGTGCTGGCGCGCCTCGAGGAGGCCGGCCTGGTCACGCGGGCGGCCGACCCGGCCGACGGGCGCTCGTCGCTGGTCTCGCTCAGCCGCGACGGTCGCGCGCTGCTCGAGCGCGTGCGCACGCGCAAGGACGCCTTCCTGGCCCAGCGCCTCGATCGCCTCGACACCGCCGACCGCGCGACGCTCGAGCGCGCCGCCGACATCCTCGAGCGGCTGCTGGAGGACGAATGAGCGCGGCGCTGCGCCGCTCGCTCAGCTCGCTCGCGGTCCGCAACTACCGCCGCTACTTCGCCGGCCAGGTCGTCTCGCTCGCCGGCAACTGGATGCAGATCGTCGCCGAGACCTGGCTCGTGCTCAAGCTCACGGGCAACGGCGCGATGGTGGGTCTGGCCGCCGCGCTGCAGTTCCTCCCGATCCTCCTCGCCGGGGCGTGGGGCGGCCTGCTCGCCGATCGCCTGCCCAAGCGGCGGCTGCTCATGACGACCCAGGCGCTGATGGCGCTGCCCGCGCTGGCGCTCTTCGCGCTCGTGACCAGCGGCACGGTGCAGATATGGCAGGTGCTCGCGCTGATCTTCCTCCGGGGGTCGATCAACGCCATCGACAACCCCGCGCGCCAGAGCTTCGTCGTCGAGATGGTCGGTCCCGACCGCGTCGTCAACGCGGTCAGCCTCAACAGCGTCATCGTGCACACCGCGCGCATCGCCGGTCCGGCGGCCGCGGGCGCGGTCATCGCCCTCGCGGGCGTCGGGCCGTGCTTCCTCGTCAACGCGCTGTCGTTCGCGGCGATGCTCGTCGCGCTGCGCGGCATGGACCCCGAGCACCTGCACGCGGTGCCGGGCGCCGAGCGGGCGCCCGGCCAGCTGCGCGCGGCGGTGCGCTACGTGTGGGCGACGCCCGCGCTGCGGGTGCCGCTCCTGATGATGGCCGTGGTCGGGACGCTGTCGTTCAACTTCCAGGTCCTCCTGCCGCTGGTCGCGCGCTTCACCTGGGACGGGACGGCGACCACCTACGCGGCGCTGACCAGCGCGATGGCCGCCGGGTCGGTGCTCGGCGCGCTCGCCTCGGGCGCGCGCGGGCGCGTGAGCCCGCACCTGCTCGCCGGCGCCGCCGTCGCCTTCGGCACGCTGACCCTGCTCGCCGCGGGCGCGCCCGCCTTCGCGCTGCAGGTCGCGGTGCTCGTCCCGCTCGGCGCGGCGAGCGTCACCTTCGCCGCGGGCGTGAACTCGTCGCTGCAGCTCGCCGCCGACCCGGCGATGCGCGGGCGCGTGATGGCGCTCTACTCCGTCGTCTTCCTCGGCTCGACGCCGATCGGCGCCCCGCTCGTGGGCTGGATCGCCGAGTCCGCCGGCCCGCGCGCCGGCCTGGTGGTCGGCGGCGTCGCGGCGCTGCTGACCGGCGTGCTCGCCTGGGCCGCGCTGCGCCGCGCGGCCGCGACGGCGCCGGCGCCGGCGTCCGCGGCGATCGATCGCCGCCACGCCGCTCGGCGCCGCCGCGCCGCGGCGGCCGCTGCGCTCGCTCGCCGCTGACGCTCGGCTACCGAATGTGCGGGTCGACGTAGACGTCGTCGACCTGCCACGTGCCGGCGACCGCCGTGAAGCGGACCGCCAGCGGCGCCTCACCGCCGGCCACGGCGGCGCCGACCGCCGACAGGGTCAGCATCGCCGGCGTCGGCTGCCACGTCGAGCCGGACGCCAGGACGCCCGCGGGCACCGCGACGAGGCCGAGCAGGCCGTCGCGGTAGACGAGCTCGACCTTCAGCGCGGGCACGAGCCCGAGCAGGCCGCCGGAGGACTTGGCGAAGAAGCGGAAGCTCGGGTACGCCGCGTTCACGCACGTCGACGAGGTCGTCACCGAGCCCCCGGCCGGGATGCTCAGCGACGAGGCGCCCAGCCGGCCGGTGACCGCGAACGGCTCGCTGCCGGCGACCTTCTTGGCGCCGCCGGCCAGCGTCCAGCCGGCCAGCGAGCCCTCGGCGTCACCGCCGGGCACGAGCTTGTAGGCGTTGGTGTCGCCCCACGGCGCAAACGGCGTGCTGAGCGCGGCGCCGTCGCAGGCCGACGTCTCGATGATGGCGGCGCCGGCGCCCGCGGCCGGCACGGCGACGAGCGCCGCGGCGGCGCTCAGCGCCAGGACGAGCTTCTTCCACAGTTGGTTCGGCACGACGTTTCCTTCCTTGGATGGGGGCGCCTGGCGAGGTCCGTCTCGCCGGCGGCGCAGGCACGTCGACATCGACGCCACGGCCCGGGAACTCAACCGGCGATGGACGCATGGTCGGCCAGGACGGTGCACCGCTCACGCGTGGGACGACTCGACCCGAAGCGCACAGCGGGAGCCCCTGCCATGACGACCACCCCTGAAGACGATCCCCGCGTCGAAGCGCTGCTGCGGGAGGCGACCTCGCGCGACGCCGAGCCGCTGAGCCGCCGCGACCGGCTGGCCGAGTCGGGCATCGCCCTCGCGCTCGTCGCGGTGATCGTGTGCCTCGCCCTGTGGCTGCCCGGCCCCGCCGGCTCGCCGTGGCTGGCCGGCGCCCTGCTCGCCGTCCAGCTCGTCGCCCACCGCATCCGCTTCGCCGTCGGCTCGTGCCGGGCGGTGGCGACCCAGGTCGCCGTCGTGCCCATGCTGCTGCTGCTGCACCCGGCGCTGGTGCTCGGTCTGCTCGTCGCGTCCGGCGTCCTCGGCCGCGCGCCCGAGTACCTGCGCCGCCGCACGCACCCCGACCACGCCGTCTTCGCCTTCGGCGACTCGTGGTACGCGGTCGGCCCGGCGCTGGTGATCAGCGCGGCCGCCGGCGGCGGTCCGGCGCTCGATCACTGGCCGATCTACCTCGCCGCGCTGGTCGCCCAGCTGCTGTGCGACACGGTCGCGACCGCGGCGCGCGTGTGGCTCGCCCTCGGCGTCCCACCGAACCTGCAGCTGCGCCTGCAGGTCGTCGGCTTCGCCATCGACGCCGCGCTGTCACCGATCGGGTTGCTCCTGGCGCTCGTGGCGCACGCCCAGCCGGCGGCGATCGTCCTCGTGCTGCCGCTCCTCGCCCTGCTGGCGGCGCTGGGCCGGGAGCGCGACCAGCGCATCGAACACGCGCTGCAGCTCAGCGAGGCCTACCGCGGGAGCGCGCTGCTGATGGGCGAGATGCTCGAGGCCGACGACCCCTACACGGGCGGCGAGCACAGCAAGGGCGTGCTCGTGCTCGCGCTCTCCGTCGGCCAGGAGCTCGGCCTCGACGCGCGCGATCAGCGCAAGCTCGAGTTCGGGGCGCTGCTGCACGACATCGGCAAGCTGCGCGTGCCCGACGAGATCCTCAACAAGCCCGGGAAGCTGACCCCCGCCGAATGGGCGGTCATCAAGCGCCACCCCGAGGACGGCCAGCACATGCTCGACCGCATCGGCGGCGTCCTGGCCGACGTGGGCCTCGTCGTGCGCGGCCACCATGAGCGCTGGGACGGCCGCGGCTATCCCGACGGGCTCGTGGGCGAGGAGATCCCGCTCGCCGCCCGGATCATCTGCGCGTGCGACGCCTACAGCGCCATGACGACCGACCGGCCGTACCGCAAGGCGATGCCGGTCGAGACCGCCCTCGACGAGCTGCGCACGTGCTCGGAGACGCAGTTCGACCCGGTCGTCGTCACGGCCGTCGAGCGCGTCGTCCTGCGCGAGCAGCGAGGGCCGGTCGCGCTCGCGCTGGCCGCTTAGAAGCGGCGCCTCAGAACTCCGTCTGGATCCAGTCCATGTGCGCGCGCAGCTCCTTGCCCGTGCGCTCGACCTCCGTGTCGGCCTGCTCGGCGCGCATGCGCTGGAAGTTCTCCTGGCCCGCGCGGTTCTCGGCGATCCACTCGCGGGCGAAGTCGCCGGACTGGATCTCGCCGAGGATCTTGCGCATCGCCGCGCGCGTCTCGTCCGTGATCACGCGCTTGCCGCGCGTGTAGTCGCCGTACTCGGCGGTGTTGGAGATCGAGTAGCGCATCCCGGCCAGGCCCTTCTCGTACATCAGGTCGACGATGAGCTTGAGCTCGTGGAGGCACTCGAAGTACGCCATCTGCGGGTCGTAGCCGGCCTCGACGAGCGTCTCGAAGCCCGCCTGCACGAGCTCGGACGCGCCTCCGCACAGCACCGCCTGCTCGCCGAAGAGGTCGGTCTCGGTCTCGTCCTTGAACGTCGTCTCGATCACGCCGCCGCGCGTGCAGCCGATGCCCTTGGCGTAGGCCAGCGCGAGGTCGCGCGCGCGGCCCGACGCGTCCTGCTGGACGGCGACCAGCCCGGGGACGCCCGAGCCCTCGGTGTACTGCCGGCGCACGAGGTGGCCGGGGCCCTTGGGCGCGACGAGCACGACGTCGACGCCCGGCGGCGGGTCGACCTCGCCGTAGTGGATCGAGAAGCCGTGCCCGAAGAGCAGCATGTTGCCGTCGGCGATGCCGTCGCGGACCTCGCCCTCCCACACCTCGCGGTGCTTCTCGTCGGGGACGAGGACCATGACGAGGTCGCCCAGGCTCGCCGCCTCGGCGACCGGCTCGACGCGCAACCCCGCGTCGCGCGCGTGCGCGACCGAGGACGAGTCCGGGCGCAGGCCGACGACCACGTCGACGCCGCTGTCGCGCAGGTTCAGCGCGTGCGCGTGGCCCTGTGAGCCGAAGCCGATGATCGCGACGGTCTTGCCGTCGAGGAGCGAGAGGTCAGCGTCGTCGTCGTAGAACACGGCGCGAGACCCTACAAGCCGCGCTGCGCGGCCGGGCGCCGGGCGCCGCGCGCCGACGCGCTGAGCGCGCACGCGAGCCAGACGCCGAGCGTCCCCAGCCCGGCGACCAGCAGCGCCTCGCGGCCGCTCGCCGCGCCGACGGCGAGCGCGCCGAGCCCGAGCGCCGCCGCGAAGGCCCACGAAGCGGCCATCTCGAGCGTGCCGAACGCCCGCCCCTGGGCGCCCCCGGCGGCGAGCGACTGCACGAGCAGGCGCTCGTGGACCATGAGCGCGCCGTTGCCGGCGCCGGCGAGGGCGAAGGCCGGCAGCGCGAGGACGTAGTCCGGGGCGACGGCGGCCAGCGTGTACCCGGCGCCCATCGCGCCGATCCCGGCGAGGTAGCGCAGCCACAGGCTCGCGGCGTGCCCGCCGCGGCTGCCCACCAGCGACCCGGCGGCGACGCCGAGGCCGTGCACGCCGACCATGACCGAGAACGCGGCGCCCACCGCCGCCAGGTCGCCGGTGATGAACGCGGGCTCGGCCACGTTCGCCATCCCGGCGAAGAGCGTGGCGCCGGCCGAGCCCGCGACGAGGCGGGCGAAGCCGGGACCGAGCCGAGGGCCGGGCGCGGGCGCCGGCGGCCGTGCGCGTGCGGTCCCCGCGGCGCGCCCGAGGTCGACGGACGCGAGCACCAGCGCCGAGACGAGGAAGCTGAGGCCGTTGACCACCAGGGCCACCTCGACCCCGCCCCCCAGCAGCAGGCCCGCCGCGACGAGCGGACCGGCGGTCCTGCCGAGCGTGGTCACCGCGCTGAACAGCGACGTCGCCGCGGCGCCGTCGCGCTCGGGCGCGACGTGCGGAAGGCCGGACAGGACGGCGGCGTTGAAGACGCCGTTGCTCGCGCCGGCGGCGGCCGCGAGCAGCAGGATCGCGGTCAGGTCGCCGCTGACCGCGATGCCCAGGAACGCGGCCGCGCGGACGAGGTCGGCGCCCACGGCGCAAGCGCGGCGCGGGATCCGGTCGGCGAGGGCGCCGAGCAGCGCGCCGAGCGCCATGAGCGGCACGAGGTCGGCGCCGAGCACGAGGGCCACCGCCCACGGGCTGTGGAAGCGCTCGAGGGCGAGGAGGACGAGTGCGACGTAGCCCATCCCGGTGCCCAGCGAGGACTGCAGGTGGGCGAGGAAGAAGCGCCGCGCGGGCGGGTTGGTGCGGAGGAGTTCGACGATGGCGGACATGGCGGGACGCGGGGCGGCGCGTGTCCGGGGCCGAGGCGGCGCGGCCGCTCCGGCCCCGGACGTGCGCAGGGTCAGCGGAGCGATCCGCTAGCGGATCATGGGCATGGGGAACCTCTTCTGGGGATGACAGGAAGCGGGAGCCCGATGGGGATCGAACTCGCGCCAGAACGCGCCTCGCATCCTCGGTCAGCGAGCGCGCGCGCGCCATAGGACACCCGTCCATCGGGATTATGAAAATCAGGCGTCGGCGGCCGCGACGCGCGTGGCCGCCGGCAGCACGACGCTGCCGTCGTCGCGCACGAACTCGGCCAGGCGGGCGTCGAGCGCCTCGCGCAGGTCGTCGCGCTCGGCGGGCGTCATCCCCGTCACGGTCTCGGCGAGCGCCGGCGCGAGGTCGAGCTGCACGTCCCACCAGTCGTCGAGGCTGGGGTACTCGAAGGAGAGCTCGAGCGTCTCGACCTCCGCGTCGACGAACCCGGCGTCCTCGAGCTGCGTCGCGATGACCGCCGGGTCGGCCCACGCGAACTGCCCGGGCTCGCCCGGCCCGGGGCGCTCCATCAGACCGCGGCCGATCAGCTCGGCGCCGATCGCCGACGACCACAGGTTGCGCTCCGGCCCAGCCCAGGCGGCGAGGCTCACGCGCCCGCCGGGACGCAGGACGCGCCGCGTCTCGCGAAGCGCGGCGCCGGGGTCGGCCAGCAGCATGAAGCCCCACCGGCAGACCGCGGCGTCGACGCTCGCCGTCGGCAGGTCGAGCCACTCGGCGTCCATCACGCGGCCATCGACGTCGTCGAGCCCGAGCTGTTCGGCGCGCTCTTGCACCAGCGCTACCATCGTCTCGGCCGCGTCGGTGGCGATCAGCCGCCCGCCGGGGCGCACCCGCTCGGCGGCCAGCAATCCGGTGTCGCCCGGGCCGCAGGCGAGCTCGAGCACCGTCTGGCCGCTCGACAGCCGCAGCGCGCCGACGAGCCACTCGGAGACCGGTGCCGTGGACGCCCACAGCCGGTCGCGCTGGGCGCCCCAGCCGGAGGCCACGCGGCTCCACCTCTTTTTGCTCTCTCTCCGATATTCGTCGAGGTCCATTGCGCTTTAGAGCTTGGCGTTTTGCGCCGATCATCATGAACGCTAGAGTTCCGCGGTCTCAAGTTCGCCGGTCGGGATGCCGTCGGGCTTGCGTGGGCGAGAGGGATTTCGTGACTGGGAGCCTCGGAGGAGGACGCAGGGGCACGGGCCGCACGTGTGCGGTGGCGATTGTCTTCGCCTGTTTTGCCGCTGTAATCGGGCCGGTACCGGCCGCGATGGGGCAGCTTCCGCAGCCGCCGTCGACGCCCTCGCCGCCGTCGCCGCCGTCGCATCCGACGCCGTCGCCGTCGCCCCCGCACGTCAGCCCGAGCCCGCCGCCCGTCAGCCCGAGCCCGCCGCCCGTCAGCCCGAGCCCGCCGAGCGTCGATCCGCCAAGCGTCACAGTGCCGAGCGTCACCGCGCCAAGCACCAGCCCGCCGGCGGTGACCACACCGGATACCAGTGGCCTGGTGAACACTGTCACCAACACCGTGACCACCGTCGCCGGCCCGGTGACGGACACCGTGAACCAGCTGGCCCCCACGCCGACGGTCGACCCGTCGGTGGTCACCCACACGGTCGACACGGTCACGCACGTCGCCGACACCGTCGCCGACAAGGGCACGAACGCGGCCAAGGAGGTCGGCAAGGCGGTGTCCGACACCGTCGCCGACGCGACCGGCAGCAGCGGCGGGGGCCGCGTCCCGGCGGTCCCGGCCGGCGGGGGACTCGGCGTCGTCGGCATCCCGGGCCTCCCGGGCAGCGGTGGGTTGGGGTCGCCCGGTTTGTCCGGCAGCGCGCCGGCGAGCGGAGGCGGCGACAGCCGTCCCGGGCACGACGGCCGCGATCCGCTCGGCACGGCGTCGCTCGGCGCGTTCGCCCAGATGCCCGGCGGGGCCGCCCCGGTCGCCGGCGCGAGCGCCACCGGCGCCCCCGCGGGCATCCTCGGCTTGAACCCCGCGCTGGCGGCGCTGACCGGGACCGACGCGCAGGGCCTGCTCTCGGGCGCCGCCTTGCTGGCCAGCATCGCGTCCTCGGGCGCGCCCGGCGCCGGCGGCCCGGGCGGGTCAGGCAATGGGGACGACGTCCTGGACAAGCTCCTCAAGGCCGTCCATTCGGTCGTGGACAACGTGCCGGACTGGAGCCGGCCGATCATCGCCGCGCTCCTGCTGCTCGTGCTGATCCTGGCCGTCCGCGCCTACCTCAACGGACGACGCGCACGCAGGTTCCAGCGGGCGCTGCACGAGAAGGCCGCCGACAACGCGGTCCTCCAGGCCGCGCTGGTCCCGGACCTCCCCGAGCGCCTCGGCGGCGTCGCGCTGTCGGTCGACTACCGCCCCGCCGACGGCCTGGCCTCCGGCGGCGACTTCTACGACGCCTTTGCGCTCGACGAGCATCGCGTGGGGGTCATCCTCGGCGACGTCTCCGGCCACGACCGCAAGGCGATCCGCCGCGCCGCCGACGTGCGCCACAAGCTGCGCGCGTACCTCGAGCTCGGGTTCGAGCCGCGCATCGTCCTGCAGATGGCCGGCGAGGCCCTGTCGTCGACCGACTCGCTCGAGGGCGACTTCGCCACCGCGGCCGTCGCGGTGCACGACGCTCGGGCGGGCACGCTGACCTACGCGTGCGCCGGGCACCCCGCCCCTATCGTGACGGGCTCGGCCGCGCACCCGCCGGTGTCGGTGTGCTCCTCGCCCGCCCTGGGCTGGGGGCTGCCGACCGGGCGCCGTCAGACGACGGTCGTGCTCGGCGACGGCGACGCGGCGTGCTTCTTCACCGACGGGCTCATCGAGGCGCGCAACCACGGCGGGTTCATCGGGCGTACGGCGCTCGAGCGCCTCGTCGGCAAGCTCGGCGCGCAGGGGACGGCGGGCGACCTGCTGCGCGAGGTCATCGGGCTCGCGCACGAGGCCGACGACGACCTCGCCGCGCTGGTCCTGCGCCCCGGCGCGCCGGTCGCCGCGAGCGGCGCTCGCGTCGAGGAGCTCGAGTTCGAGGCCAGCGAGGTCCACCGCAAGGCCCCCGAGCGCTTCCTCGCCGCTTGTGACGCGCCCATGGTCGCCATCGAGCGCCTCGCCGAGGCTGCTCAGCGGGCCGTCGATGAGGGCGGCCGCGGCGTGCTGTGCGTGCGCTTCGAGGCCGGGAAGGGCGTGATGGAGGCGGCGATCGAGCCGCTCCACGCCGCGCCCGCGCCGGCCCGTGCCGTCGCCTAGGCGCTACGCGAGCGCGCGGCGCACGAGCTTGCCCGACGGCGTGCGCGGCAGCGCGTCGGCGAAGGCGACCGCCTTGGGCACCTTGTAGGGCGCCAGGCGCCCCGCGGCGTGCGCGCGCAGCTCCTCGGCCGTCGCGCTCGCGCCCGCGCGCAGGACGACGGTCGCCACGATCGCCTCGCCCCACTCGGCGTCGGGGCGGGCGTGGACCGCCGCCTCGGCGACGGCCGGATGCTCGGCGAGGACCGCCTCGACCTCGGCCGGCGCGACGTTCTCGCCGCCGGTCACGATCGTGTCCGCCTTGCGGCCGGTCACGCGAAGGTGACCGTGCTCGCCGAGCGCGCCGAGGTCGCCGGTGCGCAGCTCGCCGCCGCCGGCGACGGTCGGCCCGGACACGACGATCTCGCCGTCGCCGGCGATGCGCACCCGGGTGCAGAACAGCGGCGGCCCGCCCGTCGTGACCTGCGAGCACGCCTCGGTCAGCCCGTAGGTCTCGGTCACCGCGACCCCCGCGGCCCGGGCCCGCTCCGCGAGGGCCGGCGGGATCGGCGCGCCGCCGAGGAGCACCGTGCGCAGCGCGGGCGGCTCGCGCAGGCCGGCGTCGAGCGCCCGGGCAAGCGTGGTCGGCACCAGCGAGACGATCGTGACGCCCTCGTCGCGCAGCGCGCGCAGGACGCGGTCGGTGTCCCAGCGCTCGTGCACGAGGGCCGTCGTCGCGTAGATCGCCGAGCGCACCACGATCGACAGCCCGCCGACGTGGGTCAGCGGCAGCGCGCAGAGCCAGCGCTCGTCGGGGTCGACGCCCAGCGCGACGCCCGAGCCGAGCGCGCTCCACAGCCAGTTGCCGAAGGTCAGCTCGACCGGCTTGGGCGGGCCGGTCGATCCGCTGGTGTGGATGATCGCCGCGGGCTCGTCGATGTCGTGCTCGAAGACGAGCGGCGCGTCGGGCCCATCCGTCAGCGGCGCGTCGACGACGACGCGCGCGCCGGCCGTGCGCGGCTCGCGGTCGCGCAGGTCGACCGGCACGGCGCTGGCGCCGAGCCGCCACACGGCGTGGAGCGCGACGGCGAAGTCCTCGCCGGGCGCAAGCGCGATCGCCACCCGGTCGCCTGGCCGCCCGCCGCGCGCGTGGAGGTCGCGCGCACCCGCCGACGCCGCCTCGTCGAGCGCGGCGTAGGTGAGCGCGTTGACCGCCGCGCGCCCGGGACACCGCCGCGCGGCGCGCCTGAGCCAGGCCTCGACCCGCATCGCGCAGACAATAGGCTCGGCCTCCATGTCGACCTGGACGCCCGGCGGCGAGTACTCCGACATCCGCTACGAGCTCTCCGGCGACGGGATCGCCAAGATCACGATCAACCGGCCGGAGGTGCGCAACGCCTTCCGCCCGCAGACGGTCATCGAGCTCTCCCACGCGTTCGAGCGCGCCCGCGAGGACCCGTCGGTCGGCGTGATCATCCTCACCGGGGAGGGCGACAAGGCGTTCTGCTCGGGCGGCGACCAGCGCGTGCGCGGCGACAGCGGCTACGAGGAGCAGCCGGGGTCGGGCGTCGGGCGTTTCCACGTCACCGACCTGCACGTGCAGATCCGCCGCCTGCCCAAGCCTGTCGTCGCGATGGTCGCCGGCTACGCCGTCGGCGGCGGTCACGTCCTGCACGTCTGCTGCGATCTGACGATCGCCGCCGACAACGCGCGCTTCGGCCAGACCGGGCCGCGGGTCGGCTCGTTCGACGGCGGGTTCGGCGCGGGCCTGCTCGCCGCGCAGATCGGCCAGAAGCGCGCCAAGGAGGTCTGGTTCCTGTGCCGCCAGTACGACGCGCGCCAGGCACTCGACATGGGGCTCGTCAACGCGGTCGTGCCGCTCGAGCGCCTCGAGGAGGAGACCGTCGCCTGGTGTCGCGAGATGCTCGCACTCTCCCCCTTCGCCCTGCGTCTGCTCAAGGCGAGCTTCCACGCCGCCGAGGACGGCCTGGCGGGCCTCCAGCAGCTCGCGCACGACACCAACCTCCTCTTCTACGGCAGCGACGAGGCGCGCGAGGGACGCGAGGCGTACAAGGCCAAGCGCGCGCCCGACTTCTCGAAGTTCCCGCGACGACCTTGAGCGGCCTGCGCATCTGGGTCATGGCGGCCCGGGTGCGGACGCTGCCGGCGGCGGTGGCGCCCGTGCTCGTGGGCACGGCGCTGGCCATCCACGACGGCGACTTCGACCCGATCGCCTTCGCCTGCGCGCTGCTCGGCGCGCTGTTCATCCAGGTCGGCACGAACCTCTCGAACGACTACTCCGACGCCCGCCGCGGCGCCGACACCGAGGACCGCCTGGGCCCCGTCCGCGTCACGGCGGGCGGGCTGGTCCCGCCGCGCCAGGTGCTCGTCGCGACGTACGTCTCGTTCGGGCTCGCGGTGCTGTGCGGGGTCTACCTGATCGCGGTCGCCGGGCCCGTCCTGCTGCTCATCGGTGCGGCCTCGATCCTGGCCGGCGTGCTCTACACCGGCGGCCCGCGTCCCTACGGCTACGAGGGCCTCGGCGAGCTGTTCGTCTTCCTCTTCTTCGGCGTCGTCGCCGTCACCGGCTCCTACTACGTGCAGATCCAGGAGCTGCCGTGGGTGGCGTTCGCGCTCGCGGTGCCGGTCGGGCTGATCGCGAGCGCGATCCTCGTGGTCAACAACGTCCGCGACCTCGAGACCGACCGGCGCGCCGGCAAGCGCACGCTCGCCGTGCGGCTCGGGCGGCCGCGCACGCGGCTGCTGTACGCAGGGATGCTCGTGGTCGCGTACCTGTCCCTCGGCGTCGTCTGCCTCGGCCTGCGGGAGTGGGTGTTCCTGCCCTTCGCCACCGTGCCGCTGGCGGTGCGCCTCGCGCGCATCGTGCGCAGCCGCACCGACGGGCCGTCGCTGAACGGCGCCCTGGCCGGCACCGGGGCGCTGCAGCTCGCGTTCTGCGTCCTGCTCGGCGCCGGCGTGCTGCTGTCTTGAGGCTCGAGGTCCGCGAGCGGCGCGTCGTGCTTCGCGAGCCGCTGCGCGCCGCCTGGGGCGAGCTGCGCGAGCGCGTTGTGCTCGAGGTCGAGCTGACCGGCGAGGACGGCGTGGCCGGCCGCGGGGAGGCCGCGCCGCTCGAGCCCTACGACGGCGTCTCGCTCGCGGCCTGCCGCGCGGCGCTCGACGCGTACGCGAAGGTCCTCGCGGTGCGCGGCTACGCGCGCGGCGGCGAGCTGCTCGACGCGTGCCGGGCGGTCGCCGACCTCCCCCAGGCCCTGGCCGCCGTCGACCTGGCGCTCTGGGACCGGGCGGGGCGCCGCGAGGGCGTCCCGGTCGCCCGCCTGCTCGCCGACGACCCGCTCGGGCGGGTGCCGGTCAACGCGACGATCGGCGCGCTGGACCGGGCCGGCGCCGCTGACGCGGCGGCGCGGGCGGCGGCGGCGGGCTTTCCCTGCGTGAAGGTCAAGGTCGGCGCCGGCGACGACGCCGGCCGCGTCGCCGCGGTGCGATCCGCGGCGGGGCCGGGGATGGCGCTGCGGCTCGACGCCAACGGCGCGTGGACGGTGGACGAGGCGGTGCGCTGGATCGAGGCGCTCGCGCCCGCCGGGCTCGAGCTCGTCGAGGAGCCGTGCCGCGGGGTCGAGGCGGTGCGCGCGGTGCGCGACCGCGTCCCGGTGCGCGTCGCGCTCGACGAGACCGCCGCCGAGCCCGGCGCGCTGGCGGCCGGTGTCGCCGACGCGATCTGCCTGAAGATCTCGCGCTGCGGCGGGATCTCCGGCGTGCTGGCCCAGGCGGCCCTGGCCTTGTCGATGGGCACCGACGTCTACCTCGCCTCGACCTACGACGGGCCGCTGGGCATCGCCGCGGCGGTCCACGCCGCGGCCGCGCTGCGCGTCGCGCTGCCGTGCGGGCTGGCGACGCTCGAGGACGCCGGGGCGCTCGCGCCGGTGGGCGGCGCCATCACCGTGCCGACGGGGCCGGGCCTGCTCTGACGCCGGTCAGGGCTTCGGCGACCGCCTCCGGCGCCTCGAGGTGCACGGCGTGGCCCGCGCCCGGAACGATCTCGAGGCGCGCGTCGGGCAGCGCGGCGGCCAGCCGCTCACCGAGCGCGCGGAACTTCGCGTCGCGCTCGCCGGCGAGGACGACCGCGGGCGCCCGCAGCCGCTCGAGCCGCTCCCACAGCGGCTCCATCGCGCCCGTGCCCACGCCGCGCAGGACGGCGGCGAGCGCGCGCGGGTCGTTGCGCAGGTAGTCGGCGCGCGCGCCGCGGGCCACCTCCGGCGGGTCGCCGGCGAACAGCGGCTGGTCGCGCCAGGTCGCGGCGAAGTCCTCGATCGAGCCGCGCTCGATCCGCTCGGCGAGCGCCGCGTCGGCCGCCCGGCGCGCGGCGCGCTCGGCCGGGTCGGCGATGCCCGCTGTAGTGGCGACGAGGACGAGCCGGCTGACCCGCTCGCCGGCGGCGAGCGCGACGTGCTGGGCGATGCGCCCGCCCATCGAGTAGCCGCACAGCACGAAGCGCTCCTCGGGCGCGGCGGCCAGCACGTCACCGGCGCACGCGTCGAAGGTGATCGGGCGGCGGTCGCGCGCGGCGCCGTGGCCGCGCAGGTCGAGCGCCAGCGGCCGGTAGCGTTCCGCGCCCAGCCGGGCGAGCACGCGGTCCCAGGTGCGGTGGGTGCCGCCGAAGCCGTGCAGCAGCACGATCGTCTCGGCCATCGCGACGATCTTGCCCGACGAAGCCGACATCCACCTCCTGCTGCGCGCGTTCGTCGACGAGCTCGTGCGCTGCGGCGTGACCGACGCCTGCACATCGCCGGGCTCGCGCTCGACGCCGCTGGTGCTCGCGCTGGTGCGCGACGGGCGGCTGCGCTGCAGCTCGCATCTCGACGAGCGCTCGGGGGGCTTCTTCGCGCTCGGCCTGGCCAAGGCGACGCGGCGGCCGGTCGTGCTCGCCTGCACGAGCGGGACCGCCGCGGCCGAGTACCTTCCCGCCGTCGTCGAGGCCCACGAGGCGGGCGTGCCGCTGCTCGTGCTGACCGCCGACCGGCCGGCCGAGCTGCGGGAGGTCGGCGCCGGCCAGACGATCGACCAGCTCGGGCTCTACGGCCGCGCGGCGCGGTGGTTCTTCGACGTCGGCACCGGCCACGCGGCGACGCCCGAGCGCGCGCGCTGGATGCGCTCGCTGGCGTGCCGCGCGGTGTGGGCGGCGAGCGCCGGCGCGCGGCCCGGCCCGGTGCACCTCAACTGGCCGCTGCGCGAGCCGCTCGTGCCGCCCGCCGGGATCGGGCCCGACCCGCTGCCCGGCCGCGCGGACGGGCGCCCGTGGCTGGCGCGCCCCGCGGCGAGCCCGCCGTCGAGCGCGGCGGCGCTGCGCGCTGCGCTCGACGGGGCGCGGCGCCCGCTCGTCGTCGCCGGGCGCGCCGAACGCGATCCCAAGCTCGGCGAGGCGGTCGCCGCCTACGCGCTCGCCCTCGGCGCGCCGCTCCTCGCCGACCCGCTGTCGGGCGCGCGGCGCGGGCCCGCGGCCGTCGCCCACTACGACGCGCTCCTGCGCGACGCCGGGTTCGCCGCCGGCCACCGCCCCGACGTCGTGCTGCGCATCGGCGACCTCCCGACCTCCAAGCCGCTGCGCCAGTGGCTGGCCGCCCTGGACGCGCCCCAGATCGCCTTCGCGCCCGAAGGCGTCTGGCACGATCCCGACGGCGCGCTCGCCGCGCTGCTGCCCGGCGACCCGCGCGCCACGCTCGCCGAGGCCGCCGGGCCGCCCGCCGCCGAGGACGGCTGGCTGCGCGCGTGGACCGACGCGGACGCCGCCGCGGCGCGGGCGATCGACGCCACGCTGGGCCCCGAGCTCAGCGAGCCGCGCGTCGCCCGCGAGCTCGTCGCGCGGCTGCCCGCCCAGGCCACGCTCGTGGTCGCGTCGTCGATGCCCGTGCGCGACGTCGAGACCTTCGCCCCCGCGCGCGACGACGGCGGGCCGCGCGTGCTCGCCAACCGCGGCGCGAACGGGATCGACGGGACCGTCTCCACCGCGCTCGGCGTCGCCGTCGCCGGCGCGCGCACCGTGCTGCTCATCGGCGACGTCGCCCTCGCCTACGACCTCTCCGGTCTGGTCAGCCGCCGCCGCCTCGAGCTCGACCTGACGATCGTCGTGCTCGACAACGACGGCGGCGGCATCTTCGAGTTCCTCGCGGTCGCCGCCGCGCGCGATGCCTTCGAGGAGCACGTCGCCACGCCGCCGGGCCTCGACCTGCGCTCGCTCGCCGCGACCTTCGGCCTGCCCTACGGCGAGCCCACCGACGCCACCGCGCTGACGGCCGCCCGCGGCCTCGTCCACGTGCGCACCGACCGCCGCGCGAACGTCGCGCTGCACCGCCGCGTCTGGGAGGCCGTCGCCGCCGCGGTACGGTCCCATCCGTGATACGGGTCCTCGCCGTCGCGCTGACGCTCCTCCTGCTCGCTGCGTCTGACGCGATGGCTTGCACCCTCGCTGCGACGCGGACCCCGCGCCAGCGGGTGCACGCGGCCAAGCTGGCCGTCTACGTCGAGGTGGTCTCCGCCCGAACGCTGGAGACGACCGCCGACGGCGTCTCCACCTGGGAGGCGACGGTGCGGCGCCTGAAGACGTTCAAGGGCCGTCCGGCCGCAGTCTTTCGCGTGCGCAGCGAGACCGACCGACGCGGCGGCTGCCACCTGTCGATGTTCCAGAGCGGCGAGCGAGTCGGACTGCTCCTCGACGGGCCGGGCCCGCCCTTCCACATCGGGCTCGGGTCCACCATCACTCTGAGCGAGCTCCGCCGGGCCCGCCGTCACTGAGGACGAGCTACGCCGCCAGCACAGGCAGGAGCGCCTGCAGCTTGATCTCGGTCTCGGCGAGCTCGGCCGCCGGGTCGGAGTCGGCGACCACGCCGACGCCGGCGTAGCAGCGGGCCTCGCGCCCGCGCAGCAGCGCGCAGCGCAGCGCCACGCACAGCTCGCCGTCCTCGTTGGCGTCGGTCCACCCGACCGGTCCGGCGTACCAGCCGCGGTCGAGCCCCTCGAGCGCCGGGATCAGCGGCGCGCCGCGACTCAGCGGCTCGGCGCCGACCGCCGGCGTCGGGTGCATCAGCCCGGCGAGCTCGACCGCCCCGCGCGGCGACGCGAGCTGGGCGCGCACGGGCGTCGCCAGGTGCTGGATGTTGGCCACCTTGACGACGACCGGCTCCTCGGCGGCGGCGACCCACACCGCGTGCGGGCGCAGCACGCGCGCGATCCGGCGGATCACGATGTCGTGCTCGGAGCGGTCCTTGGCCGACGTGCGCAGGCGCTCGCCGAGGTGGTCGTCGACGGCGGGGTCGGCGCTGCGGCGCGTCGAGCCCGCGAGCGCCATCGTGCTCAGCCGCAGCCCCTCGCGCCGCAGCAGGAGCTCGGGGCTCGCGGCGAGGAACGTCGCGTCGCCGCGCCCCGCGGCGAACACGAAGCAGGTCGGGAACGCCTCGCGCAGCACGCCGTGGACCGCCGCTGCGTCGTGGGGCGCCGCGGCGTGCACGGCGACCTCGCGCGCGAGCACGATCTTCTCGAGCTCGCCGGCGCGGATGCGCTCGACGGCGCGCGCGACGGCCGCCTCGTAGTGCTCGGGGGGCATGACGCTGGCGACACGTGCGCGGTCGGCGGGGTCGGGGTCGAGCAGCGGCAGCGGCGCGGCGCGCAGCTCGGCCAGCCGGCGCTCGAGCCGCGCGAGCAGGTCCTCGCGCGTGTCGTCGGGTCTCGCCAGCGCGGCGAGCGTCAGGCGGACGTCGTCGCCGCGGCGCGCGAGCGCGACTTCGGGGACGTGCAGCGAGGCGGGGGCGAAGCCGCGCCACTGCGGCGCCGCGCCGCCCTCGGGGGCGAAGGCGAACCCGCCGACCGCCACCAGCCCCGCGCCCGGTGGGCCGTCGGGCGCCTCCGCGGCGGCCTCGGCGGCCAGCGCGCGCCACTCGGCGGCCACCCGGGCGAAGCGGTCGGGCCCGCGCGCGTCGAGCGCGCGGACGCAGCCCAGCGCGGCGAGCGCCGCGCGGTCGCGGTCCGGGTTCTCGAAGACGAACCACGGCTCTTGCGCGCGCCGCGAGGCGCACACGACCGCGGCGGGGTCGACGTCGGCGCCGACACGCACGGTGACCGCGGCGAGCGCCTCGCCGCGCGTGCGGGCCGCGCGGACGGCCGCGGCGACCGAGCGCGCCAGGCGCGCGCGCGCCGGCGCGGGAAGCGGGAAGAAGGGCGGGCTGGCGGCGGAGCCCCGGACGGCCATGGCCGTCCGGACGCTAGCGCCCGCTAGTGCATCACGACTTCACGGCACAGCCGCTCGGCGGCCTCGACCGCCTCGGCGCGCGTGTGGACGCCCAGCTTGCGCAGGATGTTCTTGACGTGGCTGTAGACGGTCTCGTCGGTGAGCACGAGCGCGCGGGCGATGTCGCTCGTCGTCGCGCCGGAGGCCATGAGGTCGAGGACCTCCCACTCGCGCGTCGTCAGGTTCGAGCGCACCGGCCGCATCCCGCTGCCCGCCTCGGGCGTCAGGCGCAGGTGCTCGACGAGGCGCATGGTCAGCTCGCGCGAGATGGCCGCCTCGCCGCGCGCGACCGCGCGGACCGCGTTGACGACGCCCTCCACGCTGAGCTCCTTCGAGAGGAACCCGCTCGCCCCGGCGCGCAGCGCCGCGAGCTCGAGGTCGGGGTCGCGCGAGGCCGAGAAGATGACGACCTTGACCTCCTCGGCGCGCTCGAGGATGCGCCGCGTCGCGGAGATCCCGTCGAGGCGCGGCAGCACCGCCTCCATCAGCACGACCTCGGGCCGGTAGTGGAGGGCCAGCTCCACGGCCTCCACGCCGTCGGCGGCCTCAGCCGTGACGACGAAGCCCGCTCCGTTCTGGAAGACGTCGCGCATCACGCGCCGCGCCAGCGGATCGCCATCGGCCACGATGACGCGCAGGCGTTCGAGGGAGGGGGCTCCCGTCGGGACTCCTTCCCTGGTCACTTCTGCTGCTGGCATCGTCCCTCCTGGCGACTACCTGACCGTCGTCCGTCAAGGGGCGACTCTAACCGACGCGCGCGTTCTGTTGGGGATGATTTCGCCAGAACCTTTTTCCCGGCGCGCCACGCGGGCGTCGATACCGGGGGAACGGGCCAGTTTGTAGTCGCAGCGGGGGCACGTGTCCTCGGTCGAGTGGTGGGCCGCGGTATAGGTGCGGACCCCGCAGTTGGGGCACACGACATAGGGCATGCGGGCCATGCTTACTCGCGCCGATTTTCGGTTTCGGGGAGATCCGTCCCCGATGGGGGTCAGGTCTCGCCCCGACCCCGCGAGATCGCGATCTCGCCCGTGCGCATCATCTCGACCATCCCGAACGGGCGGACCATCTCTTCGAACGCGTCGATCTTGTCGGTCGTCCCGGTGATCTCGACGATCAAGGATTTCCGCGTCACGTCGACGACCTTGCCGCGGAAGATCTCAACGGCCTGGAGCACCTCGGCGCGCTGCGTCCCGTCGGCGGCGACCTTGAACAGCGCCAGCTCGCGAGCGACGGTGTCGTCGGGCTCGAGATCGCGGATCTTGAGCACGTTGACGAGCTTGTGGAGCTGCTTGGTCACCTGGTCGATCGGGTGCAGCGCGCCGTCGAGGGTCAGCGTGATGCGCGAGATGCCGTCGTCGTCGGTCGGGCCGACGGTCAGCGTGTCGATGTTGAAGCCGCGGCGCGCGAACAGCCCGGCGATCCGCGTCAGGACGCCCGGCTTGTTCTCGACGAGGATCGACAGCGTGTGCTTGCGGCCCGTGCGCATCCCGGCCACGGCCTCGAGCTCTTCGAGGCTCAGCGGCTCCTTGGTGCCGGGCTCGCCCACGCTCATCCACCCACCCGGGTGCGGGGGTCCCCGGCTCCGGCCGTGCGGGCCCGGACCGCGCTGCTGCCGGGGCCGCTCACCCGACCATGTCGCGCGCGGCCTGGCCGGGCGCGATCATCGGGTACACGTTCTCCTCGCGCGTGACGCGCACGTCGACGACGACCGGGCCGTCGGTGGCCAGCGCCGCGCGGATGTCGTCGACCAGGGTGGTCTTGTCCGTGAAGCGCAGGCCGGTGCAGCCGTAGGCCTCGGCGAGCTTGACGAAGTCGGGCCACTGCCCCATGTCGACGTGGCTGTAGCGCTTGTCCCAGAACAGCTCCTGCCACTGGCGCACCATGCCCAGGTAGCCGTTGTTGACGATGAACACCTTGACCGCGATGCCCTCCTGCGCGCAGGTGGCGAGCTCCTGGGCGTTCATCTGGACCGAGCCGTCGCCGGCGATGCAGATCACGGTGTCGTCGGGACGGCCGACCTTGGCGCCCATCGCCGCGGGCAGGCCGAAGCCCATCGTCCCGAGGCCGCCGGACTGGATCCACCGCCGCGGGCCATGGAAGTGGAAGTACTGCGCGGCCCACATCTGGTGCTGGCCGATGTCGGTCGAGACGACCGCGTCGCCGCCCGTCGCCTCGTAGAGCGCCTGGATGACGCGCTGGGGCTTGATCTCGGTGCCCGCGGAGTCGTCGTAGCGCAGCGGGTAGCGCTCGCGCCACTCCTCGATGCGCTGCCACCACTCGTCGAGCCGGCCCGCCTCGGCCGCCGTCGCGCGGTACTCGACGACGAGCTTGGCCAGGATCTGCCGGGCGTCGCCGACGATCGGGATGTGCGCGGGCACGTTCTTGGAGATCTCGGCCGGGTCGATGTCGATGTGGATGAACTTCGCCCGCGGCGCGAACTCGCTGAGCTTGCCGGTCACGCGGTCGTCGAAGCGCGCGCCGACCGCGCAGATGAGGTCGGCCTCGTCCATCGCGTAGTTGGCGGTGCGCGTGCCGTGCATGCCGAGCATGCCCAGCCACTGCTCGTGCGGCGCGGGGAACGCGCCGAGGCCCATGAGCGTGCAGGTCACCGGGAAGCGCCCGGCGAGCGCGAGCTGGACGAGCTCCTCGGAGGCGTTGGCGTTGACGACGCCGCCGCCGACGTAGAGCACCGGCCGGCGCGCCGCGGCGAGCGCCTTGGCCGCCTGGCGGATCTGCTTGGCGTTGCCCTCGGTCGTGGGCTGGTAACCGGGCAGCTTGACGTCGGTGACCGGCTCGTAGTCGATCTCCGCACGGCTGAGGTCCACCGGGATGTCGACGAGCACGGGGCCCGGGCGGCCCGTCCGCGCGAGGTAGAACGCCTCGTGGATCGCGCGCGGGATCTCGAGCGGGTGCTGGACCATGTAGGAGTGCTTGACGATCGGCATCGTGATGCCGATCGTGTCGGCCTCCTGGAAGCCGTCGGTCCCGAGCAGCTCGGTGCGCACCTGGCCGGTGATGAACACCGTCGGGCACGAGTCCATCATCGCGTCGGTGATCGGCGTGATGAGGTTGGTCGCCCCGGGGCCGCTCGTGCCGAGCGCGACGCCGACGCGGCCGGTCGCCTTGGCGTAGCCCTGCGCGGCGTGGCCGCCGCCCGCCTCGTGGCGCACGAGGACATGGCGGATCCCGGCGTCGACGAACGCGTCGTAGGTGGGGAGGTTCGCGCCGCCCGGCAGGCCGAATACGACGTCGACGCCCTCCGCCTTCAGGCATTCCATCACGGCGTCGACCGCGCGCATGCGCTCGCCTCCTTTCGCTCTCAGGGGTGGGAGAAACGGCCGCCGGAGGCGACCGTTTCCCGAGTCTACCCAGCGAGGGGCTACTGGGCGCTTCGCGTGCAGGTGCGATAGCGGCGCAGCATCATCAGCTCCCGCCCGTTGGCGGTGCGGACGACGACCTTCACCCGGATCGTCCCGCGCGGCAGGCCGCGCAGGTCGACCGGGGCGCGCCGCAGCCGTCGCCCGCGCAGGTCGGCGACCTTCCGGGCGTTGACCGTCACGGTCACGCGCCGGATGCGGTCGCCGCGTGGGCGCCAGAGGCGGATGGTGAAGACGCGCCGGCTGCGGCACGAGCTGCCGGGCAGCGTCACCTCGGGCACGCGCACGGTCACGGCGGGCGGCGCGTCGGTGATGGCCGTGTCGGGCGGGCCGCCGCCCTCGCCGGTCGGCACCGCGTCGCACGGCGGGCCGCTGAAGGCGGGGAACTGCGGCAGCGGTGCGCCGCCGCCCGCGCCAGTGGCCCCGATCTCCTTGAAGCAGTCCACCGCGCGGCCGTCGGCGTCGGTGATCACCGAGCCGTCGCCGTTGGTCTGCTCGCCGACCGGGACGAAGAGCTGCGGGTGGTCGAAGGGCGCCGCCTGGTCGCGCACGCGCGGGTCCGTCAGCGCCTCGAGGAACGCGACGAGCGACTTCTTGTCGGTCTGCGAGAGCCCCAGGGGCGCGATCTCGTTCGGCCCGGTCGCGGCGTTGAAGTCGCCGCCGCGGCTGTAGAAGTCGACGACCTGGCTCAGCGTCATCTGACCCCCGTTGTGGAAGAACGGGGCGGTCAGCGCCACGTTGCGCAGCCCCGGCGTCTTGAACGAGCCGTCCACGCCGCCCGGCGGCGCGGCGGGCGCCTGCGCGTTCAGCGCGGCGATCGACAGCGGCGCGCCGAACGGGTCGGTCCCGCCGTTGCCCGGATCGCTCGCCGACGGCCGGACGCCGATGTTGAAGAAGCCCGTGTCGTGCAGGCCGCGCTGGCTGGCGCTCACGGCGCCCTCGCGGGCCACCTCGGCGACGGTCGCCGTGGTCAGCGCCGCGCCGGCGTGGCACTCCATGCAGTCGCCTGCTCCCGCGAAGACGTTCATGCCCTGCCGGGCCTCGGCGCCGAGCGCCGAGGCATCGCCGGCGAGGAAACGGTCGACCGGAGTCTGGTCTGAGACCAGGGTCGACTCGTAAGCCTGGATGGCCAGGCCCCAGTAGAGCGGGAAGTTGAACTGCATGAGCGAGTAGCTGCGGCCGTTGGCGGCCGTGGCGCTGCCCTCGGCGTTCCACCACTCCGGCTTGAAGGCCTGGCGGATGAGCTCGCCGTACGAGGTGCGCAGGCCGCGGCCCGACGGCCCGGCGAGGTCGCCGAGCAGGCTGTCGCTCGCGCTCACGCGCTGGGCGCCGAGCGGGCGCAGCGCGAGCAGCTTGCGGCCGATGTCCGACAGCGTGCGCCCGTCGGCCGACATCTCGACCGGGTTGCCGGGCGGGCCGGTCGCCTGCGAGGCCAGCGAGGCGTTGGTCAGGCTGACGGCGACCTTGTCGAAGCCGCCGGCCGCGTTGGCCTGGCCGACGCGCGCCGAGGCGTCGCGGGCGCCGAACGGGTTGACGCCGTTGAAGTCGTTCTGCGCCCGGCCGTCCCAGAACTGGCGGAAGTTGAAGACCGCGTTGACCACCGAGGGCGTGTTGCGGCCGGTCGACCGGCGCACGTTGACCCCGCCGAGCTGGAACGCGCTGTCGACCGTCCCGAAGGCCTGCGAGTCGAGCGGGTCGCCGTCGATGATCCCCCTGAACGTCGAGGGCACGACGCCCTGCGAGCCGACGACGTTGTCGCTGTCGGCGAGGACCTGGGACGCCGCGTCGTCCGGGTCGGCCAGGCGGTGCAGCGGGAAGTCGGCGGCGGTCAGCTGCGCGTTCGGTCCCTTGACCGTGAAGCCGGCCGGCCCGCGCGGGTTGATCTGATTGCGCGACCGGTTGTCGGTCCCGGCGTCGTAGTGGCACGTTGCGCAGGCGGTCCGCCCGTCGCTGCCGGCCTGCATGTCCCAGAAGAGCGCCTTGCCCAGCTTCTGGGCGGCGCCTGTGTCGCGGACGAACCTCGAGATCTCGGGCGACTGCGGCACGGGGAGCGAGCTCAGCGGCGCAAGTCCGCCCGTCCCGCCCTTCTTTGCCCCGGCGTCGCCGGCGGCCAGCGCACCAAGCCCTGCGATCGAGAGGAGGCCCAGCGCGATCCGAAAGGTCCTCATGGCCAAGGGGAACTACCGGGCCGCTGACCGCCGGGTCAACGCTCATGCGGACATCGTGCGCGCCCCCGGGCCGAAGCGTGCGCGAGCACGCAACGACGTGCGCGAACGACCTATGTCAGCGCTTCTTCGGAGCGCTGCGCGGGCAGCGAGTCGGGGAAGCCGAGCTCGTGGCCGCAGCGGGTGCACAGCGCGTCGTGAACCTTGACGGTCTTGCCGCAGCGCGGGCACGGGTACTCGGGCTCGTCGGTCTCGTAGCGGTACAGCACCGCGGCGATCAGCCCGAGCATCGGGAGCAGCCCGGAGATCAGGAACCAGAGGAAGAACGACGAGCCCTTGATGCGTCCGACGATCCCTCCGGCGAGGCCGAAGAAGAACGCGATCGTCAGGTACGCCACGTCAGAATTTGCCGAGCGCCCAGACGATCCCGACGATGGCGAGGATCACGACGATCAGGGTCGACAGGCCGGCGATGAGGCCGATGACGATCTTGAGCAGGATCCACGCCGCGACGACGAGAACGACGAGGGCGGCGAGGCGGGTGAGGATGCTCGGGCGAGCTTCTTGTTGCACGCCTCAATCGTAGACGCGCTTGAGGTGCGCGTAGCGCGGTTCACCCGCGGAACGGTCGGTCCCGTCGAGCTTGAGCCGCGCGAGCCGGTAGCGGCGGATGTTGTCCTCGCGCTCGGCGCGCGTCGGTCCGACGAGCACCAGCCGCGAGACGGCATGGGGTGACATGGGGCGCATGGTCCCTCCCGGGAGCGAGATGGGCAATGGACCGCTGGACGAAGAGTCGATCTCTGCCTTGGGACCGATAGTCGAGCAGGAAAGCTCAGCGCAAGGTGAAGGAAGCGCCAACGTTCGGTGAAGATCGCGCAACGTCGAGTGCGGGCCGCATCTCCGCGGGGAGTCGCCGGCGCACGCGCCACCGCGCGCCCGAGAACGCGAGGTTGGCCACCGTTGCGAAACCTTGCTCGTCGGCGCGCAGGGCGAGGAGCAGGTGCGCTACGCGATCCGCGCTAGGCAGGTTCGGCTCCTTGACGTGCACACACCAGCACGCGACGCGCCGGCCGCCGTCGGTGACCAGCAGCGCGCCCGCCTCGCCCACCAGCCACGTGCCGAGCGCGCCCCGCTCGAGAACGAGGCCGGTGCGGGCGTGCAGGTCTCGCGCGGCGTGGTCGACGAGGTCGCCGAGCAGCCCCAGCGCGTTGCGCTCGGCCTCGCCGTCGCCGCGCCGGCGCGGGCGCACCACGTTGGCCCCGCGCTGCGCGTAGAGCTCGGGGATGATCCACGCGTGGGCGACGCACACCACCGCGACCGGGAAGGTCAGCGGCTGCAGGGCCAGCAGCGCCGCCGCGGCGCCGAGGAACGGCACGACGTGCGCGACGGTCGTCACCGTCCACAGCCGCCCGAGCATCCGCAGCCGGCGCGCGTCCATGCGCGCGCGCCAGTGGACGCCGGCGACCTCGGGGAGGACCTCGCCGGCCACGCAGCCGCCTCGCCGCGCTAGCCGCCCGAGATCGGCAGGCGCATGATCACGAGCTCGGCGTCGACCGGCAGCTCGCGCACCTGCTCGGCGTGGCCGGGGCCCGTCGAGACCATCGCGAAGAAGCCGCGGTCGAGCTCCGCGCGGAACGCCGCGACCGCCCGCTCGATCGCCTCCGGGTCGTCCGCGCGCCACTCGGCGAGCGTCGTGTGGCCGGTGTTGTCCATCCGGACGAGCTTGGACATGCTGCCTCCTGGGCGAGGGGATCCTGCGGTTGATGCTACGCCGCGCCGGTCCGCTGCTCCACTGGTAGCGTCGCACCAGCATCGTCGCCGGCGTCGAGCGGCGCCGGCGGATCGTCGTGGCGCCGCGCTGGGTGCGCGCCTTCCTGCCGCTGCGCGGCGTGCTGCAGCGCGTGCAGGAGCGCGACAGCCTGGCGATCATGCCCGAGCTCGAGCAGATCGACGCCGCGGACCGTGCGCAGCGCGGCGAGGCCGCCCACGCGCCGGTGGGCGCGGGCGGAGCAGCCGCGGAGATGCGAACGTCGTTCGCGACTCGCGAACGCGCGTAGCTCTCAGGCGACGAGCAGCTCGTCGCGCAGGCGCCGGGCGAGCGCCTCGGCCGTCGCCTCGGCGCTGGTCGCGCCGGTGTCGATCGCGTGGCGCTCGAGCGGACCGAGGTCGGCGAAGTCGCGCCACAGCTGCTCGACCACGGGGCGCTCGGCAAGCCGTGGTTCGTCGCGGCCGGCCGCCCGGGCGACGCAGACGTCGAGCGGCGCACGCAGGACGGCGTAGGCGACGCGGTGCCCGGCGGCGCGCAGCGCGTCGCGCAGCGGCGCGTAGAACCAGCGCGGGCTGACGATGCCGTCGACGATCGTGAAGTAGCCGGCGTCGGCGTACGCGGCGGCCGCGCGGCCGACGATGCCCATGACGACCGTGTTCTGCTCGTGCGCCTCCGGCTTCCACGGCTCGACGTAGCCGGACACGACGAAGTGAAAGAAGCGGTCTGACTCGAGGTGGGCCGCTCGCTGACGCGAGGCCGCGAGCAGCCTCGCCGCGGTCGTCTTGCCGGCGCCGGGCGGACCGGTGACGATCAGCACCGGGTCGCGCTCGGCCAAGGGGCTAGACGCCGAGCTTCTCGCGCACCAGCCGCGTGACCTCGGCGCCGTCCGCGCGGCCCTTGGTCTCGCGCATGACGTGGCCGATGATCGCCCCGATCGCCTTCATGTTGCCGGCGCGGATCTTCTCGGCGGCGTCGGCGTTGGCCGCGAGGGCCGCGTCGACGATGGGCGCCAGCTCGTCGCCGCCGCCGATCGCCCCCAGGCCCTCGGCCTCGACGATCTGCTCGGGATCGCCGCCCTCGGCGACGAGGCGGTCGAGGACCTGCTTGCCGGCGTTCATCGTGACCTTCTTGGCGGCGACGAGCCCGACGAGGCGCGCGAGCGCCGCCGGCGTGACCTTCGCGGCGGGCAGCTCCTCGTCCTCGACGCGCTGCAGCAGCTCGTTGCGCACCCAGTTGGCCAGCACCTGCGGCTCGACGCCGCCGTCGGCGGCGCGGGCGGCCTCGTAGAAGTCGCCGACCTCGACGCGCGAGGCGAGCACCCACGCCGTCTCGGCGGCGATCCCCTCGGCCTCGTAGCGCTCGGCGCGCTGCGTGGGCAGCTCGGGCAGCGCCGCGCGCGCCGCCTCGAGCATCTCGTCGGTGGTGTCGATCGGGACGAGGTCGGGCTCGGGGAAGTAGCGGTAGTCGTGCGCCTCCTCCTTGGAGCGCAGCGAGGTGATCCGGCCGGACGACGGGTCGAAATGCAGCGTCTCCTGCTCGACCTGGCCCCCGTCCTCCAGGATCTGCGTCTGGCGCGCGATCTCGGCCTTGATGCCCCGCTCGATGAAGCGGAACGAGTTCATGTTCTTCAGCTCGGTCTTGGTGCCGAACGTCGCCTCGCCGACGGGCCGCAGCGAGACGTTGGCGTCGCAGCGCAGCGAGCCCTCCTCCATGTTGACGTCGCTGACGCCGAGCTGGCGCAGCGTCGTGCGCATCAGCTTGAGCCACTCGGCGGCGTCCTCGGCCGAGCGCACGTCGGGCTCGGTGACGATCTCCACGAGCGGCGTGCCGCCGCGGTTGAAGTCGACGACCGACGTGTCGGAGCCGTGGATGCGCCCGCTCTCGCCGACGTGGACGAGCTTGGCCGCGTCCTCCTCGAGGTGCACGCGGTGGATGCGCACCTCGCCGAGCTGCCCGCCGCGGCACAGCGGCAGGTCGTACTGGGAGATCTGGTAGCCCTTGGGGAGGTCGGGATAGAAGTAGTTCTTGCGGTGGAAGATCGACCGCGGCGCCAGCTCGGAGCCCAGCGCGAGGCCGATCATCAGCCCGTAGTGGATGGCCTTCTCGTTGACGACCGGCAGCGACCCGGGCAGGCCGAGGCAGACAGGGCACGTGCGGGTGTTGGGCGGCTCGCCGAACGACAGCGCGCACGAGCAGAACATCTTCGTCTTCGTCGAGAGCTGGACGTGGATCTCGAGGCCGATGACGGGCTCGTAGTTGTGGACGGTCATCGGCGCGCCTCCGAGCCGTCGAAGCCGATCACCTGCTCGAGCGCGTGGGCTGCGTCGAGGATGCGGTTCTCGCTGAACGCGGGGCCGGCGATCTGAAAGCCGACCGGCAGACCGTCGGCGAGGCCGGCGGGGATCGAGACGGCCGGGATGCCGGCCAGCGACATCGGCACCGTGCAGTAGTCATTGAGGTACATGGCCAGCGGGTCGTCGACCTTGTCGCCGAGCCGGAAGGCGACGCTCGGCGCGGTGGGCGTGACGATGAAGTCGAAGCGGTCGAACGCCGCGCGGAAGTCCTCGCTGATCTTCGTGCGCACCTGCTGCGCGCGTCCGTAGTACGCCTCGTAGTAGCCGCTCGACAGCGCGTAGGTCCCGATCAGGATGCGCCGCTTGACCTCCGGGCCGAACCCGTCGTGGCGCGTCTGCGTGTACATCGCGACGAGCCCCTCCTCGCCGTCGCGGCGCAGCCCGTAGCGCACGCCGTCATAGCGGGCGAGGTTGGCCGACGCCTCGGCCGGCGCGAGCACGTAGTAGGCGGCGAGAGCATGCGGGGCGTGGGGCAGCGAGCACTCCTCGACCGACGCGCCGAGCTTCTCGGCAAGGGCGAGCGTCTCGCGGAAGGCGGCGAGGACGCCGCGCTCGATGCCCTCGCCGGATCGGAGCGCGCCAGCGCCAGCCGCGAGCTCGCTCGGCACGCCCAGGCGGATGCCGTCGAGGTGCTCGGCGGTGGGCAGCCGGATGGGCTCGGGGAAGGCCAGCGACGTCGAGTCGCACGGGTCGCGGCCGATCATGCGCCCGAAGAGCAGCGCCGCGTCGGTGGTGTCGCGCGCGAACGGGCCGGCCTGGTCCAGCGAGGAGGCGAAGGCGATCATCCCGTAGCGCGAGCAGGCGCCGTAGGTCGGCTTGAGGCCGACGATCCCGCACAGCGCGGCGGGCTGGCGGATCGAGCCGCCGGTGTCGGTGCCGATCGCCCACGGCGCCAGGCCGGCGGCCACCGCGGCCGCGCTGCCGCCCGAGCTGCCGCCCGGGACGCGTTCGCGATCCCACGGGTTGCGGACGGGGCCGTAGGCGGAGTTCTCGTTGGACGAGCCCATCGCGAACTCGTCCTGGTTGGTCTTGCCGAGCAGCGGGGCGCCGATCTTCTCGACGACCGTCGCCGTGTACGGCGGGCGGTAGCCCTCGAGGATGCGCGAGCCCGACTGCGACGGGACGCCCTTGGTGCAGAACAGGTCCTTGACCGCCAGCGGAACGCCCTCGACGCCGGGCGCCTCGTCGGCGACCCAGACGAACGCGTTGAGCTCGTCGGCCGCCGCGCGCTCGCGGTAGGCGTCGAAGAGCTCGCGCGAGCTGAACTCGCCGCGCTCGAGCGCCTCGCCGGCCTGCTTGGCGGTGAGCTCGACGAGGCTCATGCCTGCGGGCTCGGGACGAGGAAGCCATCCTCGGTGCGCTCGGGCGCCGCGCCGAGCATGACCTCGCGGTCCCACGACGGCCGCGGAACGTCGGGACGCACGGCGTTGGCGACCTCGACGACGTGCGAGGTCGGCGGCACGCCCTCGAGGTCGAGCTCGTTGATCGTGTCGATGTGCCCGAGGATCTTGCTCAGCTCGCCCGCCATGCGCTCGACCTCCTCGTCGGTCAGCTGCAGGCGCGCGAGGCGGGCCACGTGGAGGACCTGCTCGCGGTCGATCATGAGGCCCTCAAGGTTAGATGGCTGATCACACGACCCCCACACCCGGCTCGGCGGCCGCGCGATCAACCATCTCAGGGCCGATCGGCGTCGCGCATCGACCACCACGCGCCCGCCGTGATGGCGAGCACGAGCGCGAAGCCGAGCCACGCGCCCCACAGGCGATCGGCGGCGAAGTTGGGGCCGGGCGGGTTGACGAGGCGCAGCAGGATCCAGACCGAGGCGATCGGGCCGACCACGGCGGTCAGGACCTGCGCGGCGACCGGCCAGGCCTGCGTGTGCTCGTAGGCGGTGCTGACCAGGAGCGCGATGCCCAGCAGCGCGAGGAGCACCAGCGGCACGAGCGTGACGTGAAAGGCCTGCCAGGCGCTCTGCTCGGTGTTGTTCGCGGCGATGTCGCGCGTGCCGGTGTACGGGCCCTCGAGGAAGCGGTACCACGGGAAGAACATCACGACCAGCAGGGCGATCCCGCCCAGGCCGGCGAGCACGTCGCCGCCGCGCACCTTGTGCAGCGTCATCCGCGCATCCTGGCGGCTTGGAGCGTGTTGCGCAGCAGGCACGCAACCGTCATCGCGCCGACGCCGCCGGGGACGGGCGTGATCGCCCGCGCGACGGCCGCGGCCTCCGCGAAGGCGACGTCGCCGACGAGGCCGCTCTCGAGGCGGTTGACCCCGACGTCGATGACCACGGCGCCGGGCTTGACCCAGTCGCCGCGGACCATCTCGGGCCGGCCGACGGCGGCGATGAGCACGTCAGCGCGGCGGCAGACCCCCGGGAGGTCGCGCGTGCGCGAGTGGCACAAGGTCACCGTCGCGTTGGCCGCCAGCAGGAGCTGCGCCATCGGCTTGCCGAACAGGTTCGAGCGCCCGACGACGACCGCCTCGGCGCCCTCGAGCTCGGCGCCGACCTCGGCGAGCAGGTCCATGACGCCGGTCGGCGTGCAGGGCCGCAGCCCCGGCCGGCCGAGCGAGAGCAGGCCGGTGCTCACCGGCGTGAGGCCGTCGACGTCCTTGCGCGGATCGACCATGCCGGTGAGCTCGACGCCGTCGAGGTGTCCGGGCACCGGGAGCTGGACCAGGATGCCGTCGACCGCCTCGTCGCTGTTGAGCGAGTCCAGCAGCGCCACGACCTCGACGCGCGGCACGTCCGCGGGCAGCCGGTGGTCGAAGCCGGCCATGCCCACCTCCTTGGTCGCGCGCTGCTTGCCGCCGACGTAGACGGCCGAGCCGGAGTCGTCGCCGATGAGGACGGTCGCGAGCCCGGGCGTGCGCCCGTGCTCGGTCGTGAACGCGGCGACGTCCTGGGCCACCCGCGCGCGCACGCGCGCGGCGACCGCCTTGCCGTCGATGACCTGGGCTGCCATGCGGCGGGCGAGCCTACGCGATGGCGCGGCGGGACCTCCACCGGCGCATGAACGTCGGCGTTTGGGGAACAACCGCCCGGCGATGAGGCGCCGCCGGATCGCCGCGCTCGTCTTTCTCGTGACCCTCGCCGGCGCCCCAGCGGCGGCGCGCGCCCGCGTGCTCGTGGGCATCGGCGACCAGAAGCCGGCGATGTTCGCCGACGCCCGCTTCCGCTGGCTCGGCGTCCGCCAGGCGCGGATCGTCGTGTCCTGGGACGTGCAGCGCTCGACCGTCGAGCGCCGGTGGGTCGCCGGGTGGCTCGCCGCCGCGCGCGCCGCGGGCGTCGAGCCGCTCGTCGCCTTCGGCCATGCCTGGAGCGGCCCGCGGCGCGGCTACCTGCCCGGCGTCGGCGAGTTCGCCGCCGCGTTCGAACGCTTCCGGCTGGCCTATCCGTGGGTGCGCGAGTACACGGCGTGGAACGAGGCCGACCACTGCTCGCAGCCGACGTGCCGCCGGCCCGACAAGGCCGCGGCCTACTACGACGTCGTCAAGGACGCGTGCCCGGGCTGCACCGTGGTCGCCGCCGACGTGCTCGACCAGCCGAACATGGCGAGCTGGATCCGCGCGTTCAGCGCCGCGGCGCACCACGTCCCGCGCCTGTGGGGGCTGCACAACTACCTCGACGCGAACCGGCTACGCACGCGCGGCACGCGCCGCCTGCTGCGCGTCGTGCGCGGCGAGGTCTGGATCACCGAGACCGGCGGCCTGGTCCGGCGCAACCACTACCGCGCGCAGATCGCCTTCCCCGAGTCGCCCGCCCACGCGGCCACGGTGACGCGCTTCGTGCTGCAGGTCGCCGACAGCGAGCCCCGGATCCGGCGCGTCTACTTCTACCAGTGGAACGCCGACTCGCTCCTGGAGGCCTGGGACTCGGGGTTCATCGACCCGTTCGGCCACCGCCGCGCCGCCTTCGACGTGCTGGCGCGCCACGCCGGCCGCGACCCGCGGCGCGCGCCGGGGGACCCGGTCTTCGCCGCGCCCGTCGAGCCGCCGCCGGCCAGCGAGCAGCCGCCGCCCTCGCAGGGCGGCCCGCCGCCGCAGGACTCGCCGCCCCAGCAGCAGCAGCAGCCGCAAGACCCGCCGCCGCCGTCGTGCACGCTGCCGCCGCCGCTGTGCCCGGGCGTGCTGCCCGGCTGAGGCGGCGCGGTTGTCGGCGGTCGGCGCGCGAGATAGCGTCGCTCGTAGATGCGCAGGCTCATCGTCGGCGGCGTGATCGGAGCGGCGTGCTTCGCCGGACCCGGGGGTGCGCTTGCGAGCGACCAGTTCGCCGCGTCCTTCGAGCTGACGTACTCGCGCGCGGTCCCGGCGGCCTCCGCCGGCCTGAGCATGCACGTCGCGTGGAGCGACCCGGGCGAGCCGGCGGGCAAGCCGCGGGCGATCAAGGAGATCGTCCTGGACTTCGCGCCCGGCACGCGGTTCGACACGACGGCGCTGCCCTACTGCCGCGCATCCGACGACCTGCTGCGGGCGAAGGGCCCGTCGGCGTGCCCGCGAGCGTCGCAGGTCGGCACGGGCGCGACGATGGTCAACCCGGGCGCCAGCCCGCCGTTCGGGACGCACGTGACGTTCTTCAACGCGAGGCGCCAGGTCATCGTCGTGGTCAAGGCGGGCGCGACGGTGATCTCCGTCTTCCGCGATCTGATCCGCGGCTCGACGATCACGGTCCGGCCGATCATCCCCGGCGGCTTCGCGCTCACCGACCTGCAGGTTCGCTGGGTCGCGCACGGCCGCAGGACGCGCAGCGGACGGAGGGCCTACCTCCGCACGCCCGCCACGTGCCCCGCCGAGGGCGCGTGGACGACGACGGCGAAGCTCACGTACGCCGACGGCTTCACGCAGCAGCTGACGAGCGCGACGCCCTGCGCGGGGCGTTAGGCGGCGCGGCGCAGCGCCACGCCGCCGAGCAGCGGCGTGAGCGACTCGGCGGGCACCGGCCGGCCGAGGTGGTAGCCCTGGGCGAGGTCGCAGCCCAGGCGGCGCAGCGTGCGCAGGCTCGCCTCGTCTTCGACGCCCTCGGCGACGACGCTGAGCCCGAGGTTGTGCGCGAGCTCGATGGTCGAGCGCACGATCGCCTCGTCGCTGGCGCTCGAGCCCATGTCGATGACGAACGACCGGTCGATCTTGATCTCGTCGACCGGGAGGCGCTTGAGCTGCGCGAGCGAGGAGTAGCCGGTGCCGAAGTCGTCGATCGACAGCCGCAGGCCCTGGCTCGTGAGGCGCTCGAGGACGGTCCGCGCGCGGTCGGGGTCGCTCATGAGCATGCTCTCGGTGATCTCGAGCTGCAGCAGCTCAGCGTCGGTCCCCCACTTGGCCAGCAGGGCGGCGATCTCCGCGGGCAGCTCGTGGTCGAGGAAGCTCCGCGCCGAGAGGTTGACCGCAATCGGCAGCCGTAGCCCGGAGTCACGCCAGCCGCGCGCCTGGCAGAGCGCCTGGTCGAGCACGAACGACGTGAGCGGCGTGATGAGCCCGCTGCGCTCGGCCAGCGGGATGAAGTCGCCGGGGGCGATGAGCCCGCGGGTCGGATGCCGCCAGCGCACGAGCGCCTCGACGCCGCGCACGGTGCCGGTGGCGACCTCGGTCTGCGGCTGGAAGTGCAGCTCGAGCTCGCCCTCGTCGATGGCCTTGCGCAGCTCCGCGGCGAGCGTCAGCCGACGCGTGCTGTGGCGGTCGTTCTCCGCGCGGTAGACCTGGTGGCCGGAGTGCGCGCGCTTGGCCTGGTACATGGCCACGTCGGCGTGGCGCAGGAGGATCTCGACGCGATCGCCGTGCGCGGGATGCGTGGCGATCCCGATGCTCGCCGTCACCTCGAGGCTCAACCCCTCGATCTGCATCGGCGCCTGCAGCGCGCGCAGCAGGCGCTCGGCCACCGCGACCGCGCTGTCGGCGCGGTCGAGGTCGGGCACCAGGACCGCGAACTCGTCCCCGCCCAGGCGGGCCACGGTGTCCTCGGGGCGGACGGCCTGGGCGAGGCGCGCGGCGATCTCGCGCAGCAGCTCGTCACCGTGGTGATGGCCGAGGGTGTCGTTGACCTCCTTGAAGTGGTCGACATCCATCAGCATCACGGCGTGCGTGGCGCCGCCGCCGGCCGCGAGCGTCGCGTTGACGCGCTGGTGGAAGAGCGTGCGGTTGGGAAGGCCGGTGAGGGCGTCGTGGAGCGCCTGGTGCTCCTTGGCCAGCGCCTGGCGCTCGCCGCGGTAGATGGCGACGAGCGGGAGGGCGAGCAGCGGCAGCGCGCCGAGGCCGAACGTCCCGACGATGACGAGGATGGGCGAGAGGCCCAGCAGCAGGCCGGCGCTCGACGCCTGGACGAGGAAGTTGCGCGTCAGGTACTCCCAGACGCCGATCTCTTCGACGAGCGCGATCACCGTCGCGACGATCATCGTGTTCACGGCGTAGAACACCGCCGCCGCGGCCATGATGCCCGGGAGGTCGCCGTTGAGGAACGGATGGTCGCCGGGGTGCGGGACGCCGGTCAGGAGCGCGAGGAATGCGCCGCTCGTGACGATCGTCACCGCATACTGGGACGCGTTGAACGCGATCTTGGCGGGCGCCTTGCGGCTCAGGCAGTCGGCGACCACCGAGGCCCCGGCCAGCGCGATGCAGGCGGTGTCGGGACCGAAGGCGAGCAGCGTGGCGAAGGCGAACGTCGTCGACAGGACGATCTCGCCCTGCGCGCGGCGCAGGACGACCTGGATCGGCAGCATCTCGCCGACCATCGTCCCGACGACGAGGGTGATCAGCAGCGGGGCGTCGTGATGGAAGCCGGCGAGTGGGTCGCCGGTGGCCACGAGGGCGACCGCCGCGAGCCCGGCGGCGATGACCGAGGCGACGTAGGCGTTCAGCCGGCGCACGGCTAGGCGCCGCGGCGCGGTGCGGCGCTGCTCAGGTCGAGGTCGGGCAGGCCCGGGAGGCGCAGGCGCAGGGCTCCGAGCGGGATGCGCTCGCCGGCCGCGGGCAGGTGGAACGCGGCGCGGAAGCCCGGCCCGCGCGCCCCAGCGGGCGCGCCCTCGGGCAGGGCGGGCAGCAGCCGCTCGCCCGCGCCGTCGGCGACGACGAGCTGCGCGGTGCCCGCGGCGGTGCCGAGCAGCGCGCGGCCGGTGACGCGGACCAGCCAGCTCGCCGGGCTCGCGCGCACGAGCTCGACGCGCTCGACGACGGCGCGGTGGCCGCCGAGCCGCGACCCGCCGATGCGGTGCACGAACACGAGCGCCCCGACCGCGATGAGCACGTCGCCGATACTGAAGACGTTGTGGAGCGGGAACGCGGCGGGGACGGCGAAGACGTCCCCCAGCGGCGCGAGCCTGGGATGGGCCACGATCGCCGAGTTGATGTAGTCGGCGTGCTCGAGCGGCAGTCCCGCGCGGCGCACGGCGTCAGGGTCGGCGGGCATGACGCCGCCGTTGGCGGTGATCGCCGCGAGGTTCAGCCCGCCGCCGAGGGCGACCAGCGGGACGCCGGGGATCCAAAGGTTGCGCGCGACGAACGCGGCGACGAGCCCGTAGCTGAGCAGGTGCACCGCGGCTCGTCGTCAATCCAAGGAGGGACTGGTGCTCAAGGCACGGCTGTTCAACATCGGCATCGCGGTCGCGATGCTCGCGGCGCTCGTCGAGTCGCTCGGCGCGGTGGCGAAGTGGCGATGAAGGCTCGTCACAATCGC
>VAWY01000317.1:0-2515 GCA_005888335.1 Actinomycetota bacterium
TACTTCGAGGCGCGCGCTCGCTCGCGCGCGTCGCGAGCGATCCGCGCGTTGCTCGAGCTCGGCGCCAAGGAGGCCCGCCTGCTCGTCGACGGCGAGGAGCGGATGGTGCCGGTCGAGCAGGTGCACGTCGGTGATCGGGTGCGCGTGCGCCCCGGCGAGAAGGTGCCGGTCGACGGCGTGGTCATCGACGGCGCCTCCGCGGTCGACGAGTCGATGCTCACGGGCGAGTCGATCCCGGTCGAGAAGAGCCCGGGCGCGACCGTCGCCGGAGCGACGATGAACACCAGTGGCGCGCTGACGGTCCGGGCGACCGCCGTCGGCCGCGACACTGCGCTGGCGCAGATCGTGCGCCTCATCGAGCAGGCGCAGGCGAGCCGGGCGCCGGTGCAGCGACTCGTCGACCAGGTGGCGGCCATCTTCGTCCCGGTCGTGCTCGCGGTCGCGACGGCGACCTTCGCCGTCTGGTGGCTCGCGGTCGGCGACGCCACCGGCGGCCTGATCGCCGCGGTCGCGGTGCTGATCATCGCCTGCCCGTGCGCGCTCGGGCTGGCGACGCCCACCGCCCTGATGGTGGGTGCCGGTCGCGGCGCGTCGCTGGGCGTGCTCATCAAGGGTGGCGAGGTGCTCCAGCGCGCCCGCCGGCTCGACATCGCGGTTTTCGACAAGACCGGGACGCTGACCCGCGGCGAGATGTCGCTGCTGGATGTCGAGGCGAGCGCCGACATCGCTTCGGAGGAGGTGTTGCGGCGCGCCGCCGCCGTTGAGGCCGACTCCGAGCATCCGATCGCGACGGCGATCGTGCGCGCCGCGCGCGAGCGCGGCGCCGAGCGCTCCGTGGCGACGGCGTTCACCGTTGTGGCGGGTCACGGCGCGGTGGCGTCGGTCGACGGGACGCGGGTGGTCGTCGGCCGACGGAAGCTGATGGCCGACGAGGGCCTCGAGCCGTCCGCGGAGCTCGAGCGGACGGCGTCTCAGTGGGAGGCGCTGGGCCGGACGGCCGTCTTCGCCGGCTGGGAGGGCCGCGTGTGCGGCGTGCTGGCCGTCGCCGACACCGTCAAGCCCGACGCGCGCGCCGTCGTGGACGAGCTGCACCAGTTGGGCATCGAGGTGGCCATCATCACCGGCGACAACGCGCGCACCGCAGAGGCGATCGCGCGCGAGGTCGGGATCGACCGCGTGCTGGCCGAGGTGCTCCCCGAGGACAAGGTCTCCGAGGTTGCCCGCCTGCAGGAGCGCGGGCGCGTGGTGGCGATGGTCGGCGACGGGATCAACGATTCCCCAGCGCTCGTTCAGGCCGACCTGGGAATCGCGATCGGGACCGGCACCGATGTGGCCATCGAGTCCTCCGACATCACCCTGATGTCCGGCGATCTCGAGGGCGTCGTGACCGCGATCGGGCTGTCGCGTCGGACGCTGCGGGTGATCTACCAGAACCTCGGATGGGCGTTCGGCTACAACATCGCGGCCATCCCGCTCGCCGCGGTCGGCGCGCTGCACCCGGTGATCGCCGCGGCCGCCATGGCCACCTCCTCGGTCAGCGTCGTGTCCAACTCGCTGCGCCTGCGCCGCTTCGGCCGCGCGCGCAGCTCGCCGAGCGGTGCGGCCGCGACGCGCCTCACAACCGCCGCGGTGGAACGGCTCAGGGCCTGACGGATATCGACGGAGCGGGCAGCTCGATGCCAGACGATTCCTCGTCAGGCGAGCCTTCGCCCTCGGCGGAGCCGAGCAGCGCCCATGTCGGAGGCCACTCTGGGCGGTGGGCGGCCATCCGGCGACCACCGCTCTGGTTGCAATGGCTGCTGGCGGTGCTCGTCTTCGGCGGGGCGGGGGCCGGCTTGGTGATTGCTCTGCACAGCGGCATGCCCGGCTACCAGACCGATCGGTCGGCTGCGATCCGGGCAGACCGCGAGGCGCGCATCGTGGTCGAGCAAGACCAGAGGCCGCGCGGCGCGCCGCTGCGGCGAAGAGTCGTGGTGCGGGTAGCTCTGCAGCGCGCGATCGCGGCCGATACCCGCGGCCGGGTGAGGCGAGGCGAGCTGACCGGGCGGGAGCGCCTCGTTCGCTGCATGAGCACGGGAGCGCAGAAGGGGCGGCGCCGAGCCTTCCGGTGCAGCGCGCTCGTCGGTGACGTTCCGTACCCCTTCCTGGGCGTCGCGGACCTACGGACGCGCCGGCTTACGTGGTGTAAGCGCGACCCCGCTCCCCAACCGGCACTCGACGTACCGGTCAGCCGCCGCTGTCGCGTGTGACTCCGCCGGCTCCCTCGCGACCGTGTCGGGCGTTCACCCCGGCGGTGCCCTGGCGTGGCCCGATCCGCCGCACCCGTCGAGGGCGCCGATCAGGCCCGCGAGTGGCTTCGCGCTCCAGTGTCGATCGGCGATGAGGTGCTTGCTCAGGCCCTCGAAGGCCTCCCAACGCCAGCAATGACAGCAGCACGGCCCCTTCTCGTCGGTCATCGCCATCGCACGCCGATAGGTCGCACGCTCGCCCCGAGTCAGCGAGACCGACCGATAGC
>VAWY01000317.1:2522-4874 GCA_005888335.1 Actinomycetota bacterium
CCTCGGGCGCGCGCGCGTAGTGCTTGAGATAGCTCACCTGCTGCCGGTAGCTGCTCTTGACCATGGGCGTGCAGCACGATCCCTGCATGCGCCGGGTCGCGGGGTAGGACAGGATCTCGCTCGCTCGAAGGTCGCAGCGGTTGGTGTGCTGTCGGGCCAGATAGGTGAAGCGTGCCGACGTTCCGGGCGGGGCCGGCGCGCGCGCTGATTGGGACCGTGGACCTGGGCCGGCGGCACCGGACCGGCTCGGGCCACTCGAGGGCGCAATCGTCAGAGCGGCGGTCGCCGCCAGCGCGCAGACGGCGACCGTGACGTAGGCCCAGCGCCTGCGCCGGATCATCCGGCCCCTCGAGCGTCAGGGCTCGGCCGGCGCATCGGCCGCTCGCCGCTCGGGGCGGTGCCGCCGGTGGAAACGCTGGCGCTCTCCAAGGGCCGTGCGGGGAACGATCCGCCGACCATCTGCTACGAGGATCGTAGACCAAACAGCCGCGCGACCGAAACCGTTTCCTCCCGCGGCTCAGCGCTCTCGGGCGGGGCGCCCCTGCGTTCGACGGTCTCTGGTTCGTCGCTCAACCACCCGGGATTCGATGTGCGCGTAGAGCAAAGCGAAGCCGGCAAAGGCCGTGCTGAGCAGGCACGCCAAGCCGGACCGTCCCGAGATCGCGATGCCCGCCAAGAGCAGCGTCGCCCCCGCGCTGTCGGGATGCCGCAATCGAGGCAACCGGCGGCGAGGGCGAGGTCGATCGTTGAGGGGCGCTTCGCCCGCGGCGACCAGCCATGCGCCGGCGAGCGCGACCGGGACACCGATGACCAGCGCGAGTCCCGGGGCCACGCCCATCGGCCAGACACGTTCGATGACCGCGCTGATGACGGCATACGCCCAGCCGAAGGCGAGCAGGACGCTTGCCACGAGCATGACCGAACGGGGCTCACCGCGCCGGCGGACATCGCGCTCCAGCCAGGCCACGACCCCCGCCGTCGCGGCGACGAGTGCGGCGAGGAGAAGGCCGGCGGGCAATCACCACCTCGAGTGGGTCATCGCTTCGCGAGGCCGGCGTCCGTCGGTCGATGCCTCGGCGCGGGTCAGCGGCCCGTTCGCCAGCACGGCGTCTACTTCGCGGAGCTCTGAGCGCCTCCGCGCTCGGCGGCGATGACGCCCCCGGCGCGAGCCGCTTGAATGCCCGCGCGCAGCTTCGCTTCGTCGGCCACACCGATCACGTGACCGACGATCCGGCCCGCCGGCGAGATGAAGAACGTCTCCGGGAAGCCCGTGACCCCGTACCTGCGCCCGACGCTGTTGGTGGGCTCGCGAATGTTGAGGTAGTCGATGTGAAACACGCGGAGGAAGCTGCGGGCGTCGTCGGAGATGTCCTGCTCGTCGAGCCCCAGGAACAGGACGCCGGAACGCCGGGCCAGCCGCCAGGTGCGCTCGAGTCCTGGCGCTTCCTCGCGGCAGGGCACACACCACGATGCCCAGAAGTTGAGTACCACGGGGATGCCGCGCAGCTCGCTGAGTGCCACGCGCCCGTCGGCCAGAGCTGGGCGCAGGCGCCGCGAGAGGATCGGCCCGAGGTCTCCGCGCTGCAGGACGGCCATCTCGAATGAGGGCGCGGCGATCGGCTCGGACTTGGCGAGCGAGTCGTCGATCGTGGTGTCGGGCGAGCGGGCGAGCACGCCGTAGACGAGCAGCCCGACGAACCCCGCGGCGATCAGGATCGCGACGGTGCGTCCGATCCACGAGCCGGCGCGACGTTGCGCGGGTGCGGGGTCGACGTGCGGTTCAGCGGTCATGCGGGGGGTGTATCGACAGGGGTCGGTTGAAGTGTGAGTAGCGCTGGAGCAGCGACTCGCCGGGGGTGATCAGCCGGTCGCTGAGCACGCGGCCGGTGCGGCGGTCGATCCGCAGACGGATCCAGGCCGGCGTGCCCGGATCCATCAGCGCGATGTTCGCCTCCCGCCGGGTGAGCGCCAGTAGGCGGACCGCGACCGCGTACGGCGTCCAGCGAAACCAGGACCGCGTCCGGAACGGCACGCCGCCGGAGGCGTTGACGCGCCGCCAGCCGGTGTCGGGCAGGCGCTGCCATTCGCGCCGGCCGATGGCGATCGACCGCACGCCACGGCCGGTGAGGTAGCGCCGACGATCGGGCGCGGCAAGCCAGTAGGTCGTCGTGGCGAGACTGCCCGGTCCGCTGGTCACGCGCTCGTCCTGGCGGACGCCTTGCAGCGAGCGCATCGTCGCCTCGGCGCGGGCGAGGATGCGGCGAGCGTACGCGCTGGCGCCCGGTCGCCAGCGCGCCGGCAGCGCGACGGTGAAGCTGCGTCCTCGCTCCCGCACGCGAACGGCCAGCGCGC
>VAWY01000318.1:0-4082 GCA_005888335.1 Actinomycetota bacterium
CGATCGCGTTGCCGTTGCCGGTCAGGATCCCGTCGATGAGCTGCCTGGGGGTGGGCGCGGGCACGAGGACCTCGACCGACTCGACGCAGGCCGAGAACGGCAAGACGTTCTCTGCAACGCCGCCGCAGGCGACGTTGTTGGAGCCCCGGGTGATGGTGTCGCTCTTGTTGCGCGCGAAGTCGGACAGCGACTGGTCGACGGTCAGCTGCGAGAGGCCGCGGATGGCGCGGGCCTCGTTGGCCACGCAGATCATCGCGTCGCTCGCCTGGCGCTGCTGCCCCATGGTGACGTGGGGGCCGTTGAGCGGCACATCGGCGCCCGGACAGCCGGCCGCGTGGGCGGCGCCCGGAGCGGCGAACGCGCCGACGGCGAGCGCCGCGGCGGCCAGGACGCCGACCCGGCGGCGGGCTCGGCTGGTCTTGGGGGTGGTGGTCATCGTGTGTCCCTTCTTTCGGGGCCCCGGCAGGACGGCCGGGGCGCATGACGGTGTGCGTCAGGGACGGTCGCGCACGGCGGCTCGCGCTCCCACGACCCAAGGGGTGGGATTCAGCACTCCTGGCCGAGCCGGGTGCGGTCGGGCCCGAGCCCGGACCTCACATGGGCCGGGCGGCCGCCGATTTGCAGCCACGGAGCGGCGAAGGAATCGAACCTTCCAAGCGTGGGGTTGCCCCGCCCTACCGATGTTGAAGAGCGTCCCTTCGAGCCCGGATCAGCTCGATTCGCAGCGGTTTCTGTCGAGCTCGGTCGTGTCCCGGAGGGTCACATTTGCCGATTTGGGACGCGGTTCGGGACACGCGATAGCTTCCGCGGCGAGGGACCAAGCCGGGCGATAGAGGCGGCTCTCGGCTGCCGCGGAGGAAGAGTCCGGGCGAGCGCGTCTCGGATCTCCGGGGTTCAGGCTACGAGTTTGACGCCGTACGCCGCGAACACGGGATCGCGGGTCAGGACGCTGAGGTCGTCGCTCAGCGCGTGGGCGATGATGACGCGATCGAAGGGGTCGGCGTGATGCGGCGGCAGCTCGGCGGCGGCCTCGAGCAGCGATGCTGTGATGTCGAGCATCCGAAACTCGGCGGCCATGACCGCGGCCAGGTTGCGCGGTGCGCGCAGTCGGCCGGCTTGGCGCTTGATCGCGGCCTCCCAGACCGATATCGGGCTCAGGCGTCGGTCGACCGTCGGATCGACGAGCAGCGCGCGCTCGCCGTCGCTGAGCCGGTCCGGTTCGCCGAGCGCCCAGAGGGCGATGTGGGTCGATCTGGCCGGCCAGAACCCCGAGCCGAACGGGCGGGTGCTCGACGGCGACGGGGACCAGCCGCACGACCGGCGTCCCACCGCGAGCGATGATCACCTCTTCGCCACCCTCCGCGGCGGCAACGAGCTCGCTGAGGCGAGTCTTGGCATCGTGCATGTTGACCTGCATTAGCTAAGAATCTAGCTAAGAAGCTCGGCGGTGGTCTCGGCGACCACGGGAGCGACGACGGCGCCCTGTACGTTCCGGGACACGGACGACCGATGCTCGACCGAGACCGGACGCGCCCGCCCGACCTAATGCGCTGATTTGCAGCCACGGAGCGGCGAAGGAATCGAACCTTCCAAGCGTGGGGCTGCCACGCCCTACCAGTTTTGAAGAGCGTCCGTCTGACGTCGGATTAGCGGATTAGGTAGGCGTTCAGTCGGTCGGCGGGACATAACGCGGCGGCGGCGAACTCTGTGGTGTGGAGCGCGCCGAGGCGGAGGCGATCTACGACCAGGGCCGTGAGGCGGTGGTCGCGGTGCTGCTGCGGATGGACGAGCAGATCGCGCGGCTGACCGAGCGTGTGGCCCGTCAGGAGGAGCGCATCGCGCAGCTCGAGCGCCGGTTGGGGCGCAACTCGCGCAACTCCTCGCAGCCGCCCAGCCAGGATCCGCCCGGCGCGCCGCCGCGGCGCGGCAAGGACCGATCGGGTCGCAAGCAGGGCGGCCAGCCCGGTCACGAGGGCCAAGGGCGGCCGTTGCTGCCGGCGTGGGCCGTCGACGAGGTCGTCGAGCACTGGCCGGACCGGTGCGAGTGCGGGCACGTGTTCGTGGCCGCCGAGCGCGTCGCGGTCGGCGATCCGGCGCGCCATCAGCTCGAGGAGCTGCCGGCGATCACGGTGCGCGTCATCGAGCACCAGTGCCAGCGCGTGCGCTGCCCCGACTGCGGCGCCAAGCAGCGCGGCGCGCTGCCCACCGAGGTCGCCGCCAGCGCCTTCGGTCCGCGCCTGCAAGCCGCCATCGTGACGCTGTCGGTGCGCAACCGCATCTCGCGCCGTGACGTCGTCGAGCTGTGCGAGCAGCTGTTCGCGGCGCGGATCTGCACCGGCAGCGTCGAGGCGATCTTGCAACGCGCCAGCGACGCGCTGGAGGTGCCCTACGACGAGCTCTTGGCCGAGGTCCGCGGCGCGGCGCACGTCAACGTCGACGAGACCGGCTGGCGGTTGCAGGGCAACCAGCGCGCACTGTGGGGCGCGTTTACCGACCGCCACGCCGTCCTGCGCATCGCGCCCGACCGCCACGAAGACCACGCCAAGGCGCTGCTGGGCTCAAGCCAGGCGATCATCACGTCGGATCGCTGGTGGGCCTACGCGCACCTCCCGCTGCGCCGCCGCCAGGTCTGCTGGTCGCATCTGCAGCGCGACTTCGCCGCCCACGCCGACGGCCTCGCCGCCGAGCACGAACTCGGCGAGCACGGGCTGCGCATCTGCGCGCAGCTGTTCTGGGCGTGGGAGATCTACCAGCACACCGGCGACCGCCGTGAACTCAAGCGCCGCATCCGCGCGCTGCGCCGCGAGCTCAAGGCGCTCCTTGGCCGCCACGCCTCCAGCGCCGCGCGCTACCGGCGCACCCGCCGCTTCGCGCGCAACCTGCTCAAGCTCTGGCCCGCGTTGTGGACCTTCGCCGACCACGCCGGGGTGCAGCCCACCAACAACCACGCTGAGCGCGGACTCCGCGGCGCCGTCATCGCGCGCAAGCTCAGTCTCGGCAGCCAGTCCACCGGCGGCGAGCGACGCACCGAGCGCCTGCTGTCCGCCCACACCACCTGCCGCCTACAGCGCCGCTCGCTGCACGCCTACCTCATCGACATCCTCAGCGCCCACGCCCGCGGGGACCCCGTCCCGCTCCTCACCTGACCCAGCACCGACCGAGCGACGCCCTCGAGCGCCGGGGCACTGAACGCTTACCGGATTAGCGCGATTTGCAGTGCTTTCTGTCGAGGTCGGTCGCGTCCCGCGGGGTCATATTTGCCGATTTGGGGACACGGTCCGGGACATGAAACCGGCCGGCCGATCGCTACCCGGCTCGCGCGGACGTCGCTCGGCTTCGGCCTGTTAGACGGAAAGCTGGCGAGTTCCGCTTCCGTCGCGCGCATCGCCGCCTCGATCCTCACCGCGGTGACGCCGCGGCTCCTGCAACGCGCTCCGGCGCTTCCGGTACGAGGCGTACTACGCGTCGCAGTGGTAGCCGCCGCCTGATCTGATCCTGGGCGCCGGCTGATTGTGCTGCCTGCGAGCGCGCCCGCCCAGCGAGAGGAGCTCCCAGCACGATCCGTGGTGGAGCGCGCCGCTCGAGTTGGGTCGGAAGGTCCACCCCTAAGGGGGTTCGTCCTTTGAGCGCCGGTCGCGAGGATTCACCTTGCAGCGTGTCACTTAGACAACGCGCTGTGGCGGGGCAGGTGTCCCGCTTCCGTCAATTCCCAAACACTAGGAGTACCGATGTTCACATCAGTCATCGGGCCTGCCAGCGCAGTGCGCCGGCCCGCCCTCGTGGCGCTCGCTGTCCTCACGCTGATCGTGGCGCTTCTTGGCAGTTCTTCGCCGGCGCACGCACAGGCGTTGGGTCTACCGGCCAGCGTCACTTTCCAGAGCCTGGCGACAGGCCACGCCCTGGACAGCAACTTCGAGGGCAGCGTCTACGGATCCGCGCCCAACACCGGTTTTTACCAAAAGTGGCGCGTCCAGGCGTCCGACAACGACACCGTCACGCTGCGGAACAGCCGCACAGCGCTGTGCCTCGATAGCAACACCGAAGGGCACGTCTACACGCTCTCCTGCAACAACGGCTCGTTC
>VAWY01000318.1:4126-4627 GCA_005888335.1 Actinomycetota bacterium
TCTTCCTCGATGGCAACGCCGACGGCGCGATCTACACCCATTCCTTCAACAACGGTTCGTACCAGAAGTGGATGCCGAGCGCAGGCTGAGGAGCGGTCAACCGCGCGCAACTGCGACGTCGCGAGGTGACGGTCTTTTTCGACAGTCAGCGACGTAAGGCGCCGCTTGACATCCGAACACGGACCCCAGGGGGCCGCGAAAGCGGCCCCCTTGTGTTTCGCCGGCAACGCGCCGAAGCCACTTCGGACCATCCACCGTCCCGTGCGACCGGGCGAACCGGTACGACCCCCAACCACGGCCTCGAGGTCAACCCCCGCCCGGCCGGCGCGCCAGGCAGGCGCCTGCTGCGACGAGCGCATCACCCCGACGTCATCGCCTGCGACATCGTTCGCGTCGCGCGGGTACGGCGCCGGCGGGGAGTTCGAGGCCGAACCGAGAACATCACGGTCGACGACGGCCGGTTGGTCGACTCGCGGGCACGTGAGTCTCCTCCACGGGACG
>VAWY01000318.1:4686-6115 GCA_005888335.1 Actinomycetota bacterium
ATGGACGGACGGCGAACTGCCCGTGCTCGGAGGCGTCGCGCTCGCCGCAGCCAACGCGACCAAAGATCTCGGCGAGCTCACGACGACTGTTTAAGGCCGCAGACGGCAATCTCGTCGTTCGCCTGACGTGCGACGAAGCGCTCGCGGCGCATGGCGCCTTGCGTGAGATCTTGCTTGGACCGCACAAGATCCCGGAATGGGAGTTCCACACGCTGATGCGGTTCCGGCGCGACGAAGCACGCTTCGTACTCGACGCCCTCCAGCACGCGCTGTCCACCGATCCCGACTGATCGTCGCTCTCCCCTTGCATGGATAGCGAGAGCGAGAACGGTTGGACGCATGTGCACCGTATGCGTGCTTGACCGTCCACGCGTCGTCTTGGCGGCAGTCCCGCCTAGACGACCAGCAGCACTCCCGGCCGTCTCCGCCGGGAACGTCGGCTGACGCGAGTGCGCCGCCGCATGTGAAGCGGGAGCTGCCGGCTAACGAGGAGCCACCGCGCGGCCATCGCCACAAAGAACAGCGCCACCGCGATCCAGCTCGCGACAGGCGCCCCGTAACCGACTGCAGCACCAGCGCTCCTCCGAGCACGACCAACACCGCCAGGATCGCCGCGAGGACGAGCTTTGCGCCGCGGGACACGGCTACCGCCGCCTCGCCCACACTGATCCCTGACGAGCTGGCAGAAGCGCGCCGACGTACGCCGGAAGAGCAAACAGGACCCCGAGCACGAACCACACCCAGTGGCCCTTGAGCGCCGAGACCACGAGGGCGGCGACGACGCTGAGCAACCAGACCAGAACGAGCGCTTCGACGGGACCTATGGCTACCGCATCGAGCATCGGCGGATGACTACCCGCGACCGTCGGGCGGCATGTCAGCCGTGTCGGCGTCGCTGCCGGGTTGGACGAGATCCGGCACTCAGGCAGTGCCAGGACGGCGGAAGCCGCCGCGGACTGCGACGCGCTTGACGGGCCATGCCGATGCGGCGTCCCTGACGTCGCACGCCAACACCAAGCCTCAAGAGCAGGGTCTCCGCCCCAAGAGCAAGCAACAACACCAAGGACAAATCGAAGGAGCTGTGATCCAACCTCCGGTCGTGATGTGCGACGCGAAGGTTTGGCTCGCGCGGGACGCGCCGGCGACACCGGACCCCAAGATCGTCCTGACGATGCCGCCCGTTGGGGCTACTTCCCTTCGAGCGGGACTGTAACTGGCGCCGTCATTGCGCTCAAGAACGGCGTTTCAAGCAAGAAGCCAGAGAACCAAGAAGCCATCAGAAGGCCAACTAGAGACGACAAGCTCCAGACAACCAAAGACCCCAAATACGACCGACGAAGCGAAGAGGCACCAGAGACATAAGTGCCAAAGGGCCAGAAGGAACGAACGCGGCACAGAGATGAATTGGCTTCGCAATGCCCGTGTCCGA